>NZ_CP114286.1:1633750-1960500 GCF_027111275.1 Flavobacterium luteolum | reverse complement strand
TGCCCATTCGCAAATTTTATGGAGTAGGGAAAGTTACGACAGAAAAAATGTATCAGCTCGGGATTTTTACAGGAACCGATTTGAAAAGCAAATCTTTAGAGTTTTTAGAGAAACATTTCGGAAAATCAGGAGCATTTTATTACCATGTCGTGAGAGGTATTCACAATAGTGAAGTGAAATCTTCTCGAATTGCTAAATCTGTAGCTGCAGAACATACTTTTGATGTGAACTTGTCTTCCGAAATTTTTATGATGGAGCAATTAGAACGGATTGCAGGTTCGTTAGAAAAACGTTTAAAAAGACATAATGTTTCTGGAAAAACAATTACACTCAAGATTAAATACAGCGATTTTTCGCAACAGACAAGAAGTAAAACCCTGCCTTATTTTATTTCTGATAAAAGTTTGATTATGGAAAATGTCGAAGAATTATTGTATCAGGAAAAAATGAAAGATTCGGTAAGATTGCTTGGAATTTCATTGAGTAACTTGAATACAGAAGTGAAGAAAGCAGTTGTAGTCCAATTAAAATTTACATTTTGATAATGCTTTTTAATGCTATATTAAGATTTAGGTCTTTTAATAACAAGATTTTTCTTGTATCTTTGAGAAAAAAGATCCATCAACATCCTGAATTAATTTTGATATGAAAAATAAAAATTCTGATGATTCACTGCAGCGAAATTCAGTCCCAATCCTATCTTGGGATTTTCATTACGAGTATCTAAATGAGTTAAAAGGGCTAAGCGCTGATTTGAAAAGAATGAGCAAAATTTCAGATGAATTTATCTGGGATGAAAAAAAGCTGAATATCCAGGAAAGAATCAAAAATGAAGTAGTTTTAGTAACAGATTTGGATCTAAGAATAGTTTTCGCGTCAAGCGGAATAAAAAGAATGACAGGTTACAAAGAAGAAGAAATCTTAGGGAAAACTCCAAAAATGTTTCAAGGGCCAGCAACCTCGCAAAAAGACTTAAAAGATATTAGAGAAGCGGTAAAAAAGCAGATTCCGTTTGCAAAAACACTCGAAAATTATAGAAAAAACGGACAGACTTATAAATGTAAAATAGATGCTTCGCCAGTTTATAACTTGAAAGGCGAAATATCTCATTTTATAGCTTTTGAAAAACAGGATTTAAGTGCGTGATGAATTTAAACCGCAAAGAGCGCAAGGATTTACGCAAGGCACGCTATAGATTAAAAACAAAAACCGCCAAAAAAGGCGGTTTTTGTTTTTATATAATTCTTTGCGAACTTTGCGTAAATCCTTGCGCTCTTTGCGGTTAAGAAAAATTACAAGTTTGCAAAGAAATCATTTCCTTTATCGTCGGTAATAATGAACGCAGGGAAATCTTTAACTGTAATTTTACGAACAGCTTCCATTCCTAATTCTTCAAAATCAACAACTTCAACTTTTAAAATGTTGTCTTGAGCTAGAATAGCAGCAGGGCCTCCGATTGAACCTAAATAGAATCCGCCGTATTTGTTGCAAGCATCAGTAACTTGTTTAGTACGGTTTCCTTTTGCAAGCATAATCATACTTCCGCCATTTTTCTGGAATTCATCCACATAAACGTCCATACGTCCTGCGGTTGTTGGTCCGAAACTTCCAGAAGCCATTCCGTCTGGAGTTTTTGCTGGGCCAGCATAATACACTGGGTGATTTTTGAAATAGTCAGGCATTGGTTTTCCAGCGTCTAACAATTCTTTGATTTTTGCGTGAGCGATATCTCTAGCAACAATTACGGTTCCGTTTAGTTTTAAACGAGTTTTAACAGGATATTGAGACAATTTAGCCAAAATATCTGCCATTGGCTGATCTAAATCAATTTCTACAGGAGCTTCCAAGTGTGGAGCTGTTTCTGGTAAAAACTGTTTCGGATTTGTTTCCAATTGCTCAACAAAGATTCCGTCTTTAGTGATTTTTCCTTTAATGTTTCTGTCGGCAGAACAAGAAACGCCTAATCCAACTGGGCAAGAAGCCGCGTGTCGTGGCAAACGAATAACACGTACGTCATGAGTGAAATATTTTCCTCCAAATTGAGCACCGATTGCACTTTCCTGACAGATTTTCTGAACTCTTTCTTCCCATTCAAGATCACGGAAAGCTTGACCAGCCATGTTTCCTGAAGTTGGAAGATTGTCGTAATATCCAGCAGAAGCTTTTTTAACAGCACTTAAGTTAGCTTCGGCAGATGTTCCGCCAATTACCAAAGCTAAATGGTACGGAGGACAAGCAGAAGTTCCTAAATCTTTGATCTTTGTACGAATGAATTCGTCCATCGATTTTTCATTCAATAAAGATTTTGTCTGCTGGTATAAATAAGTTTTGTTTGCAGATCCTCCGCCTTTTGCCATAAACAAAAAGTCGTAAGAAGTTCCTTTTTTAGCATAAATATCAATTTGTGCCGGAAGATTTGAACCAGAATTCTTTTCTTCAAACATCGAAATCGGAACAATCTGAGAATAACGTAAATTTCTTTTTTGGTAAGTATTGAAAATACCGCGGCTTAACCATTCTGCATCATCAACACCTGTAAAAATACTTTCACCTTTTTTTGCCATTACGATCGCTGTTCCAGTATCCTGGCAGCTTGGTAACTGACCTTCGGCAGCTACAGATGCGTTTTGAAGTAAATTGTAAGCTACAAATCGGTCATTGTCCGTTGCTTCTGGATCGTCTAGAATTTTTCTCAATTTTTGCAAATGAGAAGTTCTCAACATAAACGAAACATCGGTCAAAGCTTCTTCAGCCAATAACTCCAAACCTTTTGGGTCAACGGTTAAAACTTCGCGTTCTCCAAATTTTTCAACTTTCACAAAATCAGAAGTGATTTTGCGGTACTGCGTATCGTCCTTTAAGATCGGATAAGGATCTTGGTATATAAAATCAATCATTAGTTTTGTTTTTTTACAAATTTAGAAATTATTTACCTAAGAAAGAATTTGAATAAGGACTCATTTGACAGTTTCATGATTTTATTCGACGCTATTGAATTGATCAAACGTCATCTTTTTTTCAAAGTAAGGTTTGTCTTTAGCAGAAAGTAAAACTTTTTTCCACTTGCTGTCCTTTAGTTCAAAAGATATTGAGTCTGAGTGTGAAAGGATTCCCATGTCTACGTTCTCATCTTCGTCAGCAGGTACAAACGCAACAGTCTTGCAATAAAAGGATTTTGGGTCAGAATTGGTGGAAGGATTTTCAATTTCTACCCAGCTTCCCCAGCCGCTATCAGTCATTGTGCTCCATTGGTGCACTAATTGTAATGCCTTGTTTTTTAGGTAATATAAATAGTGGTCATGAGAATAACCGCATGCAGGATATCCGAGTGAGATTTGTATAAATGGAGAATTTTTTGAACTTTCAGATGTCAATCCGTACGAAGCCATCCATTCTGATCCTTTCTGAAAACCTTTGATCGCGATTTTTGAAGATGCAGTTTTATTTTTATTCTGATAAAAATCCAATCGATATTTTACAGTAACAATACTGTCCTTATCTGCCTGCTGATCTACTAAATGCGCTAAAACATAATCTGTAGAAGATTCTGTTCCGTCAGTGTAAATAGACACAGTGTCGGTTTTGATGATTTTTTCATCGTTTGTCACCTCTAAAGTTTCTTGAGGCTCAATGATTTCTGCAACTGATGTGGTATCTGTTGGTTTTGTTTTTTGGCATCCTATTAAAACAAGCAGGAAAAAAAGAGTGTGGATTTTCATAATTATAATTCAAATATGATTTTATTCAACAGATAGAACTAAAAGTTTCTTTTTTTGATAAAGTTCTGCTAATGAGATTTTTTCTCCGTTAAGATAAAAAAGCTGGTCTTCGTATTTTACTTCATATGGATCAATCAAAAAGCAATAATTATCGCGATCATTTAAAACGCTAAGATTGTCGTTATTCAATTCCACTATTTCAACATAATTTATTATATTAAGTTTGTAGGCTTCTTCTAAAGTGACAGGAGTGGTCTCATCATATCTGAAAAAGAATTTTTCGCCACCTCCAGGCATTCCAAACCACGGCATAGCTTTTCCTGAAACTAACGAAATATAATCTGGCACTTCATTGATAATAAACAATTTCTGTTCCATAGTTTCAAAAAACTCTGGAAGAGATTTGTTTTCAAATGCTTCTTTCTCTCTCCAAAAGTATAATCCTTGATTTTGCCAAGAAGGATCCTGAGGATCTTTTATTGTAGTGGAATCAGAATAGTGCATAAATAATTCGCGAGGCATTAAGGCAAGAAGCGAGTCATTAATGAGCCAGTCTATTTTGTTCGTATCGAATTTATTTTGCGCGACAGGTATTTCTGTAGGTTTTGGCTCTTTGGCGCATTCGATTTTTTCGGGACTCTTAGAGTCCTTTTTTTTACTTAAAAACCATTTAAACATATTTGGGGGAATATTTAATTGTTTTATTTATGTTAGAAGGCTAAAGTATAAAATTATAAGAGGTTTTTTATAAAAAATGAAAAAATAATGTAGGATAATGCGCCTAATTCATACAGGTAACTTATATAAAAACTTTAAAACAACAAGCTTTATTTGTTGTTTTAAAGAGATTTACGAAAAATAAGAAGTAACTAATTTAATTGTTTTTAGCTTCTTTTAGAAAAACCAAGTTGCCACAAAAATAGCTGTAATAACGCAGACCAAATCGACCAAAAGCATTGTGCCTAGCGCGTAACGAGTGTTTTTAATGTTTACAGAACCAAAATAAACGGCAATAACATAAAATGTGCTTTCGGCACTGCATTGGAAAATACTGCTCAATCTAGCGGTTAAAGAATCGGCTCCAAATGTATTCATAGAATCAATTAAGAAGCCTCTAGAACCTGCAGAACTAAACGGACGAAGCATCGCAACAGGAAGTGCATTTGTAATTTCTTTGCTTACACCTAGATTTGAGAAAACAAATCCGATTGCATCACTGATGATTTCAAATAAACCACTGTTTCTGAATAATGATATTGCAACTAGCATCCCTAAAACGTAAGGAAAAATAGTAACTCCCGTTTTCACTCCGTTATTGGCGCCTACGACAAAAGTGTCAAAAACTGTCGTGTCTGCTTCTCTGAATTTTTTCTCATGTCTGAAAGAAAAAATCAGCGTAAATACTATGATGGCAAGTAAAATTAATCCAGAAAGATTAGAGGTAAAATAGTTTTTTCCAATTAAATCCAAATGATTTACATACATCAGCAATCCAACAATTGCTGCAATTAATCCCATTAAACCAATTAAAAGAGAAGCGCTTTTGAAATTAATTTTCTGTTTGACTCCGACAATTAAAAAAGCCGCAATAGTTCCAATAAATGAAGTGATAATACAAGGCAGCATTACGTCGGCAGGATTACTTGCATTTGCAGCAGCGCGATATCCGATAATTGAAGTTGCAATTAAAGTTAATCCAGAAGCATGAAGACACATAAACATGATTTGTGCATCGCTGGCTTTATCTTTTTCAGGGTTTATTTCCTGTAAACTTTCCATGGCTTTCAATCCGAATGGTGTTGCAGCAGAATCTAATCCCAAGAAATTGGCAGCGAAGTTTAAGGTCATGTACGATATCGAAGGATGGTTTTTAGGAATACTTGGAAATACCTTTACAAATACTGGACTTAAAGCTTTTGCCAGGTTTCCAGAAGCTCCAGAAACGATTAGAAGTTCCATTAATCCGCAGAAAAAAGCTAAATAGGCAATAAGTGGCAAAATTAAATCGACTAAAGTGCTTTTACAAGTTGGCAATAAACCATCAGATTTTTGAAGTCCGCTATAAATTTTTACGGTTTTGTTTTTGTAAACATAAGTCGTGTCAGCATTTAGCGTATCACGATTGATAATCATCGTCTGATCTGGCGCTTTTTTTATGCTGTCTTTTAAGAAAGCAGGAAGCTCTTCGATGTATTTTTCAGAAACTAAAACAGGATCGTCTTTTTTTCCATTTAAAACAGAATCAATGGTATAAGTATTGGCAGTAAATAAACTGACTACAATAAAAAGAATCGAAGAAATAAAAATAACTAACCAAAATCTGCTCAATACCATAATTACATTTTTTTGTAAATGTAATTATTTAGCAATAAAATGCATAAATATTTTGTTTAATGAGGACTGAATTTGGCTTTTGATGTAGCCCAATGAAGTGAAATAAAATTATTCAATCACAATTTTGGTTTCCAAATAGGTTTCAAAGGCTTTAATTCCTTCAAACAAAATCTCTTTTTTCGAACTTTCAGTTTCATTAAAGAATTCCGTTTCAATTTTTACGTGATCTTTTTTAATGGTTCGTTTCCAGATTCCAATTACTTTTCCATTTTCTAAAATGATGGGTTTAAAAATGCCATTATTGGTAAAAGTTTTAGATTGATGATCTCCAGTAAATGAAGCTTCGCGCGTTTTGTATGAAATTAAAATCTCATCAAATGCGGGCAAAAAATGTACGCTTTCGCGAAAGATATTCTCCTGATTATACTTTTTTCCGAACCAATATATCTGATTATCAATGGTGCTAGAATTCAATTGCAACTCTATTGCGTTAATTGCATTTTTGCAAAAAGTCGGCGCGAAACCTGACCACCACGAAAAATCGAGCAATGTTGCCGGACCATGACTTTCAAAATAACGTAGAGCGAGTTTGGCCAAACTTTCTTCTTTGCTCAATTTGGTTTTAGGCTTTTCTACGCGCTCTTCAAGTAAAGCATACGTAATTTGTTTGCCTTTCATTCTTCCGTTGCATACCAAACCATCCAGTTCGGCATGCATCATAATGGCAGCGCTTAAAAAATCTTCTTTAGAAGTTCTTTTAATATCAAGTTCCAGCATGATTTCATCTCGAGTCAAATGATTATTTCCTGATAACAGCTTTTGAATTTTATTATTGATTTTATCTAATTTCTTCAAATCATAATCAAATTTTTTAGCGGCAGAAATAGTAAATCTTTGTACCTGTGGAGCAGAAAGATCAAGCATCCAATAAATATCATCAGCAGAAACAAAATGCCAAGTTGGACGCAGAATATGAGTTCTGATTATTTTTCCTGAATTAACGGCTTCTTCAATTTCTTTTTCCGAGGAATTGCAACGTGAACCAATTGCCCATTTTGCCATAGCATAATCCTGAGCCTGCATAGCACCAAAATGCTGCACAATTTCTTGAGGAGAACATTGATTTTCTTGATAAAGCTTCTGAGAAGCCATACGATAATGTGAAATTTCGGAATGAATCATTTTAAACCATATAAGTTATATAAGTTCATGCAAAAGGCTCTCAGAGCCCTAGTATCTAAAGAAGTTATACATGAATTATTTCATCATCAATTAGCAAATCTTCTCGACGCAAACGCAAGAAAATCTGAGCTACGGCTATTGTGTCTTTTTCGCAATAGGTAATGATTCGGTCAATATCTTTTTCGACATAATAGACATGAGCAACCTGACTTCCGTCAATGTCTCCTTTAGGAGAAGGAACTCCTAAGATTTTAGTCAATAATTTTAAAGAAGTATAATGTTTATAATCGCCAAACTTCCATAATTCTAAAGTATCTAAATGCGGAACTTCCCAAGGCTTTTTACCAAATAAATTCAGTTTATCTGGAATTGGCATTTGGTTGATAATCATTCTTCGGGCAATAAACGGAATGTCAAATTCTTTGGAATTATGTCCACACAGCAAATGCTGAGGCTGATTAAAATGATTGTTAATCAGATTCGAAAAGTCTTTTAGGATTTTCTTTTCTTCGCCAAAAAACGAAGTCACTCTAAAATTGCGAACATCTCCCTTGATGATAAAAAAGCCAACAGAAATACAGATTATCTTTCCGAATTCGGCCCAGATCCCAGCACGGTCGTAAAATTCTTCTGGAGAATACTCGTCTTTTCGCTGGTATTGCGTTTTCAAATCCCAAAGTGACTGCATTTCCGCGTCAAGCGAATTGAAGTTTTCTTCTTCGGGAACGGTTTCTATATCGAGAAATAAAATGTTATTGAGGTTTATTTTTTCAATCATATTTATGCGAACATTATTGTGCGTATAAAGTTACATATTTAATGATTATCCCCTAATGTAATTCGTAAACGATTTAAAGTATTCATAATTGAAATGCTGGCTGTTAAATCAACTAATTCTTTTTCCGTAAAGACTATTTCTAATTTCTTTTTACAGGTAGATAAATCGGTTTCCATTTTCGTAATTACCTCTGCCCATTCCAAAGCCAATTTTTGTTTCTCATCAAAAACATCAGAAAGTTTCCATCCCGATAATTTATCAAGTACGTTTTGTTCAATTCCAAATTGTCTTAACTCGTTAGAATGGAAACTGCAACAATAAGCACATCCATTTAATTGGGAAACTCTCAGGTCTGTAAGTGCGAGAAGCTTAATATCTATTTCTGATTTTCTAACACTTGAGTGAGCTTTGTATAAATGTCCAATTGTTTCTTGCGAAATTTTAATGTAATCCATAATGTGATCTAATTTTTTTGCAAATTTACATCAGAAAAAACCTTAAATTTTAATACTCACTTTTATGTAGTATACTCACTTTTTTGAAAGTATATCATAATCAAATCTTTGAATCATGCCGGAATTTTTTTACGACAATAAATTATATTATACTCCAATTGAATTTGCATTAAATCATATTGGAGGAACATGGAAAATGCCAATTTTGTGGAGACTTCACAAAAACGTTCTCAGATATGGAGAGTTGAAAAAGGATATTCCACACATAACTGATAAAATGCTTGCAAGCCAGTTAAAAGAATTAGAAGTGAAAGGCTTGATTGGGAGAAAAGTATACCCTGTTGTGCCTTCAAAGGTAGAATACTCCATTACTGAAAAGGGAATGAAAGCAATTCCTGTTATTGAAACAATTATGAATTATGGTTACGAACTAGTGAAAGAAGCGGGTATCGAATTTCCTCCTAAAAAATAAAAACTAAAACAAACTCTGCTGTAAAGACGGGCTTTCATGTTCTAAAAGCCATTTTTTACGGGATAAACCTCCAGCATATCCAGTTAAAGATCCGTTTGTGCCGATAACGCGATGACAAGGAACCACAATCCAAAGCGGATTTTTGCCATTTGCCGAAGCTACAGCGCGAATTGCTTTTATATCTCCGAGTTTTTTGGTCTGATCCATATAGCTTACCGTTTTTCCGTATGGAATTTCAAGAAGCGATTTCCAGACTTTCTGCTGAAATTCGGTTCCTTGCGGATTCAGTTTTAAGTCAAAATCAGTTCTTTTGCCTTCAAAGTATTCATTTAACTGCGAAACGACTTCTTGTAATACTTCTGGAATTTCTTTAGAAACTTCATTGGTTCCAACATCAGAAACAGAAATTACGGCAATACCATTTTCATCTCCAATTATTTTGGTGATTCCTAAAGGAGAGTTGATGAAAACTGTTTCCATAATTTTTAACCGCAAAAGGGCAATAGTTTATCGCGAAGTTCGCAAAGTTTTTTTTAATCAATAAATTATATAAGTTAAATATACGAGGATTTTACCAGCCACCGCCGCCTCCGCCTCCGCCTCCTCCACCAGAGCTTCCTCCACCAGAACTTCCGCTGCTGGATGAGGTCGAATAAGTAGTGTAAGAGGTTCTAAAACTCATGAAAAATGCTGGAGAAGAAACATAGTTGCTACTATTCGTTTTGATCCAATTATTGGTATAATTTAATTTTTTTAAAATATCAATAAATTTCAAATTCCATTCATCTTCAATTCCTAATGCAAAGGCATAAGGCAGGTTTTCTTCATAAACGCTAATTGCAGAACTTTCTTCTGGGTTATACTCTAATAGATACTCTTTTAGCTTTTCGATTTCAGCTTTTGTTTCAACTCCAAGTTCTGTATACGCGCCTATTAGACTTAAATAGATGCTAAATCCGATAATTATTAAAAAGAGTACTAGCAAAGTTAGGACTGAATAACTTTTGTCAACATTACTTGCAAGATACCAGCCAACAGAAAAAATGCCTGTAAATAGCGATAAGAAAAGACAAAAAGCAGTTGATTTATAATCTTTTTTAATAAATGTTTGTACTGCGCCTTTGAGTAATAAGTAAGTAAACACGAGCATTGTAAATCCGAAAATTACGGCCCAATATATAGTTCCTTTTGAATATTGGCAATAACCCAATAAAGCACCAATTGTAATTACAAAGCCCAATAAGATTTGATTAGAATTGCTAGAATGATAATCTTTTAAATTATATTGCTGTTTTAAAGGTTTTTCGAGTGCCTCTTTTGCTTTAGTGAATATCTTATACGTTTCTTTATCCAATTCGAAAGAATCTTTTTCGCTAAATAAAGTATTTAGAACTGCATTTTCTTCTTTAGACAAACCTTCTATTTTATTTCCAATCTTAAGCGAATATTTAAAATCATCTGCCCAAGTTTCTTTTCCATTATCTGAAATTACAAGAGCGCCTTTTAATGAAAGATTGATTATAGTAACTAAAAGTGTTTGAGAATTAACACTTTGATCTGTTATATAATTCAACGAAGTAGGCGAGTAGCGGTTTTTTAAATCAATAATTCTGCTTTCGCTTTTTAACTTCGGATCTTTGCCAAATCTCTTCCATGAAAAATAATAAAATGCAAAGCACGCGAGAACAACAGCGATTGCAAATAATATTTTGTCGGCTTCTAAGAATTCCTCCATTTTATAATGCGGCCTGAAAAAAGGCTGATCGACAATTCCTTTAGGAAAACCAGCGGCAATGGTAAAACCTTCTTCTTTTTTTAGATTTTTAGAAGTAAAGAAAATAGAGTTTCCTGATATTTTTGAATTGCATTCTTGTGCTTTTGAGCCAAAAACACCAGTATAGCAAGCTGTCTGGAATGCTTTTGCAGATTTGGGTAGAGTTATTTTTGCAGTGACATTCTCTATTTCAAAATCCCAATAATTACCTGTAACGTTCCAGTAAACTTCATCAAAGTCATTATAAGAGTGTATTTGGGCTTCTACTTCATAAGTTAATTTATAAGTGTGATTTCCTTCTGCAATAGAAAATTTTTTGTCGCCAATATAAATCTCGAACTTATCAAATCCATCAATTACATGATACGGTTCTTGTAAACCGTTTCGGGTAACATTTAAGACAGTGTAATAATTGTTTTTAGAGACTTTTGGAGAATTACTCTTCATTGGAAGCTCTCTAAATATACCGTGGTCTATTTTTATGCCTTTAGCATATACTTTAATAGTTTCGGTCACAATTAGATTTCCATTTTCCTTAACAACAATATCAGTGTGAAATTGTTTTATTTTTTCGGGATTTTCATTTTCAACAGAAGAAAATGTTTCGTCTTGAGCATAACTTTGAAAGAATGAAAGCAGTAAAATGCTGAGTGAAAACAGAAACCTGAATTTTTTCATTTGGAAAAACAGTTATTTTTTATGAAGGAAAAATAGTGTTTTTATTTAAATCTGTGGTTCGAAAATTTTAATATTCTTCTAAGTTAAATTTATAGTTTAAAAAGGTTTCCACCTTTTTACTCAAAATAACCTTTTTAATATTTGATTTTTCGGAACCAAATATTGGTTCTGGCAAATTCATTTCGATCGCTTTTTGAGTGTAGTATTCCTCTCTCGTTGGGTGAAAGGGCGCAACAGCATTAAAAACCTCATTCCAGTTAGATTGGTTTATGATTTCTTCAATAATACCAATGCAATCACTTTGATGAATTAGGTTAACGGGAGCATCTGGATTTTCAATGTTTTCTTTTCCAGCTAAAAACTTAATAGGATGACGATCTTCGCCAATTAATCCGCCAAAACGTAGAATTGAGGTTTCAAAGTTTTGATTTTCAAGAAGGAGATTTTCGGCTAAAAGCAATTGTTTACCGCTTTCTGTCTCCGGATTGGGATTGGTTTCTTCGGTTACAAGACCATTATCATCACCATAAACAGAGGTTGAACTTACAAAAAGTACTTTTTTAACCGTTGATTTTTCTATAAAAGGAATTAGATTCTTGATTTTTTCTACAAATGCTTTCTTCTCAGAACTTGGATCGGCAGCTCTTAGTTTTGGTGGAATATCTATAATTAAGATTTCGCTTTCTGCTAAGAAAGTATCGATGTTTTCGGAAATTCCGTCACTTTCAACACTCACTAAAAACGAATTTATTCCTGCATCTTTTAAAATTGAAAGTTTGTTTTCTGAAGTTGTTGATCCGTTTATTGAAATTCCTTTTTTTAGTAATGCTTTCGCTAAAGGAAATCCCAGCCAGCCGCAGCCAAGTATGCTAATTTTTGTCATTTTTTTGAGATTCAAAGGAACAAAGTTACAGAGTCAGAAAGGTTTTTTGACTATGAATCAAATAAAAAGAGCAGATTAACAAATCTGCTCTATTATTTAAGATTCTATTACGGCTTTTAAGGCCTGTAGAATTGGATTTTCTTCTCCTTGCGGTTTCTCCTGAACTGCTCCGGGACGATTATCTTCCTGAATTATTTCGAGTTTTGTTTTCTGATTTTCTTCAGATAAAACATAATTCATTATGAAATAATTCTCGGGTTTATCTTCCAATCCAGGTCTTGGGAAAAACAAAGAATATTTTATTTTTTGATTTGAAACAACTTCTAAAACAGTTCCCCATTGCTCAAAAACTTGGCCTTCCCATTCATTTCTAAAGCGTATTTCATTGCCGATTTTCCAATCTGTAATTAAATCACTTCCATACTGCCATTGCTTGACTAATTCCGGCTGTGTTAGTGCGTTCCATACTTTTTCAACTGGGGCATTCAAAACGATTTTAGAAATATTTGTGCCATATTTATTCTATTTTAATGTTGTTTTTCTCAGCAATTTTTTTGAATAAAGCTTCCTTATTTTCTGATTTCATTTTCTGGTAAAGAGCACCAATAAGCTGTTCAGAATCTTTTGCATATTCTGAATTTTCATTGGTGTAGATTATATGGGCCAAAAAAAGATTATCCAATGCTTTTTCATCATCTTTCATCATGAAATAGTTTTTTCCAGCACCAAAATAGCCTTCAGCATTGTTGGGATGGTATTGAATTAGTTTTTCATAATAACTTATGGCCGTTTTATAATCAGATTTAAAAGTATACACAACACCAATGTTCATTAATGCAAAATTTCCTTCGGGATAAACTTCAAGCGATTTCTTATAATATTTAATTGCATTATCATAATCGTTCAATTGTCTGTAGGAAACTGCTATGTCATCAAGTGCAAGAACAAAGTTTGGGTCTTCTTTTAAAGCCAGTTGAAAGCTTTCAATAGCCATTTTGTAATTGTTCTGTCGCATAAAATCTTTTGCGATGACATAAGAATTCTGTGCATTTTTGTTTTTTGATTCGCTATAAAAAACATTGTCTTTGTTTTCAATTAATTCAGGCATCAAGTTTGGACATTTCTTTGAAATTACAGCTTGAACTTTCAGAACCATATTTTGAATTCCATCAACGGTATTTATAGATTCTCTGACTTTTGGATCTTTGTCTGTTAAAATTAACTCACCCATTGGGTTTGTTAAACATTCTCTGAAAACATCTTCTGTAATTTTTGAACTTTTCTCTAAACACTCACATGCTTTTGCAGCGATTTTTTCTTCTACAGTTTGTGCATTCAATGCTAAAAAGTTGCTAAAAGTCAAAAATAACAAGAAGTTTTTCTTCATTTTAAATGATTAAGGTTTATTGTAATTTATTACTATTCTGGTTTGCTAACGATAGGTTTTAAGCTATCTTTTGGAACAGCCAAACTATCACTTGGTACTACAACAGGTTCAAGTGGTTTTATTGGCGGTGTATATCTTTTGATTTTCTGCTGAATCAATACGGCATCATTCAATACAAATGGTGTTGGCATCATCCAATTATCTCTAGGCTTAACTTTTAAAAGCGGATTGGTCATCAAATCGAATGAACTTTCAATTAAATCCATATCAAAAACAGAAGATTTGTTAATGTAGAAATCCATTTCCAGCGGTTCGTTGCCTACTACATAATAGCACAAAATTTTGCTGTCTTCTCTTTCCAGACGATTTCCTTTTTCGCCAGAAGTTGACACTCCATTTGCTTTAAAGTTATAAAATGTCATTTTTGGATTAGCATAAATATCGTAACGGTTTACTTTTCTATTTGGAGTAATCCTGATTTTTAAATATCTATTGTTTCCAATAACGCTATCTCTTAAAAATTGAATTGTAGGTTTCGGAACATCGACAACAGGTGCGATAGCGCTGTAAGTAAAAGTAGTGTTGTATTTGCTTGAAAGAGGCAAGGTATTTAAACCAACAGCTTTTTGATTTTTCTCGCCTAAATACGATTTAGTCCATTCGTCTAAATTTGTGTCATAAGTGGTCCATACAGCAGAATTGTTGTCGGCATTGTAAACGTATAATAAACTGTTTGATTTGGCTTTGCCATATTCGTAACCTGAATGATATCCTGCGTAAACGAAAAATGAAATAGAAGCAATAAAGAAAACCACGATCCAAGCACCTTTCTTAGCAAATGCACCGAAAATTGGAAGTAATAATCCGAATAATAAAACGGTTAAAATGGCGCTTCCGTATAAGATTTTAAGGCCAAGACCAATTGGAAACATTATGATAAAAGGTGCAACAATTGCCAAGGCAGGGATAGAGAATATTAAATTCATTCCTAAACTGTAATGCTGTGTAAACACAAAAATTCCGAATAATAATATTCCGAAATAAACAGGAATTATTAAGAAACCAGCTCCCGTTAGGCTATTGGCTAAAAATGCATTAATGATAATCCAAACCAATAAAGGAGCAACAAAATGGTTCATGGTAGTTTTGGCTTCAGAGAAATGATGATAGAAAGCAAAACAAATAGCGATGCTCAACGTAACAAAAGCGCCAATATAAGCATGTCCATTATAAGTAAATCCGTTTAGAAGATCAGAGTATTGCGGATAAATTTCGAGAATAAGTTTCCAACCTAAAAAGGTTACTAATCCTGAAATTATAAGAGAGCCTAAAAGCGGAACAAAACCTTTGAAAATTTCTGTGAAAGTGATGATTCTTTTTACTCTTCCGACAAAAATCAACAAAAACAATAATCCGAAAGCAATTATAGTCATTGGCATTACCCAAGTAAACGGATAACTAATAAATGAAAATGGAGCGCTGAAATAAACATTGTCTTCGGTAGACTCTGTTTGATTCAAATCGATGTTTGTAAAATATTTTAGCAAAGGCATAATATAGGTGCCTTGATGCGTTAAGGTAGTTTTGTTTAAATGCTGAATATCATCCTGCTGCGTGTGATAATTGAAATGACCATCGATAAATGCAAAATTAAATCCTTGAATATTTCCTTGTTCTCTAAAAACAGTCAAATCGGTATCATTAGGAAGCATTTTGTAAATGCTGTACATCAAAGAATTAGAAACAGGATGAGAAGGTTTTGCTTTAGTAAATTCTTCAACCAATGCCTGATTTCCTTTGTTGGTTTCCATTAACATATAGCTTGGACCAGAAGTTCCTCTTGCTTCAAAGTTTAAAACCAAACCAACGTCTTTTGCCCAAGGATGCTGGTTTACAAATAAAGCAGCTCCGTTTAATCCTAATTCTTCGGCATCAGAGAATAATATAATTATATCGTTTTTTTGAGGATGTTTGGAGTATAAAAAGGCACGTACACCTTCTAAAATTGTTGCAACTCCAGAAGCATCATCGCTTGCTCCTTTTGAGAAAGAATGCGGTGCGCTATCATAATGAGAAAGAAGTAAAAGTGCTTTTGTATTGTTTGTTCCTTTAATTCGAGCCAAAATATTTTTTGACTTTACCAAAAGCCCTTTGTCATTTAGAGTAAAACCTTCTTGAACACTCGTTTCTAACCCAATTCTGTTTAATTCTAGTTTAAGATAATTAGCAACCAGTTCGTGATTGGTCGATCCGACATAGTGCGGTTTCTGCGCTATAATCTCAACCTGGTTAAAAGCTCTTTCGGTCGAAAACTCAGCAAGCGCTTCATCATCCCTAGAGATTCCTTGTGGCATCATCGTGGCATATATAATGCCAAGTAACGCTAAAATGCAGACTATGGCTAGAATTGAGGTTTGGTTTTTTCTCATGGTAAATAATACTAACTATATTTCTTTTTTAACAAGCATAAAATAATCATTGTCCAAGGAACGGTATCCTTGATCATACAAGAAATAATATGTGTTTCCTGTTTTGGTTTGTAAAATGTTTGTAAAGAACTCAAAATCAAAGCCTTTTGTAAGCAATTTGTCTCTAGAGGCTTTGGATTTTCCGTCTACATTTAACTCTGCCAAAATACGGTAATTTTTGCGTAACTTGTTGTTTATATTTCGCATGAAATTCGTGCTATCTTTATTTATTTTGTTATTGTAGGCATTTCGACAGCTGTCTGAGCAGAATTTCTTGTCTTCGCGACCAAAAATTTTAGCAGAACATTCGAGGCATGTTTTCATGAATTCAATTTTTTAATTTCGTAAAGATCTGTTCTTCGGTCTTTTAATGTTTTTACGCTTCCATGTTCGTGAAGCTCTTTCAATAAATTTAAATCAACATCAACAATAAGCGTCATTTCTGTGTTTGGAGTGGCTTCTGCTTTGATTCCGTTGCTTGGAAAAGCAAAATCGGATGGCGTAAATACAGAAGACTGCGCATATTGTATATCCATATTGTTCACTTTCGGAAGATTTCCAACGCAACCTGCTATGGCTACATAACATTCATTTTCGATGGCGCGAGCTTGCGAACAATGTTTTACGCGAGTATATCCGTTTTGTGTATCGGTTAAAAATGGTACAAACAAAATGTTCATTCCTTCATCAGCCAGAAGTCTAGAAATTTCAGGAAATTCGACATCGTAACAAATTAATATTCCAATTTTACCACAATCTGTATCAAAGGTTTTAAATTCCGATCCGCCTTTCATTCCCCAATGTATAACTTCATTTGGCGTGATATGAATTTTGGTATACATTTCTGAAGTTCCGTCTCTTTTGCATAAGAAACCAACATTGCAAAGATTTCCGCCTTCTAAATAAGGCATGCTTCCGGTAATAATGTTGATGTTATATGAAATGGCAAATTCCTGAAACTTTTTTCTAATAGGGTCAGAGTGACGAGCAAGTTCACGAATGGCTTCTGCTTCAGACAGATGATTATAATCGGCCATTAATGGCGCAATAAACAATTCTGGAAACAAAGCAAAATCAGAACCATAACCCGAAACGGCATCAATAAAAAATTCAGCTTGTTCAAAAAGTGCTTCGACATTATTCAGCGGACGCATCTGCCACTGAATTAATCCTAAACGAATAATGTTTTTCTTTAAATTAATCAGTTTCGGACTATCATCATAATAAATATTATTCCATTCGAGTAAAACCGCAAATTCTTTCGATTCTTCGTCGCCTTCCAGATAATTTTTGATGATTCTCAAAACGTGAAAATCGTTGCTTAATTGAAAAGAAAGAACTGGATCGTACAATTCTTTGGTACGCACTTTTTCGATATACGTTTTTGGAGACATTTTTTTGGCATGTTCTCTATAGTTCGGAATTCTTCCTGCAAAAACAATCGCCTTGAGGTTTAATTGTTCACAAAGTTCCTTTCTTGCATCATATAATCGGCGCCCTAAACGCAAGCCTCTATAATTGGGGTGAATAAAAACATCTATTCCGTATAAAATTTCAGCATTTGGATTGTGTGTCGAAAAGGTATAATCACCACTAATCTGCTGATAATTATGTCTTTTTTCTACTAATTTTTCGTCAACAATAAGAGATAGGGCAGAGCCAACAACTTTTCCGTCAACCAAAATCACCAGCTGTCCTTCTGGAAAAATTGAAAGAAGTCTTTCTATATCCTCAGATCTCCAATAAGAATCTGCCATTTCTGGATACGATTCGATCATTGATTTCTTTAATTGTTTATAGTCTTCTATTTCAAGATTTCTTAACTCTACTTTTTTAATTTTTGCCTGCATATCGTAAGATTTATCTCAAATATACAAAAAACAAATTCCATTTACAAACGGTTACAAATAGTTACAGTCGATAGTAAATAGTTAATAACCGACTGTCAATGTTGAGGTTTGGCATCTTTGCAGTGTTGAATTCGATAAACGATTCAATTTAATAATAACATTAAAACAGTATACGCCATGAGTGCAATTAGAAACAAAGTACAATTAATCGGGAATGTTGGTAATGATCCAGAAATTAAAACATTAGAAAGCGGTAGAAAACTTGCTCATCTTACAATCGCAACAAATGAGATTTATAGAAATGATAAAGGCGAAAAAGTAGAGCAAACAGAATGGCATCGCATAACTGCTTGGGGGAAAACAGCAGAAATTATTGAAAAGTATGTTGTAAAAGGGAGAGAAATCGCTGTTGAAGGAAAACTAACGCACAGAAGCTACGATGACAAAAACGGCGAAAAGCGCTATATAACGGAGGTTGTTATAGATGAAATTTTACTGCTGAGTAAATAATAATTTTAAAGAATATCGTTGGTTAAACCCGACAGGTTTTTAAAATCTGTCGGGTTTTATACTTTACGGAAAATTGTTTTTATAAAATTGAGACGCCATTAGCATCAGTTGTAAGTACTTCGCTCATGTAGTCAAAAAAAGGTCTCATGTTTTTGAAAGCATCCAAAGCCAGTTCTAAAAATTGCGGACTCAATACTTCTTCATCAGTAAAACGTTTTATGACCAAAAATTGTTTGAAACGAAGCAAATCAATAGCTGGATGATCAACATCAAAACCTTTTGGCTTTGTTTTGAGCTGTTCTCCTTGCAAAGTGCCAAAATTGTTTTTGAAGGAATCTGAGTTTAATATTTCTTGAAAAGTTTCTGGATCGTGTGCAAATTCAGTTCTTATTCGTTTTAAATCTGAGGCATTTGGACCCCAAAAGCCACCTGCAAAAAAGCTGTTTCCTTTTTCCAAATGAAAGTAATAACCGCCGCGTCGTGCTGCAGTTGCACGTGTGTAACTTCCGCCCCAATAATGTTTAAAAGGTGTTTTATCTTTAGAAAAACGAATATCACGATAGATTCTATACACACTTTTTTTACCCGAAGCGTTTTCTAAAACATCGGTTTTAGAAAGTTCCTTAAGCAGTGCGCCTGCAAAATTTTCAATATGATTAAGTTCTATTAAATATTGCGGTTTATGTTCTTCAAACCAGGGTTTGTTGTTATTTTGTTTTAGCTCAACCAAAAAGTCGAGACTAGATTTGGGAATTGTAATAGCGTTTTCCATAATAGAATTTAAAAGTAGAAAGTGACTGCAATTTAAAACTAAAAAACCCACCAGAGAAATCTGATGGGTTTTTCTATATCGCGTTAAGCAGTTTTTTTGAATAAATCAAACATAGGACAGCGTGAGCAGCGTTTCTTTTCGCTCTTTTTATATTTCTCACAGCAAGAAGATTTACAGTTTTCAATCTTCTTAATTTTATCAAGGATAGCAGCGTTTTTCTTTTTCTTTTTATCCTTTTTTTTGTCCTTGTCTTTTTCTTTCTTGCTCACTTTTTCCTCTGAATTTTAAAAACAGAGACAAATATAAACCAAAAAAGTTATTTTTAAATATTCTAAATAAACTTTAACTTTTTTATTTAGGATTGATAGCGATTGAACTCGTAACTGTTAATTGCTGAATATCACGATCAAACAAATAAAGTCCGCCTTTATCATCACCAATTAAGTTGATTTTATCTAAGATAGACTTAGCAGTAGCTTCTTCTTCAATTTGTTCAGAAACGTACCATTGCAAGAAATTGTGTGTCGCGTAATCTCTTTCTTCAAAAGTAATATGAACCAATTCGTTGATAGATTTCGAAACAAAAAGTTCGTGATTGTAAAGCTCTTCAAACATCTCTTTGAAAGTAGTATAAGTTGTTTTTGGTGCTTTAAGATCTGTTACCTGAGCGTGTCCTCCGCGTTCGTTTACATACTTAACTAGTTTAAGCATATGTGCGCGCTCTTCATCTGACTGTGTGTACATAAATTGAGAGATTCCCTCTAATCCTTGTACTTCAGCCCAACAAGCCATAGAAAGATAAGTTTGCGAAGATTCTGCTTCTATGCGGATTTGCTTGTTTAAAGCCGATTCGATATTTTTTGCTAACATAATAAGTGTCTTTTTTGTAAAATTAAGAAAAATTATCCATTACACTTTTTAGAAACCTCGAAAACATTAGACTTTAAGATTAATTCTTCTTAAAATTAATTTTCTCAAACGCAGCAGGATTTGAAAATATAGATTTGTTTATGATTGGGTTTCTATTTTCTTCCATCATGAAACCATCCGTAAATTTTCGCATGACAAATTGTTGAGAAGCTTTGTCGTAATAGCTTAAGATGTAATAATTCTTTAATCTTAGCGTATCGTATAATTGAATGCCTTTGTTGTTGTTTAAAAAGTAAAATAAATTTTCAATTGCTAATGGCTCTGAATGTTTGTTGCCTACGAAATCTAAATTTTCATTTAAGGCAGCATCAAAATAGACTACTTTGCTTAATGAATAATATTCACGCACTCCAAAAGTATCAGGAGAATCAGATTTAAAATAATAATCTATAGATTCTCCAAAACCACTAAAGGTGACAAAACTGTTTTTTTGATTTTTAACTACGGAAATGCCAGCAGTAAGTCCATCTAAATCTTTAAGGAATTTTGCAGTAGTTTTTAATTGCTGCGGTTTCTTGTCATTAATTTGAACAAAGAAAGGTGAGTTTTTAAATGGAATGCTATCATTTTTTGAAAAAGAAAATTTTTTAATGGTATTTTTTGAATCAAAATCTTTTATTTGAAACAATAATTCCTCTTTATTGGCCGAAACTTGAAATAGTTTTCCATCATTGTAAAATGAATTTGATGTTCGCAATGGATTTTTGGAAACAGGCTGATCAAAAGTTCTTTCTTTCATAGCGCCAGTATTTAAATTAACCTCAAAAACTTGTGTTCGTTCTAAACGATTATCGAATGTTAAAATAAGATAATCATTGAACACATACATTTTACTTATTTGTGATGTAAAATCAATGGGATTAAGAATATCCAATTCCATCTTTTTAATCGGAAATTGTTTGATGAGCGCATTGAAAGAAATGTTCACTTTCTCTTTATTTTTGAAAGTGAAAGTAGAAAAATCAAGCATTTTAATTTCACACTTTTGATTTTCAAATCTATACAAAAGAAGATGCTCGAAATCTATCTCTTTGGCAAGAATGTAAAAGGCATTATTATCTTGAAAAGAATTTATTATATAATCATGATTTCTTGGAAAATCAAAATTTACAGATTCTGATGTTTTGCGGTCAAGATTGTAAGTGGTAATTAAAATATTTTTATTATTTCCTGAAATCCAGTACAAGGTTGGCCTTTGTTCGGCACTAATAGTGCTGCCAATTAGATTTCGATTTGCTTCTTTTTTAATTAAATCTGTAAACTGACTCGTTAGAAATAAAGATTGATTGTATTTTAAAATATTTATGCTCTGTTTGTCCCAGGCAAAGGCATAGATTTCTTTGTTTTTCTTGTCTTCAATATTTAAAATCTGAGTTTTTGATAAGAAGTTTATATTTAATGGTAAAGAATTTAATACTGTTTGGCTAAACGAAACTGTTTTAGAAAACAAAAGAAAAAAAAGTAGTCGTTTTTTCATAAATGTGCTTCTTAAAATATATTGAGTAGAAATTTGTTCAAATTTTATGCCGTATTTACATCATTTTAAATTTGTGAAAAATAAAAAAGCCCTTAAGAAAAAATCTTAAGGACTTTTAATCAATTCTTAAAAAGAAGTTATTTTACAATAAAAGTAACTCTTCTAGCTAATCTTCTCGCTTCCTCAGAGTCTTTTTGAATTGAGGTATCTGCACCATTTGAAATAACATTTAAACGAGAAGAAGCAATTCCAGCTTTTTCGAAAATTGTTTTTACGTTTGTTGCTCTAATGTTAGATAGTTTTTCGTTGTATTCAGTTTTTCCAACTTGATCCGCATAACCTATAAGGTCAAGAGTAGCAGAAGGGTTTTTTCTTAAGTAGTTTAAAACAATATCAATCGCAGCTGTTGAGTTCTCAATCGGAGTTGTTTTATTAAAATCGAAATAAACACTGAAATACTTGTCATTAATCATTTTTCTGATCAATTCATTATCATTTGGTTGTGGCGCGCTTACTTGTTTTTCAATAACCACTTCTTTTTGTGAAGGTCTGTTTTTGATTTGTGATTCAAGATCTGCTACTTTGCTTTCTAAAGCAGAAATATCACTATCTTCATTAGAAATTACTGTCCAGTCTGCATGTTTTGTGTTTTTACCCAAGTAAACATTTAAACCAACAGTTCCGTTAAAAACCAATCCAGAAAAACCTCTGTTGCCAGCAGCATATGCTCCCTCAAAAGTACGATCTTGAGATGCGTTTAGAATAGTTGAGAAATCACCAGTTAATGCGATTCTGTTTGATAATCTTATTTGTCCGGTTACTCCAGCAATAAAATTACCCATTTCATCTGCACCTTTAAAATTATCACTTCTTAATTGAGCATAGCCAAAACCAGCATGTCCTAATAAACCAAAAGTATTAGTCCAAGTTTCAAAATCCATGATACGTCCTAAATTGGCAACAGCTTGTAAATCTACTCTGTAGTATTTTGAGTCAAAATCAATAGAGTTTCCTTTTGCTGTAAAACTGTTGTATCCAAAATCTGCTTTTAAACCAAATTTGTTGTTAAACATATAACGAACTCCTAGATCTCCAGTCCATGGGCTTACAGTATTTGTAGAATATCCATCGCTAAATGGCCGTTGAGGCTTATTTAAACCTGCTCCTAAATCTACAGACCATTTATTATACCCTTTATTGTTTTCTGTTTGTGCACGTACTCCTGTTAACGCTAAAGCTAATGCAAGAGTCATTACAATTTTTTTCATTGTTTTTAATTTTAAATTTTTGCCCAAAACAACATTAAATTGTAGGTAAAAACTTTCTTTAAAAGTCAAAAAAGTAATAAAATAAGACTATTGGCAAAAAATTAAAGAATAAGGAATGCCCCGTAAATGCAGGGTTTTTGAAGTAAGTTGTTGATAACGAATTTGTTTAATTAAAGCCGTCGGCAAATTTGCGCAAAACAATTTGTTTAGCAACCATGTCATAATAACTTAAAATGGTGTAGTTATTTAGTTTAAGAGTACTAAAAAGTGTGGCTTCTTTATGAGAATTTAAAAAATAATAAACTTGATCGGCAGCAAAAGGTTCATGCGTTTCTTTGGTTAACTCCAATTTTTTTGTCCAAATGCTTTCGAAAAAAGCAGAATAATTGGTTTCAACATTATAATAATTGTTTGAGGGAAAATCTCCGAAAGGATCATTAAAATTAAAACCGTTCATTGAAAACGATTTTAAATCGCTTCCCGATCCTCCTAAAGTGATAAAGAGATTTTTTTGGTTTTTATAAACCGAAATTCCAGCATCAAGAGAAGATAATATTTTTAAAAACTTTGCTGTATTCTTTAATTGTTTGGGCGCTCGATCTTCAATTTGCATCAATAAAGGCGAATTGCTAAAACGAATAGTATCTTGTTTTGAGACTGTAAATGATTTTATAGATTCGCCAGATTCATAATCTTTTATGTCAAACAAAAGTTCGTCAGCATTTACATTGATTTGATATAATTTGTTTTCGTGGTAATAAGAGTTGGACGTTTTTGGATTTTTAGCTCCAACTGGTTTCACAAATGTTTTCTCTTTTATTTCCTGATTGTCTAAATTAATATCAAACAATTGTGTCTTTCTGAAACCTTGGTCCAAAGTTAGAATCAAACGGTTTGGAAGCGTGTAGAGTTTACTTTTAGCGCTAACTTTATACAACGGATTATACTCGCCAGCATCCATCTTCTCGATTGGATTTTCGTTCAAAATCTGATTGAATGTTTTAGGTTGTGTTTTTCGATCTATAAATTTGAATGAACTGAAGTCGAGAAATCTTTCCTCTGCCATTCCGTTTTTAAAAACAAAAGCAGTCAATGCCTGTTTTGTTTTGCTTTGCAGCAATAAATAGAAATTGTTATCTTTTTGATATTGCGTTAAGAGATAGTTGTCTTCAAGCGGAATTTGAAATTTTAATGCTCTCGAAGTTTTGTTTTCCAGATAATATTTAATCAAAATGATTGTTTTTTCTTCTTGAGAAAACCAATATAAAGTCGGATTTCCGTCTTCGCTAATGCTATATCCCATCAAAGATCTGTTTTCAGTGTATTGGCGAGAAGTAACAAATTTGTCTCTTAAGAATAAAGCGCTATTGTATTTTAATATCGAAAGACTGTCTGCGCTTGCGGCAAAAACAAATACATCGTGAGTTGTTGTATTTTCTCCTGTCATGATTTCGGACTGGCCTAATTTGTTTTTTAAATCTATGGAATAAGAAGTCAACACTGTTTGACTTAACACAACAGTACTAGAAATTAAAAACAGAAAAAGGACAATTCGTTTCATAAGTTTTTGGGCGCAAAAATCATTCCGCTTATTATTGATTCATAAGCTCTTGAAAAAGATCTACAAACTGGCCAACATGCATTCCGTCCATCAAACCGTGATGCACATAAACAGCCATCGACATGGTTCTTTTTCCAGTTTCGGAAACCATCATTTTACCAAACGAAATTTTTGGACAGCTGTCAGGATACGTAAAACTGCGTGCATGGGTTATCGAACTAAAATTCAACCACGGAATTGCCGAAAAATGAATCAGATTGTCATCATCAAAAGATCTCGTGAAAAGTCCGGTTGTATTTTGAATGCGTTCGATTTCGGTTAAGGCAATTTGCTCAAATGTTTTAAAATCAGGATGATATTCAATTAAAGAAAACCCGAAAGTGCCATCTTCGCGACCAATAGTTGCCGATGCATCTATTTGGTCGTTAATGTATATTTTGTCTTCCGAAATTCGGTATCTAAAATTTTCAATGGCGTTTACAGCTGCCAAAGTTTTATGCAAATAGAAAATGAAAAAAGAAGCACCGATGCTTTTTGCGGTTTGATACGCTTTGGTACAATCGATTTCTACGGTGACACCAAAAAAAGGTTCTTCAATTTGTTTAAAATGGGCAAAATGCTCTTTTCTATTCCAATTTTCTAGGTCTAAAAGTGTTTTCATTATAATAAATTCGGAACCACTTCTGCAATAGTTTCAAATGAACTAAAGTGTTCGTGTTCTATAGTGTGATTAATTTTTTCGTGTTCCCAAGTAGTGTGAAACGGAATATGAACAGCATAACCGCCAATTCCTAAAACTGGAAGAACATCTGATTTTAATGAATTTCCGATCATCAAAAATTCGTGTGGCTCAATATCTAATCGCCCTAAAAGTTTCTGATAATCGATTTCTTGTTTGTCTGACATTACTTCGATATGATGAAAATAATGCCCCAAACCAGAGCGATGCAATTTGCTATGCTGATCTTTTAAATCGCCTTTCGTGGCAACAACCAATTTGTATTTGCCTTTTAAAGCAGCAAGCGTTTCTTCAATTCCGTCCAAAAGCTCAATTGGTTTTTCTAGTAATTCTTTTCCGTATTGAATGATCTTTTGAATGACTTCCATCGGAATGGTATTGTTGGAAATATTCATCGCCGCTTCAATCATCGAAAGAATGTAACCTTTAATTCCGTAACCGTACAAAGGCAGATTGGCAATTTCTATTTTGAATAATTCCTGCGAAATGCCTTGATGTGAAAGGTAATCTTCCATCAAAGCGCAAAATTTATGTTCGGTTTCTTGGAAATAAGGTTCGTTTACAAACAAAGTATCATCGGCATCAAATGCGATTACTTTTAAGTTTGGTATTTTAGTTTTATGTAACATGGTGTTTTTGTTTCAAGTTTAAGGTTTTCTTTGTTTAAGGTTTTTTGCCACGAATTTCACGGATTATCACTAATTTTTTTTCTAATGCCTTCTGTTAATATAGAAAATAAATCAGTCCGATCTGCAGAATCTGCGAGAGATTTTTTTGCCACAGATTATTGGGATTAAAAAGATTTTTTTTTTAAAAATTAATTAATAATCTGTGTTAATCCTTTAAATCTGTGGAAATCTGTGAGCTGTTCTTTACTTAGAAAAAAGCCCTTTCAAAGAAATCGTTTTATCGTAAAATGTAATTCGGATTCCGAAAAGCAGAATGATTCCGCCAAAAACCATCTGTAAAGTTATTTGTTCTTCCAAAAACAACCAAGCTAAAATTGAGGTAATTACAGCTTGACTCAATAAACTTAGCGAAACCCTCGTTGCGCGCATGTGCTGAGTCGCATAACTAATCGAAAGCCAAGCGCATAATTGGCAAATAACCGCTTGAAGCACGAGAACAAACCATCCGGTATTTGAAAATCCGGTGAAAGGTTCGCCTAATGTGTAACATAAAATTCCTAAATAGATACTTGAAGCAAATAAACTAATGGTCATAAACGAAAGAACATCGACTTCTGAAAGTACATTTTTGCTGACCAAAAGATAAATGGAATACAGAATGCCAGATAGAACAGCAAATAGAAATGCTTTATCGAAGTTTAAATCGATAAAAAACTCAAAACCGACCAAAGTTACCATTCCGAATAAAGCGACCAATGTTCCGATCCAGAAATTTGTGGCAGGTTTTGCTTTCAGAAAAAAGAAAGAACCAACTCCAACCCAAACTGGAGATAAATTGGTCAGCAACGAAGCCTGAGTCGCGCTTGATTCCTGAATGGCGATATTCCAAACGGCAACATCAGACGAGAATAAAACACCGCAAAGTATTGCCAAAAGAGCAAATTTTAGCTTTGGAAGTTTAAAGTTTCCGCTGAAAATAACATAAGGCAAAAGCAGCACCACAGCAAAAAACATTCGGTAAAAAGCCGAAATCAATCCTGGTGTTAAACGTAATTTTACCAATATCGGGAAAATAGATATGCAGAGTATACCGCAGATTAGGGCTAATCTTGGTTTTGTGAGTTTCATTGAATGAATTTTAATCGTGTATTATTTTTCAAAGATAACTTACAAAGCGAATATTTTGAAAGGAAAAAGCGCGAATTGATTAAAAATATAAATCGATTCACGCTTTTTTTTATTTTTTTGATTACAGATTAATCTACAAATTTTCTAATTGTATATTCTTTCGTTTTATTATCATAGTATCCTAAATAATAAGCAGCATTCATTTTAAATAATGTCTGAGAAGATACATCCTTATGGTCGTCAAAAAAAGTACGGATTTTATCAAAAGCTAATGGCTTCAAATCTCCTTGTACGTGATTGTCTTGATTATCAAAAAGACCTTCGATTTTTACCACTTTTCTGTTGGCATACGAATTGAAATTATCCATTGTGGGACTAAAAAATGCAGCTCCAACCAAAGCTCCAATTAATCCAAACTGATTTGCTGCAGTTTGACCGGCAGATTGCCCTTGTGCTGAAACACCTCCAAAAGTAATTAGGGTATTTTGGCCAATATGATAACAAGAAAGACCAGAATGAAGATTGTTTACTTTTCTAATAAACTGCGTAGACGTCTCTAAAATTCTTTTGCCTCCAAAATCGCCACCTTCCTGATAAATTTCTGAATTTTTAAAATCGATAGGTTTATCTGCGCTTACAGAATATTCCTTTAATATATTATCATCTAAGTCATTGACTGTAAAATAAAAAAGAGTTGAAGAAGTTTTTATCTGATATAATTTATTGTCAAAATAGAAAGAGTTGGAATTAAAAAAAGTACGGTCTCCTGTTATTGCATGTTTTTTTACCATTTTTTCTTTAGCAGTAAATGTTGCTAAATCAATAATAAACATTTGAGTATAATCTACATTCGTATCAAGTGTTATTGTAATTTGCTTCTTATTGAAGTAGCATTTTCTTTGTTTTGCTCCTTCGGTTATAGAAGTTGGATCTTCAGGATTTATATATTTTAAAGTGTAAGGAAACTCAAAAGGAAGTAAGTTTTCGCTTAAAACGCCATCTAGATCTGTTTTCTCGTAGTTGTGAGTTAAAAAGTGAAAACCTGCTAATGAAATTATTCTTTCACGGTAATTTCCATTTTTGTCAAAAATATGAAGTTTTAAATTATTGCTTTTTTTAACAAAAGACAAAATGTAGAAATTATCGTTTTCACTAAATTTTTGTAAAACCTTTTGATCTTTCAAAGCAAGAGTATACTGTTGTGTTACGACTTTATGATTTGGAATGTCATACAATTGAGTAAAAATTTCTTCGTAATCATTAGATGACCAAAATAGACGCGTGTTATTGTCACTAATATTGTAACCAATCATCATATCGTAAGTTTTAATGTTTGGTCTTTCGATAGAAACACTATCGACAATTTTTAATTCTTGGTCAAGATGAATTGCTTTTACTTTTATTTTATCGCTAACAAACAATGTAACATCGTTTTTTTCATTATTTACGACCTGAAAAATAGAGCGGTTTTTCTTTAATTCAACAGGAACAGAATTTACGATTTCTTGCGAAAACGATTGTAAAGTGTTTAGAAATAAGCAGAAATAGATTATTTTTTTGAACATTGATCTGATTTGTTTTTGATTTATTTTGGTTGGCGAATATCTTATTTTTTTTTGAAAGTAAATACTTTTTTTAAATCTATAGCTTTGAATTGTAGCGCATAAAAAAACGCATGAAGATTATACAATTTCATGCGTTTTGTTGTTTTAAGCAGCTAAAATTTTACTGCAGGCTTTCTGAATTTGTTTATCCGAAAACGGTTCGAGTGTTTCGGCAAGCATTTCACTAGTTTTGATGCATTCCATCATTTTTGATCTTAGCTCTTTGTCATCTCCCAATTCTGTTTCAAGAATTCGCTTGAAAATTTCAGACAAATAATGGGGCTGTTCTCTAAAATCTCCTTCAAACCATAAGTCTGAAAGGAATTTTGCCATCGATGGCATTACATCTTGATGTGTCGGTTTTTCATTTTCTCTTTTTTGCATAAACCTGAAAATATTAAACGCACGAATCCCTCGTTTTAGATGTGCAAAAAATACCCCATAGGGATAGGTTTTCCCATTGTTTCCGCAGGGACATCATGACGAGGGATTCGCTTATGTTAACTTTGTTTGAAAGTTCCTAAATAAATCCTATAGTGTATTTTTTGCAGAACAAACTTACAAAAAATAAATTAAAAAAAGTAAGAAAAAAGCTAAAAAACTATATGATTGCCTTCATAAAGATCAACATAACCACATAGACTTGAGTACTCACTTATTCTTAATTGACTTGATGTTGTCGGAATAGAAATAGGATTAGATTCATTAATGTAGGGAGGAAATGAAATTAATGAAAAAACAGAATGTGAGCTTAAGTCAACTCCGTTGGCTTTAAAATGGTTAATAGTAGTGGCTAATTGTTGAACAGCTTTTTTGGCATGTTTCTTTTTTCTATTTAAATCAGCTTTTATATTACCATTAAAAATAACTTCTTTTAATTCAATAAACCACATTATATTATCTGAAATTAAAACTAAATCACATTTTTTTGTGGTGTCAGAGTTTATCAAACAAGCATCGATACATAAAAAATCTATATTTAAATTGTTTTTATTTTCGATATAGCAAGTTGCGATATTGGGATCATTAACTATGATACATTTATTAGGCGCGTCATCTTTACAATAAAAAGAAGTATTAACGCGTGTGTGACAAACGGAGCCATCACAATGTGGATATGAAACTTTAATTTTATTTATCATTGATTATAGCTAAAGATTTAAAATCTTGCATTATAATTTCAGATACTTCATCAATAATATTATCTTCAATTAATTTAGATTTCTTATTAAAAATTCTTTTTACAGTACCTTTTTTAACTTCATATGCATTAAAATGATTAGTGTCAATCCAAGAGCATTCACTAATTATTTTTAACGTTTGATCTTTGTCTATTTTACTTTTATTATGTGCAAATAATAAATTATTTATTGATGCCAAGACATATGGACTATGAGTTGTAATTATTAAATTTTTTGTTTTGATATCACGTGTTGTCTCTAAACAATTTTTAACTAGATATTTAATTAATTTGTACTGAGCTTCAGGATATAAATTTAATTCAGGTTCTTCAACAACATAATTTAAATTAATAAAATTATCTTTAAGGGAATTTTCGACAAGTAGAGTTATTGGAAGAAAACTTTGAATACCTGAAGAAGAGTCTTTAAGTAATGTTTTTTGGTTTTTATTATGGTAGATATAGGATAATCCTTCTACATGTTTATATTTTAATGAACCTATTATATCTAGATTAAGATTAGTAATTTTGACACTAGCATTTTGAAACTTTTGAACAGCAGTAAGTATGTTTTGAGGAATTAAAACTTTGTTATTAACTAGTCCAGCAATATTAGGTGCTATCATTGGAAAAAAAGTTCGTTCTGCAGGTATATATAAGGAATCCAAAGGAGTTATTAGAGAAAACACTTGTTTAACCACATCTAAAAGTCTTAGTAATTCTTCAGTATCTTTGCTGTCTTTATTATAGACTGAAAGTATTTTTTCGGCATATTTGCGATCTGTTGTAAGAGATCCTAAAAGCTTATCAACATTATTGTTTAAGCCATAGTTTTTGTGTTTTTGTAATTCTCGTATTAAAATATCTTGTTTTTCATCAATAACAATTCCAAGAATCATTAAATCAGCTGTTTGTTTTATTAATTCTTTGTCTCCTATATTTATAGCTTTGTGAAGACTATTAATAATATCATAGATGTTAAATTTGTATTCACTATTGTTTTTGTATTCGAAGGTAAAAGAAGGGGTATGGAATTGAATAAGGGTATTGGATTTTAAAAACGAATCAATATTATATTTTTCAAGTTCTTTGATTAGGGTTGCGGTACTTCTTTTTTTAAAATTTACATCATTTAGAATTGTTATAAGTTTTGCAAGTGTACTCTTTCCACTAGCCTGAGGACCAATAAAGACAAGCATGTCTTTAACTTCAATACTTGCTTTTTTAATTGGCCCAAAATTTTCAATTGTAAGTTTGTTGAAAAAACTTGACATATTTTATAAGTTTATAGATGTAAATATAGTTATAATTAGTTTACTGTAGCTCCATTTGGCGCATCAGCATCTGGATTTACAAAAACCAGTTTTCCTTCAGCGTTTGTTGTCATCAAGATCATTCCTTGGCTTTCAACACCGCGTAAAGCTCTTGGCGCAAGGTTTGCTAATACAGAAACACGTTTTCCGATGATTTCTTCTGGCGAAAAACTTTCAGCAATTCCTGAAACAATCGTACGAACATCGATTCCTGTATCTACTTTTAGAACCAAAAGTTTGTTTGCTTTTGGCATTTTTTCAGCCTCCAAAATAGTTCCGATACGAATATCCATTTTTGCAAAATCCTCAAACTGAATTAAATCTTTTTGTGGTTCTGCTTTTTGGTTTTCAGCAATATTTGCAGTTTTTGTCGCTTCCAATTTGTCTATTTGTTTTTGTATTTCTTCGTCTTCAATTTTAGCGAAAAGTAATTCTGCTTCGCCAATTTTGTGTCCTGCCGGAATTAAATCTGAGTTTTCAGAAATGTCATTCCAACCTAATGTTTTGTCTAAAATAACATCTGTAGCTCCAGGATGGTTTTCTTTTAAGAATTTGCTGAATCCTTTAAAGTGTTCTTTCAAATCGCCTAAATTTAATATTCTTGACAATTTAGCAGCTGTAAAAGGTAAAAATGGTTCTGCCAAAACGCTCAACGCAGCAGCAATTTGCAACGCCACATACATTTGAGTTTTTACGCGTTCTGGATTGTCTTTCATTACTTTCCAAGGCTCTTCGTCTGCAAGATATTTATTTCCTAAACGAGCCACATTCATCAATTCGCCCAAAGCTTCACGGAATCTGTAACGTTCCACCGAACTTGAAATCACGGCTGGATACGCTTTTAATTCTGCTAAAGTTTGTTCGTCAACTTCTGTAAATTCGTTTGGCGTTGGAATAACTCCGTCATAATATTTGTTAGTTAGAACCACAACACGGTTTACGAAGTTTCCAAAAATAGCAACCAATTCGTTGTTATTTCTAGCTTGGAAATCTTTCCAAGTAAAATCGTTATCTTTTGTTTCAGGCGCATTTGATGTTAACGCATAACGCAAAACATCTTGCTTATCTGGAAACTCTTCTAAATATTCGTGTAACCAAACCGCCCAGTTTTTAGAAGTCGAAAGTTTGTTTCCTTCCAAGTTCAAAAACTCATTTGCCGGAACGTTGTCTGGTAAAATATAGCTTCCTTCAGCTTTAAGCATCGCTGGGAAAATGATACAGTGGAAAACAATATTATCTTTTCCGATAAAGTGAACCAATTTGGTTTCTTCATCTTTCCAATACGGTTCCCAATCTTTTCCTTCGCGCGCTGCCCATTCTTTTGTAGAAGAAATGTAACCGATAGGCGCATCAAACCAAACATATAGTTTTTTTCCTTCAGCACCTTCAACAGGAACATCAATTCCCCAATCAAGGTCACGCGTTACAGCACGAGGCTCAAGTCCGCCGTCGATCCAAGATTTTACTTGTCCGTAAACGTTAGGTTTCCAGTCGTTTTTATGTCCGACTAAAATCCATTCTGTTAAGAAATCAGAATATCTATCTAAAGGTAAAAACCAGTGTTTTGTTTCTTTAAGAATAGGAGTTTCTCCTGTAATTGTCGATTTTGGATTGATCAAATCAGTCGCGTTCAAAGTAGATCCGCATTTTTCGCACTGATCTCCGTAAGCTTCTGGATTGTCACATTTTGGACAAGTTCCAACCACAAAACGGTCTGCTAAAAACTGATTTGCTTTTGCATCGTACAATTGCTCAGTAACTTCTTCAATAAAATCGCCTTTATCATACAAAGTCCTAAAGAATTCTGAAGCGGTATCGTGATGGATTTTAGCAGAAGTTCTAGAATAATTATTGAATGAAATTCCGAAATCAGCAAACGATTTACGAATAATTCCATCATATTTATCAATAACTTCTTGTGGTGTAACTCCTTCTTTTTTGGCTTTCATCGAAATTGCAACTCCGTGTTCATCGCTTCCGCAGATAAATGCTACATCTTTTCCTTGCAATCTTAAATATCTCGAATATATATCCGCAGGCACGTAAACCCCAGCCAAGTGACCAATATGAATAGGTCCGTTGGTGTAAGGTAATGCCGCCGTGATCGTATATCTCTTTGGATTCTGTGTCATAACTCAATTTTATTGAGTGCAAAAATAAGCAATAGAATTGAGATTTTAATATTACGTGGAGATTCACTGGAGTTTTTACTGAGAATTGTGATGTTTTAATCTCGCAATCCCGATAGCTATCGGAAGTAGAGTCGCATAGTTTTTTATTTTTAAGTTAAGGATTAACCAAGCAGTTTGTCATTTCGAGGAACGAGAAATCTCCGCGAGTAACTCCGTTCCTAGAAGAGCCAATCTTTGTCGAGCTTCTTGTGGAGATTTCTCGTTCCTCGAAATGACAAACTAGAGTAAAAAACTTTGCGAATCTCTGCGAAATTCTTCGTGTATCGCTGTGTAAAAACCTAACAAAATTTTACTCTATCAAAACCTTATGGTCTTTTTGACTATATTTGAAAAAAAATATCAAAAACATGAATAAAATATATTTAGCCATTTTAGTATTGTTTACATATTATGGTTATTCTCAATCACAATCCGAAAAGAATTTAAAGCAAGGACAATATTCAAACCCAATTTTTGCGGGCGATTATCCAGATCCAAGTTTGTTAAGAGACGGAAAAGATTATTATGTTGCGCATTCTTCGTTCGATTATTATCCTGGACTTTTAATTTGGCATTCGACCGATTTGATGAATTGGGAACCTGTAACCAATGCGCTTCATAAATATGTTGGAGCCGTTTGGGCGCCCGATTTAATAAAGTACAACAATAAATATTACATCTATTTTCCTGCTAATAACACCAATTTTGTCGTTACGGCAGATTCTATCAATGGTCCGTGGAGCGAACCGGTAGATTTAAAAATCGGAAATATTGATCCGGGACATGTTACGGATGACAAAGGAAATCGATTTTTATATTTCAGTAATGGAGGTTACGTTGCCTTATCAAAAGACGGACTTTCGGTAACAAGCGAATTGAAACATGTTTACGATGGGTGGAAAATTCCGCGTGAATGGAGCATCGAGTGTTTTTGTATGGAAGGACCAAAATTATTCAAGCGAGGAGAATATTATTATCTGACAGTTGCTGAGGGCGGAACAGCTGGCCCAGCGACAAGTCATATGGTGATTTCGGCTCGATCAAAATCGCCTTTTGGCCCTTGGGAAAACTCACCACATAATCCAATTGTGAGAACCAACAGCAGTTCTGAAACTTGGTGGTCAAAAGGACACAGCACTATTTTTGAAGATGCCAACGGAAAATGGTGGATGATTTTTCACGGTTACGAAAAGGATTATTACAACTTAGGACGTCAAACTTTATTGCAGCCAGTAGAATGGACAAAAGACGGTTGGTATAAAGTTCCAGATCATATCGAAACCGATAAACCAATTTTAAAACCTGAAGGTAAAACACTTCCTGAATTTTCTTTAAGTGATAATTTCTCAGGCTCAGCTCTTAAACCGCAATGGAAATTTTATAGTGGAGTAGAAGCTTCAAGATTTAAAGTTGCTAATAACACTTTGACTATTGAAGGAAAAGGCAACGGAGTAGGAAACAGTTCTCCTCTAGTAATTGTTCCAGGCGGACATTCTTATTCCGCCGAAGTTGAAATGGAAATCGAAGGCAATGCAGTAGGTGGATTAACGCTTTTTTACGATAATAGATATTACTCAGGAATACTAGCCGATCAAAACAATATTTTGGCAAATTTGAGAGGATGGCAGTTTCCAACAGAAAAAAATACACATAATAGAAAAGTATTTTTAAAACTTAAAAACATAAAAAATACCGTAGATATGTTTTATAGTTTAGACGGAAAAGACTGGAAAAAAATCGAAAACTCGGTAGAAGTTTCAGGATATAATCATAATGTCTTAAGCGGATTTTTGGGATTAAGAATTGGCCTTTGTTCGATTGGAAAGGGAAGTGTGAAGTTTAAGAATTTTGTTTACAAGATGCTTTAGTTTTTTTTGCCACGAAGACGCGAAGACACAAAGTTCTTTTCTTAAGAATCGAAGTTTCTTAAAAAAGTCATCTATGTTGATCAACTTAAATCTTTTAATCCCGATAGCTATTGGGAGCTTGAAATAATAAACTTTGCGGCTTAGCGTCTTTGTGGCAAAACCAACATAAAATAGAACCAGTTTAAACTACGTTTCGCGCTTATAAATAAAGATATATTTCGCAATCTTTGCATCCGAAAAAAAACAAGTTTATGAGCAAGACAAAATTAATCATCAATAAAAACGGATCAATCAAAATTGAAGGCGATTTTGAAATCATGGATCCAGAAGGAACACTTTACGGTTTACAAGGAAGACAAGCATTAGGACTTTGCCGTTGCGGACATTCTGCAAACAAACCATTTTGCGATGGAGCGCACCGTAATAATTTCGAACACGATTCAAAAGCGTTCGATTTACCGCCAATGAAAACAAACTAAATCTTGTATTTGGTTTTGAATATAAAAAAAGCTGCATTTTCTAGATGCAGCTTTTTTTATATATAAAGTTCTCCTTTCATCGTTATAATCGACGAACCGCCTACCAGAATATCTTCCTCACGATTCATAACTTCAATCATTGAGGGCTGTTTTAATTTTACGCCTTGAAGAATTTTATATTCTTTGTCCGATTTAGTGAATTTCTTTTGCGTTAAAAAACCAATTAAAGGTCCTGCTGCGGTTCCTGTTGCAGGATCTTCGTTTATACCGATTATGGGATTAAAAAATCTAGTTTCAACTATGTGATCTAAACCTTCTTCAGCTGGGGTGAAACAATAAAATCCTTCAAAATTATATTCTTTCGAAATTTCGATTAAAAGCTGACTGTCGGGAACAAAACTGTTAAGGATCTGACTGTTTTTTATAGGAACCATGGTATGTGCAACTTCTGTTTTAACTATTGTTGGCACAAAAGCATTTACATCCAAATCTTCAATTTTTAAACCTAATGCTACTGCAATTTTGTACGTTGGAATTTCTTGCTTGATAACCGCCGATTTCTGATGCATTTGAACAACGGGAGAAAAATTATCCAGATCAAAACTAACCGTTACTGGAATTGCCGAATGTTTCATAATTACAAAAGGCTCACTTTCATTTTGCTCATCAAAAATAGGAAGTCCTTTTAGCAAAGCACCGCAGACTGCGCCCAATAAATTATGTCCTGCACCATCGATTTCGATTCCTGTTGGAGTAAACGAACGTACTACAAGCGATTTTTCTTTTGTAGAATAATAAACAAAGGAGGTTTCAGAATAGCGAAATTCTCTAGAAATATCCTGATAAGTTTCTAGTTTTAGATTTCCATCTGTAAAAACTACAGAAAGCGGATTCCCTTTATAGCTCTCGTTTGAGAATACGTCTAAAACGTAATATTCTAATACTTTTCTTTGACTCATACTTTTCTGTTTTTACTGCTAAACGGAGTTTGAATGCAATAAATTTACTGTTTATTCTTGTATTTCAGGAATCGGTTTTGCTTTTCGTGGTTATTTTAATATTACTTTTTCATTAAAAATTTGCTTTATAAATCAAAAATTAGAATCAGAAAAAGTTAAAAATCAATTAGTAAACATTTCATTTTGGATTAATTCAATTAATTTTATTTCGTTGTAAATAATGTTTTATGGAAGAACTTACGCATGTTAAATCAATTATCGGAATCATTTTAGGTTTGAGTTTAACGCATCTTATAAAAGGTTCTGTAATTTTTATCCAGCATCCCGGACGCAAGAAATTTTATTTTGTGCATGCTTTATGGGTATTTTATGTGTTCTTGATGCTTATTCACTTTTGGTGGTGGGAGTTTAATCTGAAATTAATCCACGAATGGTATTTTGCAGATTATTTCTTTATCATATGCTATATCTTGATTTATTATTTGCTATGTGCAATTCTTTATCCCGACGATTTAGTAGATTATTCAGGATATGAAGATTATTTTTATTCCAGAAAAAAATGGTTTTTTTCGGTTTTGGCACTAAGTTTTGGAGCCGATATAGTCGACACGGCAATCAAAGGCGGCGATTATTTTTTATATAATCAAAGCGAATATTTTGTTCGGGTTATAAGTCATATTGTGTTGTGTTTAATCGCAATAAAAATAAATAATAAAAAGTTTCATGCTATTTTAGCTGTGCTTTTTATTGTTTACGAACTCTCGTATATATTGCGATTATTTAATGTTGAATAGATAGTAATTAAATGGAATTAGGATGAAAATTAAAGGTCTTTCTCTAGGATTCTTTTTCCTTTTTATAATAAACGAAGGAATCGCCCAAAACAAAATAAATCTCTTTTCAGAAATCAATTATAACTCAATCCCTGTGGTTGATTTAAGCGAATATAAATCGGTTCAGGATCGTGATAGCCGACTTCAGAATCCAAATATTGCTTTAGGTGTCGGAATTTCAGGTGGTGGATCAAGAGCGCAGTTTTTTGGTATGGGTGTTCTTTTGGGTTTAGAAGAAATTAAGGAAGAAAACACGAATCGTAATTTCTTGAATGAAATTGATTATTTCTCTACTGTTTCTGGAGGCTGTTACGCTGCGGGATACTATTTGACCATTTTTAAAAACAAATTGCAATACGATAATTGTTCGTTCAACGAATTTTATTTTTCTAAAGCCGATGCATTCAAAGCTGATGTTAGTAAATCGGCTTCGCTTTTTTCTCTTTTGAACAACAGCCGAAACGAAAAAGGAGAAAAAATCTCGATGGCGCAGCGATTAGATTTGGAGGTTTTGCAATACGACAGCACAAATCCAGAGAATCAGAATAAATTTAGAACACAAATGCTTTTGTCTGATTTTTTTATTCCGAAAGACAGCAAGCAAAATCCGCAATTACCCATAATGGTTGCCAACGGAACGGCTTATAACAACGGAGAACGATTTCCGTTTATGCCACATATTATTCGGGCTTTGAAAATCAATTCGTCTCTTGCTCCTAATAAAGCACCGCTTTCGCTTGACGAAAATCAGATTAACAACGGTTATGATTTTCCGCTGACGTATGCTATTACAGCAAGTTCGGCTTTTCCTGGAGTTCTTCCTAAAACCAAATTCGGAATTAAAAATCAGGATAAAATTTTGTGTGTAATTGACGGTGGGGCGTCTGATAATATGGGTTATGAAACGTTGATTGAACTTCTTCATAACGATACAAAAGTTAAAGACAAAAACAAAAAAGCACTTTTTATTGATTGTTTAGGACAAGGAAAAAAAGCTCCTTTTATAAATGATGAAAAAATCAGACTTATTTCGTTGTTAGAAACTGCTTCTTTGTACACGGTTCAAACCAGATATATGACTTTTGAAAAAGATGTCGAAAATGTTTTGGAACGATACAAGATACCGGTTTCAAATTATCAGATTATTGGTTTTACAACTTTAAAAGAATATCTTCAAAAGTTAAATAAAAACAAGGCTTATGAAGATTTGGTAACAGAACTGAAAAATACTGATGACGAAGCCGCAAGTTGGCTAAAAATTCATGATAATTTTAAAGCAGAATTGATTGAAAAGTTTGGGGAAGATAGTTTTCAAAAGGACAAATACAGTCAGCTACAGCTTTCTAGTCTGGACAAAGAAAAGTTTAAAGATTTTGATGCAAAAGAACTTTTGATGCTTTACGAGTATACATCACATATCGAAACCAAGTTAAAAATAACTCCCGAAGAAAAAGAGATGTTGCTTTTGTCTGGACGTTTTGCAGCGTATGTGAAAACGAATGAATTGAAAGCCTTGCTAACAGAAAATACAGGAAATTAACAGTAAGTTTTTTATCAGTATAAAACTTTGAGAAGATTTATTACTGCTCAAAAACCACTTTTTTATCTGTTTTTGCTGTTTTTACAATGTCATAAGGTCTAGAAGATTTCTTGGTGAGATTTCCGTTTTTTAATTTCTCTACCTTTACGATTATAGTATTGCGGTTTTCGGTCATTTCTACAATATCGATCGAATGCCCGTCATTGGGTTGTGTTTTATCAATAACGGCAATAACCTGATATTGGCTAAAATCAATATTAGTTTCTTTAAAACCTTTTATTTTAGCACTTGAAATATTCATTTCTTTCAAAAAATTATTCCACGTTTTAGCATCTTTAATAACCAAATGTCTTTGAGCGAGGCTTTGGTCGTTTGCAAAAGAATCTCCTTTACCTACTAGCGCAAAAGGAACGTCGGACTGTGGCAAATCATCATTGTCACAGCCAACCAGCAAAAGCAGGATGCTAAATATTAATAAAATCTGTTTCACGTTTTTGGTTTTAGCTAGGAAAACTTTGGTGTAAAGTCTTGTTTATTAAACAGATGTGGTTTTTTATAAATGGTTGCTTAAAGGTAATCAATTTTTGACAAACTTTTTAATTTATATTGATAACGGGAATTTGTGTTAAAGATTGTAAGGACAAACGAAGAAAAAGCAGAAAAATTGTATTTCTTGTCAAAAAGACTGTTTTTTACGTTAAACGGCATAAAAAATAACGCAAAATAAATAAGTTTGAAAAGCAACATTCAATTATTTCCCTCAACTTTGCAAAACAATCTTTTAAATAAACATTCAAATGGAATTCGGTAAAATCATTATTTCAGAAACGGCTGCAAATAGCGAAAATCCTCAAGACGTTGTAAATTCGAATATTTCGGTAATCAATTTAATGCGCGAAGAAAAAATAGACGACGATTTAATTCACGAAGATGCTTTAATGAGTTATTATTTAGATTTTTATGCGTCGAAATATGCTGAAGGAAATTTTTCGAAGTTTGTTCATGATTCGGGCTGGAATAAAGAACTGAACGAATTAATCGAAGAAGGCTTAGCTTTAATTGGTGCCGAAAAGCATTTGGAATTGTTTAAAGAACAAAGCCGCAAATTGCGTTTGCAGAGTAATATTAAATTAGGAAAATTTCTAAAAGATAAATATGATGCTCCGAACGCTTTTAAAGACTTGCTAAATAACAATGTTTATTTTGAATTGGACGAAAATCTGACCGAATTGAATGCTGCATTTTTAAAATCGCATCCGGATACAGAAGTACTTTCGGTCGACGAAATGTTTAAAACACTGGAAGAGTTTGTAGGACACGAAATTAAGAGAGATTAAATTTTAATTTTCCTGCTGAGGTTTGTAAGAAAATTATATATTTGAAATGCCCTAAATTTCTAACAAATCAAAGCCTATGAAAAAAACGATTCTTTTAAGCGGCGTTTTGATGTTTTTATTTTCCTGTGCGAAACATGAAAAAATTCAAGACAATGCTCAAGTTCAAGATCAAGAACTTCTTTCGCAAACGGAACTTGGTTTTAGCAAAAGACAGATAAAAAAACTCATTTTTAAAAATCTGGACGAAATTGAAGATTCAAAAGAAATGAATCTGGAGCTGCTTTCTAAAGTGGCATCCAACCTCAAAATCAAATATTCAGATATTAAAATTAAAGAAACAAGTTCTATCAATTACGACGACCAAACTGCTTTTTTTGTCCTGACAACAGTTTCGCACGATAAAAAAGCATTCAGAACTAATGATAACGACAATGAACTGGGGAATTATTTTCAGCGTAAATACTTATTTGTAAACCGTGAAGACGGAAGCGTAATTGCCGAAGAGTTTGATGATAATTTAGGTTATTATGATAATGAAGCTATTCAGTTTTCGAAATCGCACATTTTGAAAGATCTGGTTTTCTTAAACGAAACTACTCCAGCAATTGCTTTTTATACCGAAGCCAATGCGAGCAGTCGAATTGTTTTATATTCAGAAAAGAAATTTACGCTAGTAACTCTAGCCGATAAAGAAATAAAAAAGGTTTTATACGAATATCCAATTCGATTAAGCAATGGTGATTCTAACGGAAATGGAACTTTTCAGATAGAAACTTTAGAAACCGGAATGAGCTTTTCTGATCATAAAACTAATGGTTATTTTGATTTGATCATATCTAAAAACTTTTCTTATGAAGAAGCAATAGAAAGTGATTTAGAAAATGGAATTGAAGAAAAAAGTGACTTGAAAATTAAGAGAGAATTAGAAAAAATAAAGTATAACGGACGAGAGTATGCTTTTCATAGAGATGACAGACTCCGTTTTTTAGAATAAAATTCAAAAAAAAATCAAATAACATCAAGAGCACTTTTACGGTGCTTTTGCTGTTTATAGGGGATTTCTGTTTTACTGCAAAACTTTGACCTATTGTTAACAAACATTTCCTTAAATTTGCTTCCGTTATAAAAAATACAATAGTTATAAAAATCAAGCTATGTTACAAATTGCATTTATTAGAGAAAATCAAGAGAAAGTAATCAAAGCTTTAGCAAAACGAAATATCGATGCTAAAAGCGTTGTTGAAGAGGTGGTTCAATTAGACGAAAATCGTCGTGCTGCACAGGTGGAATTAGACAATACTTTATCAGAATCTAATAAATTGTCCAAAGATATTGGTGAATTGATGAAAGCTGGTGAGAAAGCTAAAGCAGCAATCTTAAAAGAAAAAACAGTTTCACTAAAAGAAAAAAGTAAAGAACTGAGCGAAAAAGCGGAAGCTTTGGCTGTTGAGTTAACCAATAAATTATACACATTACCAAACCTTCCAGCCGATATTGTTCCTGAAGGAAAAACTCCAGATGACAATTTGAATGTTTTCCAAGAAGGAAATATTCCAGCTTTGCACGATGGCGCACAGCCTCACTGGGAATTGGTAAAGAAATACGATATCATTGATTTTGAATTGGGTGTAAAAATTACTGGAGCAGGATTCCCTGTTTATAAAGGAAAAGGAGCAAAGTTACAGCGTGCTTTGATCAACTACTTTTTAGACAAAAACACCGCTGCAGGATACAATGAAGTTCAGGTGCCGCATTTGGTAAACGAAGCTTCTGGTTACGGAACAGGTCAATTGCCAGATAAAGAAGGGCAGATGTACCACGCTGGAATTGACGATTTATATCTAATTCCAACGGCTGAGGTTCCAGTAACCAATTTATTCCGCGATGTGATTTTAAACGAAAGCGAATTGCCTGTTTTACAGACAGCCTATACGCCATGTTTCCGTCGTGAAGCAGGTTCTTATGGAGCACACGTTCGCGGATTAAACCGTTTACACCAATTTGATAAAGTAGAAATTGTTCGTATCGAACATCCTGATAATTCTTATGCAGCTTTAGACGGAATGGTAGAACATGTGAAAGACATTTTAAAAGAATTGAAATTGCCTTACAGAGTGTTACGTCTTTGTGGTGGTGATATGGGATTCACATCTGCTTTGACTTACGATTTTGAAGTATTTTCTACTGCTCAAGATCGCTGGTTAGAAATCAGTTCTGTTTCTAACTTTGAAACGTTCCAGGCAAACCGTTTGAAATTACGTTTTAAAGACAAAGACGGAAAAAACCAGTTGGCACATACACTTAACGGAAGTTCATTAGCGCTTCCGAGAGTTTTAGCTGGAATTATTGAAAATTACCAAACTCCAGAAGGAATCGTAATCCCAGAAGTTTTACGTCCTTACTGTGGATTTGATATTATAAACTAAAAAAGATAGTTTTTAAGATACAAACCTAACAGACTTTAAAAACCTGTTAGGTTTTCTTAATTTATAGAAATTAAAAAACGGAGCATGATGAATGGAATTTTAAACTGGAACGTAGATCCTGTTATTTTCTGGATTACAGATAGTTTTCCTTTAAAATATTACGGAGCTCTTTTTGCCTGCGGACTTCTTTTAGGCTTTTACATTGTTAGAAATATTTATAAAAAAGAAAATCTTTCGCTAGATAATCTCGATACATTATTGATTTATGTAATTGTCGGAACCGTTTTAGGAGCCAGACTTGGGCATTGTTTCTTTTACGAACCGGAGTATTTCTTAAAAAATCCGATAGAAATCCTTTTGCCAATTCAGAAAATAAAAGGAGTTTATCAATTTGTGGGCTATCAAGGTTTGGCAAGTCACGGAGGTTCTATTGGAGTACTAACGGCAATGATTTTATACTGCCGAAAATACAAAGTGCAATTTTTAGGACTTTTAGATAAAATGGCTGTTGCAGTTCCTGTAACGGGTACATTTATTAGAATGGGGAATTTTATGAATTCTGAAATCTATGGAAAACCAACTAATGGAAATTGGGGAGTGGTTTTTGAAAGAGATGATTTGATTCCGAGGCATCCAACACAATTGTATGAAGCTTTTGCGTATTTACTGATTTTCGGAATTCTATTTTACATGTATAAATCAGAAAAAATTAGAAATGCACAAGGATTAATCTTTGGAACTTTCTTAACTTTATTATTTACAGCTCGTTTTATAATTGAATTTTTCAAAGAAAATCAAGAAGCTTTTGAAAATAATATGCTAATTAATATGGGACAGATTTTAAGCATTCCATTTATTTTAATTGGTTTAGCTCTGATTTTTTGGAAAACTAGAAAAGTCTCAGTTTACAGTGACAGTTTACAGTAACTGAAAGCTTAAATTTTTCCAGTTTATAATTTTAGGTATTGACTGAAACTGCGATTGCGACTGAAAACTTAAAAAATATGAGAAACATATTGATTGGTATCGTTTTGTTATGTTCTGGTTTTGCGTTTGCACAAAACGAGCAGCTGGCACAATATTATTACGATAAAGGTGATTTTGATAAAGCTAAAATCAGTTATGAAGAGCTTTTGAAAAATGCGCCCTCTAATACGCAGTATTTTTTAAGAACTGTCGAATGTTATCAGCAGTTACAGCAATTCGCGAATGCCGAAAAAGCTATTCAAGATCGATACAACCGCTACAAACAAGGTGTTTTCTTGGTGGAGTTAGGATACAATTTCCAGTTGCAGAAAAACGATTCTAAGGCCAAAAATTACTACGAACAGGCAATTGAAAAAATAAAGGTAAATCCGAATGATGTTTACGGAATTGCGAGTTCGTTTGAGAAAAAAGTATTGCTAGAATATGCCTTAAAAGCGTATCAGACTGCAATGCAAATCCAGCCAAATTTCAATTTTAATTTTCAAATCGGAATGCTGTACGGACAGTTAGGTAAAACCGATTTAATGATTGACTTGTTGTTGACAGAATCTTTTGCAAATCCGCAAAACACCAATTTGATTCAGACGCAATTGTCAAGATTCATGAATGGCGAAACCGATAATACGGCTTTTAAAGATGCAATGCGAAAAGCATTAATCTTAAGAACTCAAAAAGATCAAGATGTTTTCTGGAATCATTATTTAAGCTGGTTTTATGTACAGCAGAAAGAATTCGGAAAAGCCTTTATTCAGGAAAAAGCCATTTACAAACGCGAGCCGGAATCGTTAATGAGTATTGTCAATTTGAGTCAGTTTGCGATGAATGAAAACGATGACGAAACAGCTGTTGAAATCCTGAATTTCATTCTTCAAAATACCAAAGATTTAGGTTTGCTGATTCAGTCTAATGCTTATTTAATGCAAATAAAGATCGATAATGCACAGGAAAAAGACTATCCATTAATCGATCAGGAATTGAAGCAATTGCTGGCTACTTACGAAATCAGTCCTTTTACCTTATCTTTGCAAATCATTCAAGCGCATTTTTTGGCCTTTAATTTGAAAAAGACTGAAGAAGGAAAGGCAGTAATCAAAAAGGCTTTAGAATTAAATCTAAACGAATATCAAAAAGCTGATGCTAAAATGGAGCTGGCCGATATTTTGCTTTTAGAAGAAAAGTACAATCAGGCGCTGATTTATTATTCGCAAATTCAATTGGATTTGAAAAATGATGTAATGGCGCACGAAGCCAGTTTGAAATCAGCTAAAACAAGTTATTACAAAGGTGATTTTGAATGGGCAAATAAACAATTCAAAGAATTAAAAGCGGCCAATACGCAGTTAATCGCCAATGACGCTCTAGAATATTTTCTTTTAATTAATGATAATACCGCCGCCGATTCAACTCAAGTTGCTTTAAAAGCGTTTGCAAAGGGCGATTTCTTAATTTATCAGAATAAAAAACAAGAAGCGATAACGCAGTTTCAGAATATTTTAAAAACCTTTAAAGGTCAAGAAATAGAAGCCGTAACTTTGCTTCGTTTAGGAAAAGTATACGAAAGTCAGAAAGATTTTGCTTCGGCTTTAAGCCAATATCAGCAAATCATTGACAATCACAGCGACGGAATTTATGTTGATGAAGCATTGTTTTTCTCAGCAGAAATTTACAACGACGAACTAAAAGATCCAGAAAAGGCAAAGCCTTTATATGAAAAGGTAATTTTTAATCATCAAGACAGTATTTACTTTGTTGATGCCAGAAAAAAATACCGAGAGTTAAGAGGGGATAAGAATCTATAAATTTCAATATTTTAAATTCCAAATTCCAAAGAGAAAAGAATTAATAATGAGATTGTTTTGAGTTTCGAGAGAAACCTCAGAACCTTAGTCCCGATAGCTATCGGGATAGCATCTCAGAACCTTAGAAAAAAAATGATTATTTACAACGTTACCACAAACATACACGAAAGCGTTCATGACCAATGGTTAAAATGGATGCAGGAAAAACACATACCAGAAATTCTGGCTACTAATAAATTTTCTTCAGCACGAATTGTAAAAGTTCTCGTTGAAGAAGAAATGGGCGGAATCACCTATTCTGTACAATATATAACAGACAGCAAAGAAACTCTGGAGAAGTTTTATATCGAAGATGAACCAGAATTTCATAGAGAAGCATTAGGCTTATTTGCTGATAAAATGCTTTCTTTCAGAACAGAATTGGAAGTTATTTCAGAGCACTAGTTTTAAATTGTATTTTCTAGTTGGGAACGAGTAAAATTTGTCTTTAAAAGTAATTTTGCAGGATTTAACAATATTAAAGATTAAAAGTAACAGGTCTATCTGCTTAATACCTAAAAAAGGTATATTTGCAAAAAAATTAATTTCTAACTAAAAATTGTGTCTCTCCAGTCATCTTGTTTATGAAACACCTACCAATAAAGCTTGTTTTATTTTTATTGCTAAGTCTTAATGTTTCTTGTCAGAGCAATAAAGAGGTGGTAAATGAGCAAGAAACTGCAAAATCTATTATTTTACAACTTAATGAATTTAGGGATATTGAATATACTTCAAAGGAAATTTTAAAGGGTTATATCATTTCTAAGTATGAAGTTTTAAAGATAAAAAATGAGGAATCTCCTGAAACATTTGGAGAAGCAACAGGAATTGCAGCAAAGGTTTATGATAAGGGGAATGAGATTGTTGAGTACATCGATGAAATTAAAGCAGAAATTCCTGAAGAAGATTATTTTGACACAAATGATACGGCATTCTATGATACATTCGTAAATCAAAAATATGCTGTTTTAAAAAGTAAAATTGACAATTTTTACAAACAAAATAAAGCAATCATATCTTCTTCACGTCCTTGTGCCTCATTGAAAGAGGATAATGAGAAGTTTAATACAAATAAGACTTTCAAAAGTAAAGAAAATAAGAATGTTGATTTTTTAAACTATAGATTCGGTTACAAAGCCAATATTGGACTGCTGACGGGTTTAGAAAGAATTCAATTTGACGTTATTCATTTTCAATATATGGTTATGAATACGTTTATGGGATCTGCTCATTAAAAGCAGGAAGTAAATAAGGAATATGGAAAAAGTAAAAGCAAAAAAACATTTAGGACAGCACTTTCTTAAAGACGAAAGTGTCGCAAAGGCTATTGCAGATACTTTGAGTCTTAAAGGATATGAGGAGGTTCTAGAAATAGGGCCAGGAATGGGTGTGCTTACTAAATATTTACTTGAAAAGCCAATTACCACACACGTTATTGAGATCGATACCGAATCGGTAGCGTATTTGGATGCACATTATCCAAAATTAAAAGACAAGATTATTTCTCAGGATTTCCTGAAGTATAATATAAATGAAGTTTACCAAGACAAACAGTTTGCCATAATTGGAAACTTTCCGTACAATATTTCTTCTCAGATTGTTTTTAGGACATTAGATCTTAAACATCAGATTCCTGAATTTTCAGGAATGTTCCAGAAAGAAGTAGCCGAGCGCATCTGCGAAAAGAAAGGCTCGAAAACCTACGGAATATTATCCGTTTTAGCCCAGGCTTTCTATACTACAGAGTATCTGTTTACGGTTGATGAAAACGTTTTTATTCCTCCGCCCAAGGTGAAATCGGGTGTGATGAGAATGACCCGAAAGGAAGATTACAGTCTTCCTTGCAGTGAAAAGTTATTTTTTACAGTTGTAAAAACCGCTTTTCAGCAGAGACGAAAAACATTACGTAACAGTTTGAAAACATTAAATTTATCAGACAAATTGCGAGAAGACACTATCTTTGATAAACGTCCGGAGCAGCTTAGCGTCGATGAATTTATTGAACTAACTCTAAAAATAGAAACCGATGGAGTTCAAAGTTAGTAAAGAATTTATACACCAGTTAGAGGAACTGATCAATAAGAAAAACGACAGCGAATTAGAAGTTTTACTTAATGATCTGCACCACGCTGATATTGCCGAAATTTTAGACGAATTAGATTTCGATGAGGCAACCTACATCTTTAAGGTTTTAGATAGTGATAAAACGGCCGAAATTCTTCTTGAATTGGAAGAAGATCTGCGTGAAAATATCTTAAGCCGACTTTCACCAAAGGAAATCGCAGAAGAGCTTGATGAGCTTGAAACCAATGATGCTGCCGATATTATCGCAGAACTTTCGCAGGAAATTAAAGCGGAAGTAATCTCTGAAATATTGGATGTTGAACACGCCAAAGACATTGTAGATCTTTTGCGTTACGACGAAAACACAGCTGGTGGTCTAATGGGTAAAGAGCTTGTAAAAGTGAATGAAAACTGGAATGTTTTGACCTGCGTTAAAGAAATGCGTATTCAGGCAGAAAATGTATCCAGAGTGCATTCTATTTATGTAGTGGATGATGAAAATAGACTAAAAGGAAGACTTTCTCTTAAAGATTTGTTGACTTCTTCTACCAAAACTCAGATTGGTGAAGTTTATATCCGAAAATTAAATTTTGTAAATGTTGATACGGAAGATGTTGAAGTCGCTCGTATCATGCAGAAATACGATTTAGAGGCAATTCCAGTTGTTGACGAGTTAGGTCGTTTGGTAGGAAGAATTACCATCGATGATATCGTAGACGTAATCAAAGAAGAAGCCGATAAAGATTACCAGTTAGCTGCCGGTATTACCCAAGATGTTGAATCGAATGACAGCGTTTACGAGTTGACCAAAGCACGTTTGCCTTGGCTTCTGATTGGAATGGTGATCGAAATTGTTGCGTCTTTTGTTTTAAAAGGCAATGAAGCTACTTTCCAAAAATATTCAACATTAATCATTTTTGTGCCTTTACTTTCTGCAACTGCTGGAAATATTGGAGTTCAGGCTTCGGCAATCGTAGTGCAAGGTTTAGCAAATGGAACATTAAAAGATTTCAGCCGTGCTTATTTTACTAAAGAAATTACGGTTTCGATGATTTCGGGAAGTATTATTTCATTCCTTTTATTGTGTTACCATTCTATCATGTACCAACAGTATTTAGTTGGGTTTGCCATTTCAATTTCGATGATTGTCGTGATTTTATTTGCTGCTACTTTAGGAACTTTAGTGCCGCTTTTCTTGAACAAAAACAAAATTGATCCCGCAATTGCGACTGGTCCGTTTATCACAACAACCAACGATGTATTCGGAATCATGTTATACTTCGGAGTAGCAAATCTGATTCTTGGATTCTAGATTTTTGCCACAAATTAGCCGTTTTCAGTGATTTAAAATCTCTAAAATCTGCGTAATTTGCAGGCGGAAAATGCTGTTTACCAGCAGAAATAAATTAAAGCCAAACCAAAATGAAAGTACACATTATTGGAGGAGGAAACCTTGGGGTTTCTATTGCCTTAGGAATTGCTAAATTCTCGAAAAACAACCAAGTTACTGTCACAAGAAGAAACACAGCAAGTATTCAATATTTATCTGAGTACGGAATTACTGTTTCTAACGATAATAAACACAACATTGAGGAAGCTGATGTTGTAATTTTGACTATAAAACCCTATCAGGTAGATACTGTTTTGGCCGAAATTCTGCCAGTTATCCAAAATAAAACAATTGCTTCGGCGGTTAGCGGATTGTCTTTGGATATGCTTCAAACCAAAACAAATTTTGAATATCCAGTTGTTCGCATTATGCCAAATATTGCGGCACAGTTTGGAGAATCGGCAACTTGTATTTCTTTCCCTGAAAAATATGCAGCAAATGCTTCACCAGTTGTTGATTTGTTTCAAGATTTAGGAACTGCTCCTGTAATAGATGAAAAACTAATGGATGCAGCAACAGTTTTAGGTGCGTGCGGAACTGCATACGCATTGCGTTATATTCGCGCTTCTATGCAAGCAGGAATCGAAATTGGATTTGATTCTAATACTGCTCTAGCAATCGCGGCACAAACGGTAAAAGGGGCGGCAAAAATGCTTTTAGAAGAACGAGTGCACCCAGAACAATTAATCGACCGTGTAACGACGCCTCAAGGCTGTACAATTGTCGGTTTAAATGAAATGGAACACAATGGATTTAGCTCATCATTAATTAAAGGAATCAAAACTTCTTTAAAACAAATCAAAGGTTAGGTTTTAAAGAAATTTCAAATATTAAAAATCCCAAATTCCAATTTTCAAACTGGAGTTTGGGATTTTTTTGTTGGGATTTTATTTCGATCTGTTTAGTATGTATTTCAAATAAACAAATCCCATAAGTCCAGCCAAGAAAGAGGCAATAAGAATTGCTATTTTAGAAAAAACAATAACTTCGGGATTTTTGAAAGCAAGAACAGTAATGAATATTGACATGGTAAAACCAATTCCGCCCAGCATTCCTGCACCTAAAATATGTGTCCATTTTAAGTTTTTAGGTAACATGCACAAGCCAGACGTCACGCCGACAGAAGAGAAAAGCAAAATTCCAAGTGGTTTACCGACCACAAGACCAAGAATGATTCCGTATGTATTAACATGATTAAGACCTTCGTGCCAGTTTTCTGTAATGGTTATAGCGGTATTTGCAATTGCAAAGAGAGGCAATATTAGAAAGGCAACGGGCTGATGCAAAAAATGTTGTAGTCTATACGAAGAAGTTTTTTCTCCGCCATCTCCAAACGGAATTACAAATGCTAAAATAACTCCTGTAATGGTTGCATGAACGCCAGAATTAAGCATAAAATACCACATAATAGCTCCACCAACAAGATATGGAATTAGATTATGGATTTTCATTCGATTTAAGATGAATAATAAGCCCCAAATTCCTAGTGCAATTCCTAGATTTAAAAAAGAGATTGATGTGGTGTAAAAAACTGCAATAACGATAATAGCGCCTAAATCATCAATAACAGCTAAAGCAGTTAAGAAAACTTTTAAAGATGTAGGAACTCTTTTTCCTAGAAGGGATAAAATTCCGATTGCAAAGGCAATATCGGTCGCCATTGGGATTCCAGCTCCGTTTTGTGTCGTTGTTCCGTAATTTAAAGCCAAAAAGATTGCTGCAGGAACCAGCATTCCGCCAAAAGCGGCCATTATAGGCAAAGAAGCGTTCTTAATATTTGATAATTCACCGTGATAAATTTCGCGTTCGAGCTCCAATCCGATCAAAAGGAAGAAAATTGTCATCAATCCGTCATTGATCCAGTGTGTAATAGAATGCCCTGAAATTTCTTTTTCCCAAAAAGCAACATACGGAATTTGAACTGAAGAGTTGGCAAGATATAGAGATAAAATCGTAACACAGAGCAAGATAATTCCTCCCGATTTTTCGTTTTCAAAAAAGGCTTTAAAAGTCTTGGTTAGTTTCATTATGGGAAGATTTTCTGAAGATTTATATGATGGATTGCGAAATCCTTATTCTTTCAAAGTTAAAAAAAAATCCGACCAATAAAAAGTTTAGAAGCAAAGCTGCAAAGATTCCAGAAGTTCAAAGTGCATTGCAATGGGAAAAACTTTGTGGCTTTGTGGTTTTGCGAGATTAAATTAACCGTATTTTTGTTTTTTATAAAATTTAGAAAAAATGAGTATAAAAATTCTTCATATCGACAGTAATAATCCAATTCTATGGAACCAATTGGAAGAAGCGGGTTTTGAAAATCACGCTGATTTCAAATCTTCAAAAGAAGAAATTGAAGCAAAAATTCATGACTATAACGGAATCGTAATTCGTAGCCGATTCAAGATTGATAAGGGTTTTTTGGATAAAGCAACAAAGTTGCAGTTTATTGCGAGAGTTGGTGCTGGTTTGGAAAGCATTGATTGTGAGTATGCTTCTTCAAAAGGAATTCATCTAATCGCCGCACCCGAAGGAAATCGCAATGCTGTTGCAGAACATTCTTTAGGCGTGATTCTTTCTTTATTCAATAATCTAAATCAAGCTGATGCTGAAGTAAAAGCAGGACAATGGAATCGCGAAAGCAACCGTGGTCATGAATTGGATTTAAAAACAGTCGGAATTATTGGTTACGGAAATATGGGAAAAGCTTTTGCAAAAAAACTGAGAGGTTTTGAAACAGAAGTTTTATGCTATGATATTTTGGATAATGTTGGCGACGAAAATGCAAAACAAGTTTCTTTGGAAGAATTACGCGAAAAAGCGGATGTTTTAAGCCTTCACCTTCCTTGGACACCAGAAACAGATAAAATGGTCAACAAGGACTTTATAAATGCATTTAAAAAGCCATTTTGGATAATTAATACATCGCGTGGCAAAAACATCGTAACAGCCGATTTGGTTGAGGCAATGAAAGAGAAAAAAGTTCTAGGAGCAGGTTTGGATGTTTTGGAATATGAAAAACTTTCGTTTGAAACCCTATTTCAAGAAAACAATACGCCAGAAGCGCTTCAATATCTTATGGAAGCAAAAAATGTCTTACTGACGCCTCATATTGCGGGTTGGACATTTGAAAGTCATGAACGTCTGGCTCAGGTAATTGTAGATAAAATTAAAGCGGTGTACCATAAAAACTAGCCTACAGCCTTTAGAATTTAATAACGAGTTTTTTCTTGTAAATTTTATTTAGTGAGATTAGTTTTATTTGTTAATTTTTAATAATATTGTTTCCGAATTTTAAAAGAATGAGTCTAAATAGGTTCTTTTTTAAAGTAAGGAGAAAACCGAAAATCCCAAGAGTAGGCCAAAAATAACCGATTTAAAAATTATGATTGAATGGTATAAAATTGCAATGTTCGAGAACTATTCGAATTTTAGCGGAAGAGCTAGAAGAAGTGAATATTGGTATTTTCGTTTGGCAACCGCTGTAATCTTTTTTGTGTTTATTGCTTTAGCGATAATAGTATCAATAATTGGAGGAGGATTTTTAGGTTTTCCAGTTGCAATAGGGTTAATCGCTTTGTACTCTCTTATTGCTTTAATCCCATCATTGGCTGTAACGGTTAGAAGAATGCACGATTTGGGTAAAAGTGGATGGAATGTTTTAATTTCTTTCATTCCGTTGGTTGGTCCTATCTGGTTTCTTGTTTTGTTAGCAACAGAAGGAGAACACGGGGAAAATTACTATGGTCCAGATCCTAAAAGTACCATTGAAGAAATTGATGAAATCGGAATTAATAATTAACTAAATAATATAAAAATGGAAACTACAAAACCAGAAAGCTGGAATACACCATCTCAACCTAGACAAGAGAATAAAAAGGTATTAGCAGGAATTATGGGAATTATTTTTGGATACTTAGGTATTCATAAATTCATCTTAGGATACACTCAAGAAGGAATCATCCAAATTGTAATTACAATCGTAACTTGCGGTGTTGGTAGTATTATTGGATTTATTGAAGGAATCATCTACTTAACAAAATCAGATGAAGATTTTTACCAAACTTATCAAGTTGGTAAAAAAGGCTGGTTTTAAAAGAAAAACAAATATTTACTTAAGATCCCATTCAGAAATGAATGGGATTTTTTTTGTGCTAATAATGTCTTTTTGTAATACAATTATGACTTTTAGTTCCTGAAAATTAAATCGATAGTAGTTAATCTTGCGCTTTGTTAAAGAGTGATGGAGTAACTGAAAATCCTTAAGAGTAAGAGAATTTAAATGATTTTATTATGATTGAAATGTACAAAAAGGTAGTTTTTGAAAACTATGCAAATTTTAACGGCAGAGCAAGAAGAAAAGAATATTGGTTATTCGTTTTGGTTAATGCTATTATTGGTTATGGTTTATTGTTTGGATTAGGAATTATTTCTGAAAAACTAGCATTGTTAAGCAGCCTGTATAATTTAGCAGTTTTAATTCCTTCGATTGCAGTAGGAGTTAGAAGAATGCACGATGTAGGAAAAAGTGGCTGGTATATTATTTTCCCTATCTATAATCTGGTTTTAGCATGTACAGAGGGTGAAAAAGGACCAAATCAGTATGGTACAGATCCTAAAAATCAATTGGAAGAGCTTGATGAAATTGGAAAAGAATAATTCCAATTTGGTTTTTAAATAACTGTTGTAACTAAAAAATCCCATTTGCAATGCAAATGGGATTTTTTTATTTCGATAGAGTAAGCTTAATCTTCCTTTTCAGACAATTTCTTTTCCAATTCAATCTGAAACTCTTCGATGACGGGTTTCATAGTGCTTTCTGGAATATCTGCGATTCTAATGTACATTAAACCGTCGATAGCGTTATTAAATAACGGGTCAACGTTAAAAGCTACAACTCTTGCGTTTTGTTTGATGTATTTCTTAATTAAAACAGGCAAACGTAAGTTTCCTGGTTCTAGTTCGTCAATAATTTTGTCAAACTTATTCAAATCAGATTCTGCTTCATCGAAGATAAAATCTTTGTCAGCGTCTTTCAGTTTTACTTTGTACGCTTTTTTCGGATGAATGTATTGTGCAATATACGGATCGTAGTAGTTTGATTTCATAAACTCAATCATCAATGATTTAGAGAAATCTGAAAACTGATTACTGATACTTACACCGCCAACTAAATATTTGTGTTCAGGATGACGTAAAGTGGTGTGAATAATACCTTTCCACAATAAGAACAAAGGCATTGGTTTTTGCTGATATTCTTTCACGATAAAAGCACGTCCCATTTCGATTGACTTATGCATCATATCGTGCAATTCTGGTTCAAACCTAAATAGATCAGTCAAATAAAAACCTTCAATTCCGTATTTTGGATAAATCTCAGAACCTAATCCCATACGATATGCTCCAGCGATTTTCTTGGTTTCATCATCCCATAAAAACATATGGTGATAATATTGGTCGTATTCGTCTAAATCGATAGATTCATTTGTTCCTTCTCCAACTTCACGGAAAGTGATTTCGCGTAAACGACCGATTTCATGCAAAATGTTCGGAATCTCTTTTGCGCTTGCAAAGAAAACCTCGTAGTTTTTGCTTTGTAAAAACCTGCTGTCACTATCGCGTAATGCTTGCACTTCATCAATCAATTTTGATTCACTTGCAGCGGTTACGATTTTTTTAGGTGCTTTTGGTATTTTAAGACTTGCCGTGTCAATCAGTTTGGTGTCTTTCTCAAACGGATTAGCCAGCATATAGGTTTTCTTTCTCAAGAATTCTGAATATTCTTCAAAAGATTCTATTTCATTTTGCTCACTTACAGAAATTGGTTTTCCAATACGAACTTTAATTACACGATCTTTTTGCGTAAGCAATTCTGAAGGTAATTTAGCGGTACGCAAAGTATCATCAATTTTAGAAAGCCAGTAGAATAATTTACTGTTTTTTGCATGAAAGTAAATTGGAACTACAGGAACTTTTGCTTTTCTGATTAATTTCAGCGCGCCTTCTTCCCAAGGTTTATCCACTACTAATTTGCCATCTTTATAAGTAGAAACTTCACCGGCAGGAAAAATACCCAACGGTTTTCCGTCGCTTAAATGGCGCAATGTTTCTTTAATTCCAATTACGCTCGATTTTGCGTCCTTATGATTCTCAAAAGGATTAACCGGCATGATATATTTTTTCATCGGAACAATTCTGTGTAACAAGAAATTGGCGATGATTTTGAAATTTGGCTCTCTTTCGAGCATTAATTTCAAAAGCAAAATTCCATCAATTCCTCCAAGCGGATGATTTGAAATGGTTATATACGCACCATCTTTTGGCAGACGTTTTAAATCTTCTTCTGGGATTTCGAATTTAATTTCCATTTCATCCAAAATTCCATTCAAAAAGTCAAGGTCTTCCAAATGTTTATTACGATCGTAAATTTTATTAAGGGTCGAGATCTTAAGAACCTTCATAAGAATCCAGCCAGAAAAGGTACCGAAAACTCCGTACTTTTCAACATTTATTGCCTTTGCAACTTCTTTCGCGGTAACTAAACCCATCTACTACTTTTAAATTATTAGAACAGCGAACAAAGATAACAAAAAAGTCTACTTTTCGCTGTTTCCAAGACAAACTTTGCACTTTTTTATTACATTTGAAATCCTAAAAAAATCACTGATGAAAATTATTTCTTATAATGTAAATGGAATTAGAGCGGCAATAAACAAAGGGTTTATCGAGTGGCTGCAACAAGCAAATCCTGATGTAATATGCCTTCAGGAAATAAAAGCGACACAAGATCAGATACCAGTTGATGATATTACAGCAGCAGGCTATCCGTTTCAATATTACTATCCTGCAACAAAAAAAGGGTACAGCGGAGTGGCGATTCTTTCTAAAACAAAGCCAAACAATATTGTTTACGGAACAGGAATTCACCACATGGATTTTGAAGGAAGAAATCTTCGTGCAGATTTTGATGATGTTTCTGTAATGAGTTTATACCTTCCGTCTGGAACAAATATTGAAAGATTGGATCACAAATTCATGTTCATGGATGATTTTCAAAATTATATTAATGAATTGAAACTTACGGTTCCAAATCTGATAATATGCGGAGATTATAATATCTGTCATGAAGCGATTGATATTCACGACCCAGTTCGTAATAAAACGGTTTCAGGATTTCTTCCTGCAGAACGTGCTTGGCTGGATGCATTTATGAAATCTGGTTTTATTGACAGTTTCCGTCATTTTAATAAAGATCCGCACCATTATTCTTGGTGGAGTTACCGTGCGGGGGCAAGAGGAAATAACAAAGGTTGGCGTATCGATTATAATTTGGTAAGCAATGCGTTAGAAAATAGATTAAAAAGAGCCGTTATACTTCCAGACGCTATGCATTCAGATCATTGCCCTATTTTAGTCGAAATTGACTAATTTTTGGTATTGTTCTTGTTGAGAGAAAGGTGGTTTAAATTCAAGAATTGATTTTGAATTTTGAAATTGTGAGATTTTAAACGCCTAAAATAAAAACCAATTAAAGTAAGATGATTAAAAAAGCCTCCATCGGATTATTGGCATTAGCCTTGTCCACAACGTCATGCGTTTCTAAGAAAATTTACAATGATCTGGAAACAAAATATTCAGATTTAAAAAAAGAAAACCGTTCTATCGCTGATGAAAACGAAAGTTTAAAGAAAGCGAAGAATCAGTTAGAAACCGATCGTGATAAATTGACTAAAGATTTAGCAAATGCTAATGATGATTTGGCAAAACAAAAAGCCGATCTAGCTGCTGAACAAAAGAAATATAAAGTGCTTCAGGATTCGTATAATGCATTGGAGAAAAACAGCAATGATGCTTTAGAGAAAAACATGGCTAAGAACCGTGAGCTTTTAGCGCAATTAGAGGCAAAAGGAAAAGCTCTTGCAGATGAACAAGCACGTTTGGATAAAACGGCTAATCGTTTGAAAGAATTGGAAAATATGATTGCAGCGAAAGAAGAGGCAATGCGCAAACTAAAAGAAACATTATCTAAAGCCTTAAATGGTTTTGAAGGTAAAGGTTTAACGGTGGAGCAGAAAAATGGAAAAGTATATGTTTCTATGGAAAACAAATTGCTTTTCAATTCAGGAAGCTGGGCTGTTGGTGCAGAAGGTAGAAAAGCCGTTGTAGAACTTGGAAAAGTTTTAGGCGATAATCCAGATCTTTCTGTTTTAATCGAAGGACATACAGACGACGATCCATACGCAGGTTCTGGGCCAATTGCAAACAACTGGGATTTATCGACTAAAAGAGCAACTGCAATTGTAGCTATTTTAAGCGAAAATCCAAAAATCAACAAACAAAAATTAACTGCTGCTGGAAGAAGTGAATTTTCTCCTTTAGCAAGCAACGCTACTCCAGAAGGAAAAGCAAAAAACCGTAGAATCGAAATTATCTTAACTCCAAGATTAGATGAGATTGCGGAGATGCTTAATAGTATTAACTAAAATGCTAAGGTTCTGAGATACTAAGTTTCTAAGATTTTAGAAAAAGGGTTGAAGTTTTTCTTCAACCCTTTTTTATTAACTTGAATTTAAACTTAACATCTTAGTTCCTTAGAACCTTAGCCTCTCAAAATAAATCTTGTACTTTTTTTAACCTTTCTCGTTTTTAGATTTGAGAAATCCGTTCGTAACTTTGAAGCTTTATAACTCAAAATAAGAAAACTTAGAATCTTAGCGGCTTAGAACCTTAGCAACTCAAAAAAAAATGAAATACACTACATTACCCAACACCGATATAAAAGTTAGTAAAATATGCCTTGGAACGATGACGTTCGGGCAACAGAATACAGAAGCAGAAGGACACGAACAAATGGATTATGCTCTTGAAAGAGGCGTTAATTTTTTTGATACAGCCGAAATGTATTCGGTTCCTGCGAGTGAAGCAACTTATGGTAGCACTGAAAAAATTATTGGAACTTGGTTTAAGAAATCGGGAAATAGAGATAAGGTGGTTTTGGCTTCTAAAATTGCGGGTCCGAACCCAAATTTTGGTTATATGCGTGAGAAACTGGATTTTTCTCCAGCAAGTATTAAATATGCGGTTGAAAATAGTTTAAAAAGACTTCAAACAGACTATATCGATTTGTACCAAATGCATTGGCCAGAAAGAAAAACGAATAATTTTGGACAGCGTGCTTTTCACGGGCACGATGATGTTTGGGAAGATAATTTCAGAGAAATCTTAGAAACTTTCGACGGATTAATTAAAGAAGGTAAAATCAAACACATTGGGGTTTCAAATGAAAACGCTTGGGGAATGATGCGCCTTTTGGAAGAAAGCAAATACAACAATCTTCCAAGAATCAAAACTGTTCAAAATCCGTATTCTTTATTGAACCGTTTGTTTGAAGTGAATTCTGCAGAAGTTTCAAAATACGAAAATGTTGGTTTATTGGGATATTCGCCTTTGGCGTTCGGAGTTTTGACTGGAAAATTCTTAACTGGAGAAAGTCATCCAAAAGCGAGAATTAATCTTTTTCCGCAATACAAACGTTACAATAGCGACCAATGTACCGAAGCGACCAAATTGTATCAGGAAATTGCTAAAAAACATGGTTTGACGTTAACGCAGCTTGCAATGGGATTTGTGTTGCAACAACCATTTTTGACAAGCGCTATTATCGGAGCGACAACTATGGAACAATTAAAAGAAAACATTGACACAATTGATGTGGTTCTTTCTAAACAAATCTTAGCAGAAATTGACGCTGTTCAGACTATAATTCCAGATCCTGCGCCTTAAAGTATATTTAACCGCGAAGAGCGCAAAGATTTACGCAAAGTTCGCAATGTTTTAATCAATAAAATAATAGAAAAGCACGCAAAGATTTTCCTTTTAAAAGTTAAAAAATCTTTGCGTGCTTTGCGTAAATCTTTGCGAACCTTGCGGTTAAACTATAAATCAAATTCATCATCAACAGCCAAAGAATCAGTTTTAATAGCTGTCGAGTCAGGAACTTTAATTTTGATTAAAGAACGTGCATTTCCTGAAATGTAAACCGGCAATAATCCAATTGTATCTTCAGGAACTAATAAACCTCTTCTAAACATCAAATTCTTCAAGAATTTCTGGTTTTTAATGGCGTAATCTTTCAAATTTCCTTGATCATTAAACTGATACATGAATTTTCTTGGTTTCGGAATTATCGTTGCTAAGTATAAACATTCGTCTACATTTAAAGCTGATGGACTTTTCTGGAAATAGAAATGACTCGCTTCGCCAATTCCATATACATTTGGTCCCCATTCAATAATATTGAAATACACTTCTAGCATTCTTTCTTTGCTTACAATTCGGTTGTTTTCTAAAATGTAAACTAGAAGGATTTCTTCAAGCTTTCGCGAAAGCGTTTTTTCACGAGTTAAAAAGACATTCTTAATTAACTGCATGCTGATTGTGCTGGCACCGCGAGAGAATTTCTTAGTTCGAATATTTTTAAGAATCGATTGTTTGAACGCTTCGTTTATGAATCCGCGATGCGAGAAGAAAGATGGATCTTCTGTCGTTAAAACACATTTTCTTAAATAAGGGGAAATCTGATCTAAAGGCGTATAATTTGGATTTGCATTCCCGACCAAAACAGGTCTTTGCAATACATTTTGAATAATCGCACGATACACAAATTCGCCGTTTAGTTTATTTAAATCGGCTTCTCCATATTTGGTGATTCGTAAATCTTCTTTATTAAGCTTACTGTCAAAAACAAGCGTATTTGGTTTGTTTTTATTGAATTTGAAATCCAATTTGTAATCAAAATTTCCAGTTGCCTGCATTCCTTGAAAATGCGTAAATAATCCATCGGGAAGCGAAACGATAAAATCTTGCGCTTTCATTTTCGGAATATCGACCTTCAAAGTATAAATCGTATCCTTTTCGGTATCATAAGAAATATAAGGACGAACTTTGATTTTATTCAACTGCATTGTTGAAGTACTGTCGATTGAGATGAAACTGTCTCCCAATAAAAAGCGGTAATCAAAACGGGCATTTTTTATAACCACATCTTTACTGGCAATTTTTGGATGATTGATTTTAAGATTGGCAATTGAAGTATAACCGTCAATATGCAGTTCGCTGCCACTTTTGTCAATGTTTTGAACATTTAATCGAATGGAATCAAAACTTGCTTTTAAGTTATAACGCTGATCCAAATACGGAACGCGAATGGCTCCAGTATCAAGATTAAAAAATCGAATGTCAGCTTTTTTATTTCTCGGATCAGCAAATCCTTTAATGTTCCAGCGCTGATCAAAATCTTTCGCCTGAACATGAAGATTGGTTTCAAGCTGTTTGTTGCTTAAAACTAGTTTGTCTACATCAATATTGGTTTGTTTTCCATTGTCGTCGATTTTGAATTTGAAGTTTTTCAAATCCATATCGGTTGGAACTAGATTTAGTACTTTCGAAATGATTCTGTAAGCAAATGAAGCATATTTGCGTTTTTCGTTAGATTCTGTTTCTTCACGATCTCTTTTTAGAAAAGCATCAAAATTTCGTTTTTTGCCTTTTTTTACTAATTGAATATATCCATTGTCTACTTTTAAAGTTCCAACTTGAACATCTCCAATAAGTAAATTGCTTAAGCTGATGCTGGTTTCCACATTCTTTATTTTGACAAGCGTATCAGCATTAATTGGCGCCAAAACAACATCTGTCAATTTTATTGTAGATAAACCATCAAATGAAGCCGATTCAACAGAAAAATTACTGTTGTACTGAACGGCCATTTTATGGGTAACTTTTGCAATGGCCTGTTTTAAAAGTGAATTACGAAAATAGTACAGTCCGATGCAAAGCACTAAAATTATTATTCCTAGTATTTTTAATGCTTTATATATTTTTTGTTTTGGAAAATTCATAAAGTTGGTTTTCAAAAGAATTTAGAAATTTTTGAAACGTAGTATTGTTTGTTTGTCACGAATTACGCGAATTAATTTTAGATAATGTAAAATGTATAAATTCAGATTTTAAATTTAAAATAAAATTCGTGTTTAATTTGTGCAATTCATGGCAAAAAGAAAAAATTAACCAAAAAGTATACTTGCAACATCTTCAATTTTTGCCACAAGTTCAATTTTAATTCCTGTATTCTTTAAAGCAATTTTGTTGTATTTAGAAACAAAGATAGTATCGAAACCTAATTTTTCAGCTTCTTGAATGCGCTGATCTACACGGTTTACAGGGCGAATTTCGCCAGAAAGTCCGACTTCGCCAGCAAAACAGAAACCTTTTCCAACAGGAATATCTTCATTAGACGATAAAATTGCGGCAACAACAGCTAAGTCAATGGCAGGATCATCAACAGAAATTCCTCCCGTAACATTCAGGAAAACATCTTTTGCGCCTAAACGGAAGCCAGCTCTTTTTTCTAAAACAGCCAAAATCATATTTAGTCTTTTGGCGTTGTAGCCTGTTGTGCTTCTTTGAGGTGTTCCATAAACTGCCGTGCTAACCAAAGATTGTATTTCGATCATCAACGGACGCATGCCTTCAAGAGTAGTTGCGATTGCCGTTCCTGAAAGTTCTTCGTCTTTATGTGAAATCAGGATTTCAGAAGGATTGCTAACTTCTCGTAAACCGCTTCCGAGCATTTCGTAAATACCAAGTTCTGAAGTCGAACCAAAACGGTTTTTAAGCGAACGCAAAATTCTATAAATATGATTTCTGTCCCCTTCAAACTGCAAAACGGTATCGACCATGTGCTCTAGGATTTTTGGTCCTGCGATGTTTCCGTCTTTGGTAATGTGCCCAATTAATATTACGGGAATATTGCTTTCCTTAGCAAATTTGATTAATTCGGCAGTGGTTTCACGAATTTGAGAAATACTTCCTGCAGTCGATTCGATATAATCGGTATGCAAAGTCTGAATGGAGTCAATAATGACTACTTCAGGCTGAATAGTTTCGATTTGTTTAAAGATGTTCTGAGTTTTTGTTTCAGTAAGAATATAACAGTTGTCGCTGTTTGGCGTAATTCTTTCTGCACGCATTTTAATTTGTTTCTGACTTTCTTCTCCAGAAACGTATAATGTTTTATAAGGTAACTTTAATGATACTTGAAGTAAAAGTGTACTTTTTCCGATGCCGGGCTCTCCACCTAAAAGCGTTAAAGATCCAGGAACAAGTCCGCCACCCAAAACACGATTCAATTCGCCGTCGGTTGTGTCCATTCGAACTTCCTGTGTCGAATCAATTTCGTTGATTTTTAAAGGCTTTGGCGCTTTGCTGGTTGGAGTAGGTTCACTTTTCCAAGCCACTTTATCCTGTTTCTGAATAATTTCTTCGGCAATCGTATTCCATTCTTTGCACGCGTTACATTGCCCTTGCCATTTGGCATATTGGGTTCCGCAGTTTTGGCAGAAAAAGGAAGTTTTAACTTTTGACATTATTTACTTTTTTTAGCAAGTGTATTCATTTCGTCAATTTTCTCATACATCAAGTCTTTGTTCAAATCACCAATTGGCTCCATTTGAGATGCGTTTTGGTATTTTTTTGAAGCATGTTTAGGATCGCCCATTTTTTCGTACATCAAGCCTAATTCATATTCTCCCAACATAGCTTTTGGATAATTCACATTTCCAATTTCGGCCATCTTTCCCAATTCATCGTAAGCGTTTCTCTTTAAAATAAGATTTTCCATTACTTTAAAATCGCTCATTCGAACAGGAATTTGAACTCCCAAAACTTCAGACATTGTAGCGTATTTTTTTTCTAAATATTCTGCATAACCTGTTTGAAGAACCGCAATTTTGTCGTTGTATTCGGCAGAATTTATAGGTCTGTATACTTCAAAAATTTGGTATAATGCACTTGGTATAGAATGCAATACTTCTGTATAATGTGTTGCGCCTTTAAATACATCATATTTATAATTCACTAACGGATTATTAGCGATTTTAATATTGCTGTTTAATTTATCTATTGGTTCTTTAATTTTCTTAATATCGCCTTCTCCAGCAGAAAGATAATAGAAAATTGGACTTTTTACTTTTGCAAACTTCTCAGCAATGCGCACTTCCATTTTTGGGGCAAGCTCTGGGCTTAAACAGATGTATGCATTAAAAAGTGGGATCTCTTTGTACAAATAAAAATTAGCAAAACTAGCTGTCACGTCATGACCTGCGATAAGCCTGAAAGGTGAGGTGCGATATTTTTTTTCAATGTATGGAATTAATTCAGCTCCAATAAATTCGAAAAATTTTGCGCCTTTTTCAAATGGCAAACCTTCGTTTTGATCTATTGTAGTGTCATCATAGCGTTCTTCGTTTTTGTTTTGATGAATCCCGATAATGATCATTTCTGGAATATCGTCCCAATAGGTTCCATAACTTACGGCTCCAGAAAATGGATCAAATAAGTAATCTCCATCCAATAAATAAAGGACAGGGTATTTTTTGTCTTTGTTTGCTTCATAAGAAGCAGGAAGTCCGATCGTAATTCTGCGCTCTTCTCCCAGTTTTTCTGATTTAATGTTATCGAACGTTTTTTGGGCAAACGACGAGAACGAAATCAAAAGTGTTAGTAGGTAAACTTTTTTCATGATTTGTGGCATTTCAGTAAATTAAAAAGTATTGAAAATAGTGTAGCAATATACTATTTTATTTGCTTCTTTGTTACGTAGATTAAAAATTGAAGCAGAGTGTTTTATGGTCAAAATCATTTTAGATTAAGACCAAAGAAGAGCTTTTTGTTCAAAATTGACTTTTGACAAAGTAGGGAAATTCGGTAAGAAAAAGAAAATCTTAGGTTAAAGAATTGTCATTTTCATTAGGGAAAATAATCCAAGGTTTGAAGGTTTTTGCTTCTTCAAAATCTAGGGTTGCATAAGAAATGATAATGATGATATCATCTTTTTGAACTTTTCTTGCAGCAGGACCGTTTAAAGTGATTTCGCCTGAATTTTTTTCACCTTTAATAGCGTAAGTTTCAAAACGTTCGCCATTATTAATGTTAACAATAGATACTTTTTCGCCTTCAATAATATTTGAAGCCTCTAGTAAAGTTTCATCAATAGTAATGCTGCCAATATAATTTAAATCGGCACCCGTTACTTTAACGCGATGAATTTTTGATTTTATAACTTGAATTTGCATGATGCAAAGTTAGATTAATTTAATGAAATGGTGTCAATCAGTCTTATAGAATTAACAAATACCGCTATAAATGCTCGGTATTTTTTGTCATTCTCTTTCTTATCGATAGATAAAAGTGTTGATTCATCAGCAATAACAAAATACTCCAGTTCGAACTCCTTATTATCTTTGAAAGAATTTTCTACAAATTCGATTGTTTCTTGCGGGCTATGATTTTGAAAAATCTCTTTTGCTTCGGTTAAAGTTTTATAAATTATCGATGCATCTTTTCTTTCCTCCGCTGTCAAACGTTCATTACGTGAACTCATTGCAAGCTGATTTTCTTCTCTAAAAATTGGACATCCAACAATATTTACTTGCAATTCTGTTTTTTCAACTAATTTTTTGACAATTTGAAGCTGCTGAAAATCTTTTTCTCCAAAGTAGGCATTTGTTGGAGTCACGATTTCGAATAGCCTTTTAACAATTGTTCCAACACCATTAAAATGCCCAGGTCTGAATTTTCCTTCCATCTGGTTTTCTAATCCGTCAAAATCAAAAGGCTGCGAAACGGTATTTCCTTCATAAATATCTTCAACAGAAGGTGCGTATAAAATAATTTTATCACTTAATGTACGCATTTTCTTAACATCTTCTTCTAGTGTCCTAGGATATTTTGCTAAATCTTCTGGGTTGTTAAATTGTGTTGGATTGACAAAAATGCTTACAACTGTATCGTTGTTTTCTTTAAGCGAACGTTGCATTAAAGCCAAATGTCCTTGGTGTAAAGCGCCCATTGTCGGTACAAATCCGATAGTTGAATTTGCGGTTTTGATAGTTTTAAGATAGGCTATCAACGCTGCTTTACTGTAGAAAATATGCATTGAGGTATTATTAAAATTTAGTGCAAACATAATATATTAGTTATAAACTGCATAAATTTTTGTAATTTTGCGACGTTTTTATTACCAAAATTAAGTAAAATACTATTATGAAAGATAAGAGGATATTATACGTATCATCTGAAGTCGTGCCTTATTTGGCTGAAAATGAGGTTTCTTTAATGTCTTATGACGTACCGAAAATGATTAACGATCAAGGCGGTCAGATAAGAATTTTCATGCCAAGATATGGGAATATCAATGAGAGAAGACACCAATTGCATGAAGTGATTAGGCTTTCAGGAATGAATTTGGTAGTGAATGACTTAGACATGCCGTTGATTATTAAAGTAGCTTCTATTCCGAAGGAAAGAATCCAGGTTTATTTTATCGATAACGATGAATACTTCAAACGTAAAGCAACTTTTACAGATGAAGAAGGAGCTTTGTATCCTGATAATGACGAAAGAGCTATTTTCTTTGCAAAAGGTGTTGTTGAGACTGTAAAAAAATTAAACTGGGTTCCAGATATTATACATGTTCATGGTTGGCTTGCAGCAATGCTTCCAATTTATATGAAGCATTATTATAAACATGAAGCATTGTTTTCTGAAACTAAAATTATTACATCTGTTTACGGACAGTCGTTTGATGAAAATTTAGATTTAGAGATGATCAATAAAGTTAAATTTGACGGTGTTCCTCATGAAGCTGTGTCAGATTTAGAAACTCCAAATTACGAGAATGTTTTAAAAGCCAGTATTTTACATTCTGATGGGGTGATTATTGCGTCGGAAAATGTTTCTCCAAGTTTAACAAAATTTATAGAATCTTCAGGAAAACCTTTTTTACCTTTCGCCGGGAAAGATGGATTTGCTGATGCTTATACAAATTTCTACAGAACATTTGGACTTTAAATTTTAATTTTATTATTAGACATGTATAAAACTTCTTTTTTTAAGAAATCTCTTTTGGCTGTAATGGCTATTTTTCTATATTCTTGTGACAAAGATTTTAATGCAATTGGTGATGGTTTGGTTGGAGATGACCATTTTGGACTTGAATCTGAAAAATATGATGTTTTAGCTTTTAATCAAGAAGTTACGCCTATTCAGTCAAATAATATGGTGACAAATGCTTTAGGTATTTTTGATAATCCGCTTTTTGGAACTACAACAGCAAATTTTGTAACTCAGATCGGGCTTGCGTCATATTCTCCAACAATTGGTGAATCGCCAGTTATTGATAGTGTTAAAATAGAGATTCCTTACTTTAGCCATGTTCTCAGTACTGATAAAGAAGGGAATAGTACTTATGAGTTAGATTCTATTTACGGTGATAAAAATGGGAAATTTAAATTAAGTATATATGAGTCTGGAATTCAGATGAGATATAGCTATTTTAATAGCGGTAATCAGTTGCCTCAATTTTATTATACAGATCAAAACACTGAATTTTTTAATAAAAAAATTGGAACAAGGTTAAATGATAAAGAGAATACTTTGCAAAATGATGAGTTCTTTTTTGATGCTAAAGAAATTGTAATCAAAACCACTGATCCTACTACTAAGGTGGTTACAACGGATAGGAAAAAACCTCAAATGACATTGGATCTTAATAAGCAGTTTTTTCAAGATAAGATATTGAATGCCGCTGCTTCAAAACTTTCAGCAGAGGATCTTTTTCAAGAATATTTTAGAGGTTTGTATTTTAATGTAGAAAAGTCTGGAGCTAATCCAAGCAATATGGCTTTGATAAATTTTAATGAAGGTAAAATTACCGTTTATTACAAGGCTAAAACAGAATCTACAACAGATGGTGATGCTACGGAGAATAAAACAATTGTTTTGAATTTGAAGGGTGCTAGCGCAACAACATCAAATACTGCTAGTTTTCTTGAAGATGTTCGAAATCCAGATTATGCAAGTGCTATTACAACAAACGTAAATAAAACGGATGGAGACGAAAAACTTTATTTAAAAGGAGGTCAGGGTTCAGTAGCGGTTTTAAGACTTTTTAATCCGACTGATGTGTTGAGTTATAATTCTAAAGGGGAGCCGGTAACTGGAGCAAATGGCGTTCCAGATCAGTTAGATGAAATGAGAAGTAATGCTGTAGTTAAGAATTGGAAGGTTAATGAAGCTAATCTGGTATTTACTATTGATGCTGATAAAATGGCAGGAACAGAAGAGCCAAATAGAATATTTTTATACGATTTGACAAATAATACCATTTTATTAGATTATTCTACAGATGCTTCTTCGACTTATGGAGGGTTGATTACTGTAGGTTCTGATAAAAGAGGGAAGAGTTATAAAATTAGAATCACAGGCCATATCCGTAATCTGATTAAGGATGCAACGGCTAAAAATGTTGATTTAGGACTGGTTGTTTCTCAAAGTGCTACAATGCTTACATTTAATGCGTTAAAGAACAAGATTCAAATTAATGATAATCCAATTGAGTATTTTTCTGCAGCGCCGAGAACTTCAGTTATGAATCCTTTGGGTACAATCTTATATGGCGGAAAAACTTCTGTTCCAGAAGATAAAAGATTGAAACTCGAAGTATACTACACGAAACCAAATTAATAAATATATATGTGTGGAATTGTTGGATATATCGGTCACCGAGATGCCTATCCTATTGTAATAAAAGGATTAAAGCGTCTTGAGTACAGAGGATATGATAGTGCCGGCGTTATGTTGTATGACGAAGAGGCGGGCATTAAAGTTTGCAAAACAAAAGGTAAAGTTTCTGATCTTGAAGCTAAAGCCAATGAAGGTTTTACAACAAACGGAAATATTGGAATTGGACACACACGCTGGGCAACTCATGGGGTTCCTAATGATGTGAATTCGCATCCTCATCTTTCTAATTCTGGAGATTTAGCGATCATTCATAACGGAATTATAGAGAATTATGCGCCTTTGAAAGAGGAGCTTATCAAAAGAGGTTATACTTTTAAATCGGATACAGATACTGAGGTTTTAGTTAATTTAATCGAAGAAGTTCAAAAGAACGAAAATCTTAAATTAGGTAAAGCTGTTCAAGTTGCATTAAACCAAGTTGTTGGTGCGTATGCAATTGCTGTTTTTGATAAAAAAAATCCAAACGAACTTGTTGCAGCGAGATTAGGAAGTCCGTTGGCAATTGGAGTTGGAGAAGGGGAGTATTTTGTTGCTTCTGATGCTTCACCATTTATTGAATATACTTCTAATGCAGTTTATTTAGAAGATGGCGAAATGGCAAATATCAGATTGCATAAGCCTATTAAAATTAGAAAAATCCAAGATGACTCTTTAGTGGATCCTTATATTCAAGAACTTCAAATGAATTTGGAGCAGATTGAAAAAGGAGGGTATGATCACTTCATGCTTAAAGAAATCTACGAGCAGCCAAGTGTTATTAAAGATACTTACAGAGGAAGGCTTCATGCAAATGAAGGAATTGTTCAGATGGCTGGTGTTGAAGACAACTTAGAGAAATTCTTAAATGCAAAACGTATTCTGATCGTAGCTTGCGGAACTTCATGGCATGCAGGTTTAGTGGCAGAATATATCTTTGAGGAATTTACACGTATTCCTGTAGAGGTAGAATATGCTTCTGAATTTAGATATAGAAATCCAATTATCAATAAAGATGACGTAGTAATTGCTATTTCACAATCTGGTGAGACGGCAGATACTATGGCGGCTATTAAATTGGCTAAAGAAAACGGGGCATTTGTATTTGGAGTTTGTAACGTAGTGGGGTCTTCTATTTCTAGAGAAAGCCATGCGGGTGCTTATACACATGCAGGACCTGAAATTGGAGTAGCTTCTACAAAAGCATTTACTACTCAAATTACAGTTTTAACGATGATTGCTTTACGTTTAGGAAAAGCGAAAGGAACATTGTCAAATACAGATTTCCATACTTATCTTCAAGAGTTAGAAATTATTCCTGAGAAAGTTGCTGAAGCATTAGAGACTAGTGATAAAGCAAAAGAAATTGCGGCTGCATTTAAAGATTCGCCAAACTGTCTTTATTTGGGTAGAGGATATAATTTCCCAGTTGCTTTAGAAGGTGCATTGAAATTAAAAGAAATTTCATATATCCATGCAGAAGGTTATCCAGCTGCCGAAATGAAGCACGGTCCAATCGCTTTAATTGATGAGTTTATGCCGGTTATTGTGATTGCTCCTAAACAAGGGCATTACGATAAAATTGTAAGTAACATTCAGGAAATTAAATCTAGAAGCGGTAAAATTATTGCTGTAGTTACAAAAGGAGATACTCAAGTTCGCGAATTGGCAGATTATGTAATCGAAATTCCAGAAACTTCAGATGCCTTATCGCCATTAGTTACCACAATTCCGTTGCAGTTGCTTTCTTATTATATAGCTGTAATGAGAGGTTGTAATGTTGATCAGCCTCGTAACTTAGCGAAGTCGGTGACGGTAGAATAAGATTCTATTTTAAAATATAAATATGTTAAAAAAGCGAGATTTAGGTCTCGCTTTTTTTTATTGTCAAAAATTTTTTTGAGCCTATGTATTTTTATGAATTTTTCAATTTTTTGATAAAAATTTATATGTATGCATAGTAAATTGATTTTTCTTTAGGTTTTTCTTTGTTTTTATTTTAATAAAATGAATTAGTAAATAGTTAAAATATTATGCAAAATCATGATAAATATCAATTTTATTTAACGTTTTTTTATGCATATTAAAATATTTGTGTATTTTGGCTATATATACTAACAAAAAAACTAACCCTAATGAGAGTCTACTTGCTAATTATGTTGTTATTCAGCGGAATATCTTTTGCGCAGAATACAATTACAGGTTCGGTTACAGATAGTAACAAGCAATCTGTTCCTGGTGCCAATGTTGTTGTTGTAGGAGAAAACACTGGTGCTTCTACTGATTTTGACGGATCGTTTAAATTGACTACCAATGCTAAACTGCCTTTTTCTGTAAAGGTTTCTGCGGTAGGATTTGAATCTAAAACGGTAAGTGTAACAGCGGCAAATCAAAAAATAAATGTGATTTTAAAAGGTGAAGAAACAAAGCTAGATGAAATTGTAGTTTCGGCATCAAGAACGCCTGAAAGAGTTTTAGAATCTCCGGTGACTATTGAAAGAATGGGGGTTCAAGAAATTAAAAGAACGGCTTCTCCTTCTTTTTATGATGGTTTGGAAAACATGAAGGAGGTGCAGATGAATACGAGCAGTATGTCGTTCAAGTCGATCAACACTAGAGGGTTTGCTACGGTTGCAAATACTCGTTTTATGCAGTTGGTAGATGGAATGGATAATGCTTCTCCGTTATTGAATTTTGTTTTAGGGAACATGATTGGAGTTTCAGAAATCGATGTTCAAAGTGTGGAATTACTTCCAGGGGCATCGTCTGCATTGTACGGAGCTAACGCTTTTAATGGAATTTTGTTTATGACTAGTAAAAGTCCGTTTACGAATCAAGGTATTTCGACTTACTTTAAATATGGTGCGACTTCACAAGAAGCAGCAGGTACAAATAGTTTTTATGATTTTGGTATTCGATTCGCGCATGCATTTAATAAATATTTTGCGGCCAAAGCAAACTTTACTTATATGCAGGCTACAGATTGGTATGCTACAAATTATGATGATAAAACAAGAGGTGGTATTGATAGAGCAAATCCAAGTTATGATGGGATAAACGTTTATGGAGATGAGGCTGCTACAAATATTAAAGGTGTTGGTCAGAAATTAGAAGCAATGGGGTTGATTCCGGTAGGCGCATCTAATCTTTTGCCGAATTCTATGGTTAGTAGAACAGGTTATAATGAAATTGATTTAACAGATAATAAAGCGGCAAATACAAAGATTGATTTTTCTTTGCATGGAAGACCTTTTGGAGATGAAAGATTAGAGATTATCTGGCAGAGTAAATTTGGTACAGGAAATGCAGTTTATCAAGGTGCTAACAGATATTACTTGAATAACTTTTTTATGCAGCAGCATAAGTTAGAGTTTAAAGGGAAAAACTTTTTTGTGAGAGGATATATGACTGGAGAAGATGGAGGTCAATCTTATGATATGATTTTTACAGGTATCAATATAAACAGAAAATGGAAAGATGATAATACTTGGTTTGGCCAATACGCAGGAGCATTTATTCAAGGGACTTTAGCAGGTATGACACCAGAGCAGGCTCATGCGGCTGCAAGATCTACTGCTGATACAGGTCGTTTTTTACCTGGGTCGACAGAGTTTAAAAATGCATTTAATCAAGTTATAAGTGATCCAGATGTTTTAACTGGGTCAAGATTGGTTGATAATTCGAAAATGTATCACTCAGATGCAAATTATAATTTCAGAGACATAATAAAATTTGCCGAAATTCAGGTTGGAGGTTCTTTTAGAGCATATGAGTTAAACTCTCACGGAAGAATCTATACCGATGCTGATAGTCAGATAAATTATAATGAATATGGTGCGTATGCACAATTAATGAAGAAATTTTTAGATGATAGATTGAAGTTTACAGGATCTCTTCGTTATGATAAGTCTAAAAATTTCGATGGTAATTATTCTCCACGTTTGTCTCTTGTGTATTCGGCTGGAGAAAAAAGAAATCACAATTTCAGAGGATCTTTCCAAACAGGTTTTAGAAACCCTACAACTCAAGATCAATATATAGGATTTAATATTGGAAATGCAGTGTTGCTTGGTTCTGCTCCTGATAACTTAACAAGATTTAATGAAACTTTTAATCTTAGTGCAGAAGGTCAGTTATATACAGGAAGCCCTACAAAAGTGATGAATGGTAATGATGCTTATGGAAACTCATACATAGCAAGTTCTGTTACTGCATTTTCTGCAATGGCGGGAAGTGATCCGGTTGCGGCGGCGGCTCTATTAAAAAAATCTAGAGCTAATTACGTAAAGCCTGAACAAGTAAAAGCTTTTGAGTTAGGGTATCGTTCTGTTTTTGAAGGGACATCAATTGATATTAATGGATACTATAATATTTACAACGACTTTATTGGTAATTTAAATGTAGTTTCTCCTTTCTACGGGACTGCGCAGGATAATCCTAATATTGCTGCAGGAACTTCTGATCCAGGCGTTCAGTCAATTAGAGCGCTTCAGAATGGTGAATATAGAACATATCAATTGTATACAAATTCAGACGTAGAAATAAATTCGTTAGGATTTGGAGTTGGGCTTTCTAGAAAAATTATTTCTGACTTTGAGCTAGGAGTAAATTATAACTATGCTCAGTTTGATTTTGATCAAGCAAAAGATCCAAGTTTTGAGCCTGGCTTTAATACACCAAAACATAGAGTAAAAATGTCAATTGGAAATGATAAGTTGTTTAAGAATTTTGGATTTAATGTTAGCGGAAGATGGAATAGTGAATATTTATGGCAGGCTGGTTTTGCTGATGGTATAATTAAATCTGCGACGGTAATTGATGCTCAGATTAATTATGGAATTCCAAAATTGAAATCGGTAGTAAAATTAGGTGCGGCTAATATTGGCGGTAAAGAATACTATCAGGTAATTGGAGCTGGGTTAATCGGGCAGCAGTATTTTGCTTCTTGGACTATTAATCCATAATTGATTGTTAACTCTTAGTCAAATTCATTATTTATGTTTCTGAATGTCAAATTTGGAAGCAGGTAATTATAAAAAATATAAATTATGGTACAAAAATTCAAGTGGCTTTTATTGGTTTCGTTAACCTTTATGGCTTGTAATAGTGATGACGATGTAGCTCCGGTGGTAGAGTCGTCTGATGGTAAAGCTTTGACTGCTGGAAGTGCTGATTTTTCTAAATATGTTGCTTTAGGAGATTCTTTTGCTGCGGGATTTAGTGACAATGCTTTGTTTATTAAGGGTCAGGAAGGAGCTTATCCTAATATTTTGGCACAGCAATTTGCTTTAGTAGGAGGAGGCGATTTTAAAACGCCTTTTGCAAATGATAATATAGGAGGTTTGTTGTTAGGCGGACATGTTATTGCTGGTCAGCGTTTGTATTTTAATACGACTGTAACGCCAACCCATCCAGAATCGACAGTAGATCCTATTGAGGGAGTGCCAACAACAGAAGTTACGGCACATTTATCTGGGACTTTTAATAATTTAGGAGTTCCGGGTGCTAAAAGTTTTCATTTGTTAGCTCCTGGTTATGGTAGTGCGGCAGGTGTCGCGGCTGGAACAGCAAATCCTTATTTTGCTCGCTTTGCATCGAGCGCTACAACTACAGTTTTGGCAGATGCTTTAAGTCAGAATCCGACTTTCTTTTCTTTATGGATTGGAGGAAATGATGAACTAGGTTATGCAACTGCTGGAGGAGATCCAACGGTGAATCCTTTAACGCCTCCTGCAACTTTTGAGGCGGCTTATAAAGGTTTGGTTGCTCAATTGGTTGCTGGCGGCAGAAAAGGAGTTATTGCGAATCTTCCAAATATTACAACTCTTCCTCATTTTCATGTGATAGCATATAATCAGTTAACGCAGGCTAATTTAAGTTCTAATGGAGTTAGTCTGGTTAATACTTTAAATGCCCAATTGTATGGGCCTTTGAGTAATGCTCTTGCTTTTCTGGGGCAGGGAAGCAGAATTAAACTTTTGTCTACAACAGGAAAGAATCCTCTGTTGATTGTAGATGAAACGTTGCCAGATCTTTCGGCAAATTTGAAAGCTGTTTTGATGGGTGGAGGGTTAGATGCTACTACTGCTACAGTAATGGGGCAAATTTTTGGACGAGCTAGACAAGCGCTTCCAACAGACTTAATTGTTTTAGGAGCTTCTTCAAGAATCGGAAAGGTTCCAAGTGTTGCACTTGACGGAGTTGCTTCTCCTTCTCCTTCATTATCTCAATTAGGGGTTACTTTTCCTTTGCCTGACAGATATGTTTTGCTTCCTTCTGAAGTGGCAGAAATAGAAGTAGCGACTAATGCTTATAATACAGTGATCAATGCGGCTGCAGAGGCAAATGGTTTGGCAATTGTTGATGCAAAAGCAATTATGGACGATTTAAATAAGTCAAGTGGTATTACAATGAATAATTTTACATTGAAAGCGACATTTGTTACAGGAGGTATGTTTTCTTTAGATGGGGTTCATCCTTCGCCAAGAGGATACGCTTTTATTGCTAATAAATTTATTCAAGCTATAAATGCTAAATATGGTTCAAATTTAAAAGGGGTAGATATTGGTAATTATCCAGTTTTATTTCCTTCAAAATTATAATCATATAACTATTTTCAATTTCAAAAAGCCGCTCATTTATATTTAATGAAGCGGCTTTTTTCTTTTATTAAAAAAATGCTGTTTTTGTTGTTTTTTGGGTAAGTTTTATGAATCAAACAAAATGATGCTATTTTTTATGAAAAAAAAATTGATTTTATATTTTAAAAAATTATCTTTGCGCTCTGAAAAAAGAGGTATTTTCGATAAACCTAAATAGCTATTTAATAAATACATAAGTAATGTCAAAAGTAATAGGAAAAGTTGCTCAAATCATTGGACCAGTAGTAGACGTAGTTTTCAACGGTAAAGATGTTGAACTTCCAAAAATTTATGATTCACTAGAAGTCACTAAAAAAGACGGAACTATTTTAGTTCTAGAAGTACAATCTCATATTGGTGAAAACACTGTTCGTACCATTTCTATGGATTCAACAGATGGTTTAAGCAGAGGATATGAAGTAGTTGGAACTGGAAATCCAATCCAAATGCCAATCGGTCCAGACGTATATGGACGTTTATTTAATGTTGTTGGAGATGCAATTGACGGTTTAGGTGATTTGCCAAAAACTGGAGAAAATGGTCTGCCAATTCACAGACCTGCACCAAAATTTGAAGATTTGTCAACTTCATCTGAAGTTTTATTCACAGGTATTAAAGTAATCGATTTGATCGAGCCTTACGCAAAAGGAGGTAAAATTGGATTGTTTGGTGGTGCTGGTGTTGGTAAAACAGTATTGATTCAGGAGTTGATCAACAATATCGCAAAAGGTCACGGTGGACTTTCTGTATTCGCTGGAGTAGGTGAAAGAACACGTGAAGGAAATGACTTACTTCGTGAGATGTTAGAGTCAGGAATTATTAAATACGGTGATGATTTCATGCACTCTATGGAAAATGGAGGATGGGATTTATCTAAAGTAGATATGCCAGGAATGAGAGAGTCTAAAGCTACTTTCGTTTTCGGACAAATGAATGAGCCACCTGGAGCTCGTGCACGTGTGGCACTTTCAGGATTATCTATCGCTGAGTATTTCCGTGATGGAGCTGGATCTGACCAAGGAAAAGATGTATTGTTCTTCGTTGATAATATCTTCCGTTTTACTCAAGCAGGTTCTGAGGTATCGGCACTTTTAGGACGTATGCCATCTGCAGTAGGTTACCAACCAACTTTGGCAACAGAGATGGGTGCTATGCAAGAGCGTATTACATCTACAAACAAAGGATCTATTACATCTGTACAAGCGGTTTACGTTCCTGCGGATGACTTAACTGACCCTGCGCCGGCTACAACTTTCGCGCACTTAGATGCTACAACTGTATTGTCTCGTAAAATTGCTGAGTTGGGTATCTATCCTGCGGTAGATCCGTTAGATTCTACTTCTAGAATCTTAACTCCACACATCTTAGGAGATGAGCACTACAACTGTGCACAAAGAGTAAAAGAGATTCTTCAAAAATACAAACAATTACAGGATATCATCGCTATCTTAGGTATGGAAGAGTTATCAGAAGATGATAAACTTGCAGTATCTAGAGCACGTCGTGTACAACGTTTCTTGTCTCAGCCATTCCACGTAGCAGAGCAATTTACAGGTATTCCAGGAGTATTAGTTGATATTAAAGATACTATCAAAGGTTTCAACATGATCATCGATGGTGAGTTAGATCACCTTCCAGAGGCTGCTTTCAACTTGAAAGGTTCTATTCAAGATGCAATCGAAGCTGGAGAGAAAATGTTAGCTGAAGCGTAATATAAATTATGAATTATGAGTTATAAATTATGAGTTTCTGCTCACTTATAACTCATAACTTATAACTCATAACTCAAAAAAAATGATTTTAGAAATAGTATCACCAGAAGCGAAATTATTTTCAGGAGAGGTAACATCTGTTACTTTACCAGGAGTTAATGGTAGTTTTCAGATTTTAAATCATCACGCCCCAATTGTTTCTATTTTAGAAGAAGGAACAATTAAAATTGCAGCTCCAAGCTTCAGTTTTTCTAAAGAGGCTGCTGATAAGTTTACGAGAGTTAATGATCAAACTTATACTTTAGAGATTAAGTCAGGAACAATCGAAATGAAAAACAATAAGATAATTGTATTAGTTGACTAAAACAATTTCAAAAATAAACTGAAAAGCCAGACAGTATTGTCTGGCTTTTTTTATTTTTGATTTATGAGAGAAAACGAAATTTCTATTTTTACTGGAAAAAGAGCTTGGTATGAGCTGTTATTGGCTTCAGTGTTTTTTGGAGCTTTTATTTATATGATTGTTTTGTTTGTCTATTTTGCATTTATTGAAGTTTCGGTTAAGATAGCGATCAGAGCGTTTGCAACATTTCTTGTGTTTGGTACATACTGTTTAGTTTACGGATTTAAATTTTCTGCAACTAAAAACATGCTAATAAATTTGCAGACCAATACTTTAATTTCAAGATATATTATTGGTCCATTTTCATACGATGTGAAATTGAAAGTAACCGAATTTGAATATGTTTCTTTTTTTGAAGATAGATATGGTGAGTTTGGGACAAATCTTTGGTATGTTAAAAATAAGCATTACAAAATGTACAGTTTTGAAGATAAAGAATCAGCGTTTCAATTTTCTCTTAATCTTTCCAATAAGCTTAATATTGATTTACTTGATGCTACCGAAAAAGGAAATTTTAAATGGGTAGAAAAGGAAAAGGTATAATGAATTGAAAGTCAGATAGTATTGTCTGGCTTTTTTTATTTTATTATTTTTGAACCATCAAAATCTCTTTATAAAATATTGATCAACTGTAAAGGCTCAGGATGCCTTTGCTCTTTGTTTCATCTAATGGTGGAGCATAACTTTTTATGTCAAATTTTATAAAGAATATATATGAAAAATATATCAAAAGTTGCTGTTCTTGGCGGTGGCGGAAGAACAGGAAAATATCTTGTAAACCAGTTATTAGAAAATGGGTTTAGTGTAAAACTTCTATTAAGAAATCCAGACAATTATGCCATTCAAAATCCAAAGTTAGAAATCATTAAAGGCGATGCGATTAATGAAGAATCTATAAAGCTATTACTCAAAGATTGTCAGGCTGTAATTAGTACTATTGGTCAGAGGCCAGGGGAACCAATGGTGGCGAGTCAAGCAACAGAGAATGTTCTAAATGCCATGAATTCAAATGGAATTGGGAGGTATGTTCTTCTTGCTGGGCTGAATATAGATACTCCATTCGATAAAAAAGGCCCGAAAACATTGATGGCAACCGACTGGATGAAAACTAATTTTCCTGAGATCCAGAAAGATCGCCAATTTACGTTTGATCTTTTAATGGACAGTAAGGTTGATTGGACGCAGGTTCGTGTTCCATTAATTGTGTTTTCTCATGATAGTCATGAAATCTCTGTAAGTCTTGAAGATTGTTTAGGAGATACCATTACAGCATTTGATATTTCGAAGTTTCTGGTAAAAGAAATGTTGGAGTCACATTATGTTAGACAGTCGCCTTTTATTAGCGCTATTTAAATTTAGAAAAACAGCGGGTTCTTTAGAATCCGCTGTTTATTTTATTCTAATAGGAATTGTCTAACTTTGTTTTTATGAAGTTTCCTGAAGAACTTAATCGAAAAATAGAGACTCTTAAACAGAACAATCTGTTTAGGAAATTACCTGCGTTTAATAATCTGATTGATTTTTCTTCAAGTGATTACATTGGATTTTCTAAATCTGAAAGTATTTATAAGCATGCGCATGCTTATCTGTTAGAAAATGAGTTTTTTCAAAATGGTGCTACAGGTTCGAGATTGACTACAGGGAATCATGCTCTTTATCAAATTGCAGAAAGTTTTATAGCGCAATTTCATGAGGCAGAATCGGCTTTAATTTTCAATTCGGGATACAATGCCAATTTGGGGTTTTTTAGCGCTGTACCGCAGGAAAATGATATTGTTTTGTATGATGAATTGTGTCATGCTTCTATAAAACATGGAATTGCGATGTCTAGTGCTAAATCGCATCATTTTATCCATAACGATTTTGAAGATTTAGAAAAGTATATTCTTAAATTTTCAGATTCTACAATTTACATCGTTACTGAAACTGTTTTCTCTATGGACGGTGATAGTCCTAATTTAGAAGAATTGATACAGCTGTCAGGAAAATACAATTGTTATTTGATTGTTGATGAAGCTCACGCTTTAGGTGTTTTTGGAGAAAAAGGAGAAGGACTGGCTCAGTATTTACAATTGCATGACAAAATTTTTGCGAGAATTGTAACTTTTGGAAAGGCTTTAGGTTGCCAAGGATCGGCAGTTTTAGGAAGTGTTGAACTTAAAGATTATCTAATCAATTTTGCTCCAAGTTTTGTGTATACAACTGCTTTGCCTCCTTATGATGTAGCAATAATTTTTACGGCATATCAGCAATTAGAAATGGAAAAAGAGGCCATTGAAAAGCTTCGTCAGAATGTCGTATTTTTCAATCAGCAGAAAAATCTGTTGGGATTAAAACCAATGTTTGTTCATAGTAAATCTTCAATACATTCTGCGATTGTTCCAGGAAATGAAAAACTTAAAAAACTGGTGCAGCAACTTCAGGATAAAGGGTTCGATGTTCAGTCTATTTTTTCTCCGATTGTTCCTGAGGGTCAGGAACGTCTTCGTTTTTGCATTCATAATTATAATTCTCAAGAAGATATTAGTCAAGTCTTGGAATTGGTTAGAGATTTCGTTTTTGGTTATCGCTAAAAAAGAGTTAAAACAAGAAACCCATCTATACGATGGGTTTTTGTTGTTAATTGAATATGATTTTCTTGGTAACTACATGATCATTTTCTAGAATTACTTTTACCAGTAAAACTTGATTGCTTGAATATAAGTTTGCTATTTCATATTCTTTTGCCTCAATCTTATTTTTGCTGTAAAGCAATTGTCCGCCGATTGAAAAGATTTTTACTTCTTTAATGTTTTCAGATCCGCTGGCTACATTTATTACTTTTGATTTTACAGCAACGAGTATTCCATCGGTTAGATTTTCAAAATCATCTGTGCCTAATGTTTTATTTGTGTAACGCAAGACAAAACGAGTTGTATTGCTCCCGATAGCAGTTTTAAATGTATAATTTTCTTTTCGTAAATCTATTATTTTGCCTAGAGCTTTATCCTCTAAATAGATTTCTTGAGTAGTAAAGAATCCGTCTGCGTGATCGATTGATATTGTAAGGTTGGTTTCAATCGTGCTTTTGTAGCCAAGAGAAACAATATCTGTATTATCAAATGGTAAGGCACGACCTTGAATCGTTAATTTTCTAGATTCACTGATGCTATAAAAGTCAATGTAAGAGTTGCCTCCTCTTGTCGTAGCATCATAATTATGATCTAAGCTATTAGTTGCTCCAGTTGCATATCCAACAAGCATTTGTTTGAAAGCACCTTCTGAATTGGTTAAATTTAGCCACAAACGATTTTTTTCTATTTTACTAGTGTTCTCACTAGTTTTAAAGAAAGAGGTGTTATTAGCCTTTACTCTTTGATCGTTCGTAAACAAAACAGAGCTTACTTTTGGTATAACAAAAAAACCTTGCCCCGCAGCAATGTAACCGTCAGGAGCGTGTCCTTTGGGAGACGGCTGAGTTTCGCCCATTAATGAAAAAACAGCAAAATCTGAACTATCATACGTATATGTGTTGGTTCCTTCGATTATTTTCGGTGGTGTATTGTGTGACCAGAAGTATAAAGGTCCTACGTCTCCATTGTCTCTAATGAATTGTTCGGCATCAATCGAAGACGGATATGGGTTTCCTAGTAAATTCAAGTTTCCAGCTACAAGCGGTACTGGGATATTTCCGTTATTTGGTGTTCCCGTAAATTTTGCAGTAAAATCTTTTGGAGTAGTAAGGTCGTATGGTTGTGGAGCTCTAATGCTGTATCCATTTCCAGCTTCCATTTTCTTTGCTCCATTATTATCAGGTATCCATGAGTTATTTGCAGGATTCCAATAATGAAATTTGTCATACAAAGTTTCTGGAGACAAATCATGCATTGATAGGCCAATTACAGGCGATGACCAGTATGTTACATCGTAACGAACGACATTAGTTGTTCTTTGTATTTCAAAAGCTTTTGAACTTCCTCCTGTAAACATATCTTTACTTGTGGAAGTTTGAAGCAATGATCCTCCATCTAAGATGAGTAGTTTTCCTTCTCCTAGAACATTTATATTTTCATCTACAGTCAATGTAACATCTTTTTTGACAGTTAATGTAGCCTTATCATTTATTGTACAAGAACAAACTGTAAGGTCTGAACTTAATTCTGTATTTGCTGTTATTACTAAAGAACTGCCATTTCCATTATTTGGAACATTTATAAAAATAACAGAAGATTTTGCAGCGGCTGCATTTTCTTTTAAACGTATTTCTATTTTGGTTTTACTGTTTAAAGTGAATATTTGCCCCTTATTAACTAATGTTGCTGTATCTGTGCTTCCTGTATTCTTGAAAACTTCAATACCGTCTACAAAAATTTGAAGATCATCATCTTGGTTTGCAACTTGTATTTGGTATTGACCGCATGCAAAACCTCTACGTTTAGAAACTACTGTAAAGTAATCATTAGGCATAGGTGCGCCCTGCCAGTTGTTTGCTGCATATGGAGATTTGGTTGTTGGCCAAAATGCTGTTGAGTTTGCATTTGGATTTGGATCTACATAATAACCTGCATATCCTGTTTTTTGTAATGTTAAATCATTGCCGTTGTATCCGTAAACATTCCAAACTTTGTCTCCAAATTGTGTAGGATCTCCTTTTGTTAAACCAAAAGAAAAAGAAGTTCTAGCATCTTCTTCTACTTCAAAATAATCTATAACAAAATCATAATCTTTGTTGGCTTCAAGTTTAAACAAAGTTGAGTTAATAGAATAATTTCCTCTGCCCCATCGTTCTAAAACCATTTTACCATCAATATACAATCTGATCGCATCATCTCCACCGACTGCAAAATTGTAAAGTCCAGCTTCAGATACTGAAGTGCGCATTCTATAACGTACCAAAAAAGAATCGATAGGCGGAGCTTCGCATGGAAAATTTGCAGTAACACCAGTAATGGCTTCTTTTTTAACATCTCTGTCAAAGTTTTTGTTTTCAGTGACTGTTCCAATATAAGTCGCAACTGACGTATTAGGGATTTCATTATAGCCAATAGCAGGAACTACATTTGTTGGAGTCCATTTGTATACATATCCAATCCATTCGTTTTTTCCAAATACAGCAGGATCTTGGGTTGGTGTGCATGGAATCAACTCATGAGCTCCCATATAAGGTTTTACTCTTGTATTGTTGTCAATGTCAGTTGGAACAATTGTAATTGGAGTTCCTACGAGTATTTTATTTGTGGAATTGCTAGCATCTAAATATAAGCTGTTGCTTACAAATAAAGGGTTTTCATTTTTAGAACTAGCATCTTTACTAGTTGCTTGTTTCCATTCGTCAAGAGTGGTTTTTTTATTTGTTGACGTGTAGTAGCTTCCGAAAGTGCCCACAAATTGTGAACTATAGTAATTGTTATAATCTAATGTTGGAAATTTTGAACGATCTGATGATTCTAGATAAATAGCAAAACGCTCGCTTCCTGAGGCTTGTGCATTTATAAATATATTATTTCTAATATCAAATCCAGAACCACTTCTTACATACAATGCAGAAGAACATCCGGTAGGCTGATTCGTAATAAGTTTTACGCTATTATGATACAATTTAACATCATTACCATCATAAATATAAATACCAAATGCATTTTGGCCACTTACACCGCCGCCTCCAGCTGAACTAACATCAAGTACAAAGTTGTTATATATTAATTGATTATTTCCTGTTGTGTAAATGCCACTAGCAGTTAAGGCTTTATCGGTGATGATAGAGCTAATTTTATTGTTAAATATCGAACCATTGTCTCCTTCTAATTTAATTCCTATTGCTCCAGTATTAGTTGAAGTTGTAAATAAATTAGAAACGATGTTTTGCGAAATGATAGCATTACTCCCTTTTACATAGATTGCATAAGCAGAACCATTACTCTTAAGGTTTTCCATATTTGAAACCGTATTGTTTGAAACGGTTCCATTATCGGCATTTTCTAAATATATTCCAGAATGACTAAGCGTGCCATCAAAATTTGAAGGAATTTTTATTCCGTCTAATGTATTTCCTGTTACCGTATAATCACTTACATTTAAAAGAGAGATCCCTAAAAATGCTTTTACATTGTTAGTCGTTGTAACTATTTTGTTGTTCAAAATTTTCCAACCACTATTGTTTTTGTTTTGACCTTTTACAACTATAGCTTGTTTAACGTTTGTAAAAGTTACATTTTGGATGGTATTATTAGCATTGTTTGCACTGTTGTCAAAGTTGTCGTCTGAAGCTAAAATACCTGTCGATATTGTTCCTATTTCAGGAGCTAGTGCATTTAACTCGATGGTTAAATTTTGAAATTTATTGTTTTCAGATTTTTTGTACAACCAAATACCAACTCGTTTGGCATATTTGTCATTACTGTCGTCAAGGTTGTTGTAGATTTTTAACTTGTTGTCGGCAACACTATTATTTCCGTCAATGATAATATTGTCGGCATTATTTAGTGTAATCAATCCGCCTTCGCGAACTTTTCCAGATATGATAATTTCTTTTTTATCATTTGGTTTTATAGTTACTGTATTTTGTTTTTTATTGGTGAATTTCTTGATTACAAGTTGAGAAGTTAAATTTTGATTTTCATCCAATAAGAACTGAACATTTCCGTCTATTCCCACATCATTCAATTTTGCAATTGCTTCTGTAAGATTTTTAAATTGTGAATCGGTTTTAGTTGAACTAATGACATAATTGCCATTCAATTGAGCAAATCCAAAAAAAGGTAACAATAAGAATAAAAGTAAAGTTTTTTTCATGCTAAATGTTTTCTATCAATTTGTTATGCGGGCATAGGACTTTTAAGTCCGCGCAAATATAGATACATCTACGAGCTAGATTTTACTAGGGTTTTCGGAACATCGATATAATCGATGAATTGGTAAAATAGTCGATGAAGTGCATTAAAAATTTTAATGTTCGATAAGTATTCCTATAAAACCTAAGAAATAATTATAAGAATAATCGCAAGTATCGGTGTTTTTTAAGACTGTTTTTTGAGATTTTAGACTAGAAAACGTCACATTTGGTATAAAATCTTCAAAAATAGAATAATTTATAACCAAAAGTTGTTGAGGGTTGTGTAGGTAATTTAAGATATTTTAAAAGGAAAATTAAAAGGATTTGAAAAATAGAAAAAGCGGCTTTTTTAAAATGTTATGATAAATTAGATTTCTTCTAGTTCTTTAGCTTTTTCATAAACCAGATTACTTTCGTAACCTCTGCGAAGCATATAGTCGCAGAACTTTTTGCGTTTTTTAAGCTGATTGTTTTCCGAAATACTATTCCAGCATCTTTCTGATAGATTTTCGAAGGTCTCAAAATATTCTTCTGTAGAAATTTCTTTTAAAGCCAGAATAATATTTGTTGATGAAATATTTCTTGCTTTCAGTTCGTTGGTGATTCTAATTTTTCCCCAATGTTTGATTCGGTGTTTGCCTCTCGCAAAGCTACAGGCAAAACGGGTTTCGTTTAAAAAATTCCCTTCTATAAGCTGTACGATAATGCTGTCAATCTCTTCAGAAGTCATTTTTAGGCTGTATAATTTGGCTGTTACCTCGTCATGGCAACGCTCTTGATAGGCACAAAAATGTTCTAATTTTTGTAAAGCTTCTTTGAGAGTAAAAGTGATTTTCGTCGGCTTTTTCATGCATTTTAACGTTTAAATTGATTTGTGCTCAATTAGTTATAAAAAAATTCTAAAATTTGTTAATATATTATGAAAAGAAATAAATTATAACCTTGTGTATTAGGCTAATTTAAATATTTTTGTACGGAATTTTAACAGTTTTTATATTCTGGTAAAAGTCAAAAATTTAACATTTAGTTTCCATTAAAATACCAAAATGAACATTTATTTTTTTTGAAAATATAATGCCATTTTTTGCTTTATAGCAAACCAAAAACAAATTTAAAATAAATACCTACTAACATATGATGAGAAAATTACTTTACTCGTTTTTATTTTTTATTTATACCAAATCTTTACCCCAAAGATTGTTTATTCCAAATTTAAGATTGCTTTGTGTTGGGATGTTTTTTGTGGTTTCTTTTGCTAACGCGGCGACAATAATAAGTACTGCATCTGGGGGAAATTGGAATTTACCATCAACTTGGTCTGGAGGAGTTGTTCCTTTGCCTACAGATATTGTTGTTATTGCTAGTGGCGCTAATGTTTTTACTAGTGGAAACCAGACATGCGCGGGAATAACAATAACAGGAAGACTTACAATGGTTAATAATGAAACTCTTACTGTCAATGGAAATGTCGCAGGTGGCGGAAATTGGACCACAGGATCAGGATCAATGATTATTTCTCTTACAGGAAATTGGTCATTTACTGGTACGTCTAGTGGTGGTGGTGCGACTGCCGTTTTTACTGGGACAAATAATCAAACTTTAACAGGTAGAATAACATCTTCAAATGGTTCTGGAGAGTTAAGAATTAATAAAACAGGGGGATCTGTTGTTCTTGGAAACGCCATTAATATACAGACATTTACTAATAACTTGGGTACATTTGATGCCGCAACATATCTTTTAACAGCTGGAGTAAATAATTTAATAGCAGGTACATTACGTGTGGGCGCAACAACTTGGGGAGGAAATTATTCTTTTACGCCTGCTTCATTTCCATCAGGATTTACGATTGAATATGATAGATCAAATGACCAAACTGTACGTGCGGCAACATATAGTAATTTAATTCTTTCAGGTGGTGGTACAAAAACATTTGGTACAACGCCAATAAATATAACTAATAATCTGTCAATTACTTGGGGTGTAGTAGCTAATTTGAGTAATAATGTTACCCATACAGCAGGGAGCTTGACTTTAGGTGGGCATAGTCAAAATTCCGGTTATTGGGGAGGAAGAAATGGTAACTCTGTAAATTATAAAAGTGAATATTATTTTGGTACTACTGCAACGGGAAGGGTTAATGTAGGTGCTAGTTGTAATGAGGTAGCGGTAGCGACTATAAGTGCTTCATCTACCTTAATTTGTAAAGGAGCAGGTGTAACATTTACGGCGACAGCAAGCAATCAAGTATCACCTTCTTATCAGTGGAAAGTAAATGGTGTTAATGCTGGAACAAATAGCGTTACTTTTACGAGTACTACTTTAAATGATAATGATAAAGTAACTTGTGTAGTAACATCTGGGGCAGCACCATGTTTGCCTTCTGGAAGTACAGTGACTTCAAATGAAATTACGATGTCTGTATCTACAATTACAGCAAGTGCATCTCCTACCACCATTGCAAGTGGAGGAACTACAAATCTGACTTCGTCAGCGACTCCAGCTTCCTATACAGCAACTTTATTAAATCAAGATTTCAATAGTACAAATCCAGGTTGGGCAGTTTCTGGAAATACAGGTAGTGTCGCGTGGACATTGAAACCAGATGGATATTTTTATGAATATACTAGTACTGGTAATTATGAGCCTTTTACTTTTCGCTCTAATGATAACACCCAGTTTTATCTTTCAAATAGCGCTACGCAAGATGCTAATATTATCACTTATTTAACTTCTCCTGTGATACCAATTACAGGGTATACTGGTTTATCGTTAGAATTTTATCATTATTATTACAGCTGGTCAGGTGATTCCGCGGTTATTGAAGTTTCGACAAATGGAGGGACATCTTGGACGTCTGTTCAAACTTTTAATACAACACAGGGAACTGAGAATAAATTTGAAAAAGTAACAATACCATTAAATACTTTTGCTAATGGCACTAATACAGGGATTACTGTTAGATTTAAATATACAGCATCTTTTGATTGGTTTTGGGCTATAGATAATGTTAAAGTAACAGGAACGAAGCCTGTAACATATACATATAATTGGACTGCCACACCTTCTGGAACAACTGCAGGATTGTCTGCTACTAATGTAGCGAATCCGACAGCTACTCCTACACAAACTACAAGTTATTTTGCAACAGCTACAAATTCAGCAAATAGTTGTACAGTATCTTCGTCACCTGTTGTGGTTACAGTTACTCCTGTAATAAATAGCTTTAGTCCAACTTCTGCATGTCCAGGAACTAATGTAGTAATAACGGGAAGTGCCTTTAATGGAGCTACAGCAGTAACTTTTAATGGAGTTAGTTCTACTTTTACAGTAGATAGTAATACGCAAATTACAGCTACTGTACCTTCTACGGCTACTACTGGTACAATTTCTATTACAACACCGAGTGGTTCAGTAACTAGTACCGCCACTCTTACAGTAAATACTTCACCATCAATAGGTACGCAACCCTCAGCATCTGCTATCTGCTCTGGAAGCAATACCACATTTGGGGTTGTTGCATCTGGGACTGGATTGATCTACAAATGGCAGTTTAGCACTAATGGTACTAATTTTAATGATTTAGCAAACGGTGGGGTTTATTCTAATGTAGGAACTGCTACAATGACAATAACAGGAGCAACAGCTGGGATGAATAATTATCAATACCGTGTTGTGATTAATGGCACTTGCGGATCAGTAACTTCAAATGCTGCTACCCTTACATTAAATACAGGACCGTCAATAAGTGCACAACCGTCAGGAACTGCAATCTGTGCAGGAAGTGATACCACATTTGGAGTTGTTGCCTCTGGAACTGGATTGATTTACAAATGGCAGTTTAGCACTGATGGGACTAATTTTAATGATTTGTCAAACGGTGGGGTTTATTCTAATGTAGGAACTGCTACTATGGTAATAACAGGAGCGACAGCAGGGATTAATAGCTACCGATATCGAGTTCTAATTACCGGCACATGCGGATCAGTAACTTCAAATGCGGCTACCCTAACAGTAAATACATCACCGTCAATAGGTATGCAACCCTCAGCATCTGCTATCTGCTCTGGAAGCAACACCACATTTGGAGTTGTTGCCTCTGGAACTGGATTGATCTACAAATGGCAGTTTAGCACTGATGGGACTAATTTTAATGATTTGTCAAACGGTGGGGTTTATTCTAATGTAGGAACCGCTACTATGGCAATAACAGGAGCGACAGCAGGGATTAATAACTATCAATATCGAGTTCTGATTACCGGCACATGCGGATCAGTAACTTCAAATGTAGCTGTTCTTACCGTAAAACCAACACCAACCGCTCCATTAACTTCACAGGTCAACGTATCTTGTGGCGGTTTAGGAAGTATAACATTAAGTAGTTTGCCAACAAACAATTGGAAAGTTTATCTAAATGATCAATCAGGTGCGCATCAATATAATCGTCAAAATACAGAAACAGATTTGACTATTAACAATTTACCAGTAGGAACATATAATTTTACTGTTGAAGATGTTACTTCAACTTGTATCTCAAGTGTGGCATCTGTTGAGATAATAGATATTACTACAAATACAACTTGGAATGGTTCGGCATGGTCAAATGGTGCACCAGATGGAAGCAAAAGTGTTACAATTTCTTCAGTTTTGCCAAATCAGCCATTTCCTAAACCAGTACCTTCATCTCCAATTAGTTTTACAGCTTGTTCTTTAACAATTAGCGCTACAGATGGAGATGTAATTATTCCATCCGAAATGACTTTAACCGTTACAAACGGTATAACAAGTAATGGTAAATTGGTATTTGAAAGTGGTTCAAGTTTACTGCAAGGATCAAGCGCTGTAAACTCCGGAAGTATTTCTTATAAAAGAAAAGTTGATTTGACCCGTTACGATGTAGTTTATTGGGGATCACCAGTAACTGATGCAAATATGACCATGGCTAAGTTTTCTCCAAACACTTTGTGGGATAAATATCATTATTGGGATGCTGCTAATGGACAATGGATTCTTAATAGCTTCGGTACAAAAGTTATGAAAGAGGGAGAAGGTTATAGTATCAGAGCCCCACAAAATTTTAGCTTAACAATCCCAGACACATTTGAAGGTATATTTGTTGGAGAGCCAAACAATGGAGATTTATCAGTTCCTGTATTAGAAAATAAATTAAACTTGATAGGTAATCCGTACCCTTCTCCAATAAGCGCAAAAGAGTTGATGCTGGCAAATAAAACCCAATTAGGATCATTATATTTTTGGTCACACAATTCGCCTCCGCAAATTATTCCAGGAACTAATACTTTCCAGTACATAAGTTCAGATTTTGTGGTTTTTAATGGAACAGGTTCGACAAGAGTAAATGATGATCCTGCTACAGAATTTAAAGGTTTTATTGGGGCAGGACAAGCTTTTTTTACAATATCGCCTGCAGGTGCAACGGCAATTAAATTTAATAATGATCTTCGTAAAGCAAGCTCACAGAATACACAATTTTATAAACCAAGTGAAGCCAGTAAAACTGAAAGTAACCGTCTTTGGCTGAATATCGCAAACTCACAGGGTGCTTTTAAACAGATATTAATTGGATATGTTGAAGGAGCGACTAATGGTATTGATTTCAGTTATGACGCTACGACAAGAGGAGGTACTGCTTATATTGATTTTTATAGTATCAGTGAATCTAGAAAATTAACGATTCAAGGTCGTGCACTTCCTTTTGATGATACAGACGTAGTTCCTTTAGGTTATAAGAGTGGTGTTGATGATAAAGGTGACCGTAACTTCACGATTTCTATTGATCATGCAGACGGATTCTTTGCTACCCAAGCTGTATACTTAGAAGATAAAGCTCTAGGTAAAATAATAGATTTGCGAAAAGAGAATTATACTTTCTTTAGTTTAGCAGGAAGCAATTCAACTCGTTTTTCGATTCGTTATACAAATAAAACCTTAGGGACAGATGATTTTGAAAATCTTGAGAATACGGTTTTAGTTTCAGTGAAAGACAAAGCAGTGAATATTACATCATCTAAAGAAACGATTAAAGAAGTAAATGTTTACAATGTTGGAGCGCAGTTGTTATATAGTAATAACAAAGTGAATGCTTCAGACTTGCAAATTAAAAACTTACATTCTAGTGATCAAGTATTATTGGTAAAAATAATCTTAGAAAATGGACATACCTTTACTAAAAAAGTTATTTTTTCTAATCTGTAAAATAATATAACGTCATATTTAAAAGCCCATTCTTTTATGAATGGGCTTTTTTTTCTGCTTAAAATATCCCTAAATCTTGGTATTGTGCGTATTGTTTTAACTTTGTAATTTTAGCTTAATTCTTACAAAATTAACTTTAATTATACTGTTTTGATTAAAAATTTATTTTATTCTTTAATTTCACTTTTGCTCATTCCTGGTTCTAGCCTTTTTGCACAACAGGGTAAAGTCGATCGCACTTTTAATGTATTTGATGATGGACAAAACGGAGACGGTTTTAACGGAGCTGTGCGGACTCTTCTTTTACAAAAAAATGGAAGCTTAATTGTTGGAGGTGATTACCTCAGTTTAAACGGATTCCCAGTCTCTTATCTTACGCGTTTAAATCCTAACGGATCTATTGATGAAAGTTTTAATACAGGTACAGGTTTTAATGGCAAAATTTACGCATCATATTTACAGCCAGACGGTAAAATTATCTTAGGAGGAAATTTTACAATGTATAACGGAATTAATGCGGGAAGACTTATTCGTCTCAATCCTGATGGATCTTATGATCCAACTTTTAATACTACGGTAGGAGCGACAACAGGAATTGTCTATGACATTACAATGCAGTCAGAGGGGAAAATAATAATTGTTGGAAGCTTTTCAAAATATACAAATTCAACAGTGAATCGAGTGGCTCGTTTGTTTCCAAACGGAACACTCGATTCTTCATTTTTGACTGGTTCTGGTTCAACTTTAAATATTACTCATGTTAAGATATCAGATGAAGAAAAAGTCATTCTTACAGGAAATTTTATTACGTTTAATGGAATTTCGGCAAATAGAATTGTACGCTTAAATAGTAATGGCAGTTTCGATTTTACTTTTAATTGTGGAGATGGGTTTAATGATGATGTTAACGCCATCGCATTGCAATCTGATGGAAAAATCGTATTAGGAGGAAATTTTACCACATTTAATAATGCTGTTGCCAACCGTCTTATTCGATTAAATATAGATGGTACAAAAGACGAAAGTTTTCAGACAGGATCAGGTTTTAGTAAAGAAGGAGTTCAAACCTTAAAAATAGATTTAAACGGAGATTTAATGGTAGGAGGATCTTTTACAGGTTTATACAATAGCAACGATGTCAATAGACTAGTTTTTCTAAATTCGGATGGAACCGTAAAATCAAATTTTGATATTGGCTCTGGGCCTGCTTCTGCATCTGTTTTATGTCTAGAATTTGACGAAGAAGGTTCTTGGTTTGTGGGAGGATCTTTTTATGTGTTTAATGGACTAAATCAAGGCAGATTGGCTAAAATTAATAACGAAGGCGAACACGATATTGGTTATTTGTCATCGGGAATAGGTTTTGATAATTCTGTTTTGAGTCTTTTACCACTTCCAAATCAAAAAACAATTGTTAGCGGTAATTTCAATAAATTCAATGGCGTACCAGTTTCAAGAATAACTTGTCTGTTAGAAGATGGTTCTCTTGATCCGTCCTTTAATGCTGGAAGATCTGGTGCAAATAACTTAGTAAAAACAATATCCTTACAGACTGATGGGAAAGCAATTATTGGAGGAAATTTTACAAAGTATAATGATATAAACAGCAACAGGATTGTTAGAATTTTATCTAATGGAGAAATCGATAATTCATTTAATAGCGGAGACGGCTTTAATTCTCAAGTCTATGCGTTGGCAATTCAGAATGACCAAAAAATAATTGTTGCAGGTGCATTCACAAAATACAATGGTACAAGTTTGAATAGGATTGTGAGACTTCTTCCGGATGGCTCAAAAGACACTAGTTTTAATACTGGTTTGGGTGCCGATGGAACTATTGAAGCAATAGTGATACAATCTGATGGAAAGATTCTTCTTGGCGGGCATTTTAAAACTTTTAATGCACAGTCTTTTTCTGGTTTAGTTCGTCTAAATTCTGATGGCAGTATTGATTCTAGCTTTAATATTCAAAATGGTTTTGATAAATATGTTTATGCATTGGCACTCCAATCAAATAATAAGATTATTGTTGGAGGAACATTTTTAACTTTTAATGGTATTCCTGAAAAAAGAATAGTTCGGTTAAATAGTGATGGAAGCCTTGACACGGCATTTGAATCTGGAACTGGTTTTAGTAAAGGAGATGTCCGTTCAATTTTAGTACAGCCAGATGATCGAATTTTGGTTGGAGGATCTTTTTCGGGAACATACAGTAATACAGCATCTTCCAGACTTATTAGGTTGATGCCTTCTGGAGTTTTTGATAATTCTTTTACTGCGCCTTTGAATAACACCCTGTTTGATATGAAATTTAGTGCAGATTATAAATTGTTTATTGGAGGTAATTTTAATTCAGTTGCAGGTATTTCAAAACATAGAGTCGCTCGTTTAAAACTTTGTGTAAATACTACAGTTTGGAATGGGAATATATGGTCAAATGGTCCACCTTCAGTAGGAAAAGATGTGTATTTTAAAGAGAATTTCCCGCAACTAACCAGTACTACTATTTGCGGTTGCAATATTGATCAAGGTAAGACCGTGACCTTGTTAGAAAAAAATACTCTCGCAGTAGAGTTTGCATATACTGGTTCTGGAACTTTAGTATTAGAAGATGCAGCAAGTTTATATCAGTCAGATGATGATATGGTAAATACAGGAATTATTCATTTAATAAGAAAAACAAAACCGGTAATCCGTTATGATATGACCTATTGGTCTTCGCCCGTTGATAAGCAAACAATGAAAGATTTTTCACCAGATACTCTTGGAGATAAATACTACTGGCATGACCCAATTTCTAACTGGATAACAGATTTTAATGGAACCATGGATATGGTTCCTGGGCAAGGTTACTGTATAAGAGCTCCGCAAAATTATTCAATTACTGATCGTACAATATTTGAGGGAACTTTTAAAGGAATTCCGAACAATGGTAAAGTAGATGCTGAGTTTAAAGTAGTGAACAGCCTTTATTTGATAGGAAACCCATATCCTTCCGCTATAAATGCAGATCTTTTTATAAAAAACAATTCTTCGAAAATACAGGGCGCTCTTTATTTTTGGACGCATAATACACCTCCTTCCAATGGCAAATATTCAGCAGATGACTGCGTAGTATATAATCTTTTAGGTGGTGTTGGAATAAGTTCTTCTTTAAATTCAGAAAACTATACTACAACTCCAGATGGTACAATAGCTTCTGGGCAAGGTTTTTTTGTGCGAAGTAAAGCAGTAGGTTTTATTGAGTTTAATAATAATATGAGAATCAAAGCTCATAATAGTTCTTTTTTTAGACCTAGTTCTCAAAGTGAGCTCAAAAACGAGAAATTTCGATTTTGGCTTAATCTCCATAATGGGAAAAATGCCCTAAAACAAATTTTATTGGGCTATGACAAAGAAGCTTCCAACTCTGTCGACTATTATGATGCAGTATCTCTCAGTTCAAGTCAAGAAATTGATTTTTACAGCATTTTAGAGAATAAAAAATTGGTAATTCAAGGAAGAGCAATGCCATGGACAGAAAATGATTCTATTAATTTGGGATTTAAAACCACTACCAAAACGACTTTAAATTTAGAGATTGACCACCAAGATCCATTATTTGATGAAATCAGTATTTTTTTAGTGGATAGAACGCTAAATAGATGTCATAATCTTTCCGAAAGTCCATATCAATTTGATTCTGAAGCAGGAACTTTTAACAATCGGTTTTCAATAATTTATGCCAATAAAAATTTAGGAAATACAACTTTTGAAGACATTTCTAAGAGCATTTTAATATCAAATAAAAATCATATGATAAATATTGAATCGTTCGATGAAAGGATCAATGAGGTTATAATTTTTGATATTTCAGGAAATGAATTATACAAAAAGAATCAGCTTGAAAGTAAAAAAATATCAATTCAAAATTTGTTCTCTTCGCACCAAGTTTTATTAGTAAAAGTCATTTTTGAAAATGGAAAATCTGTTTCTAAAAAAGTGGTTTTTTAAAAGAAACAGTAAATAATCTATTGTAAATCCTCTGTGTAAAAAGCTGAGGATTTTTTTTGTATATAATTGTTAATGAATTACTTAGTTTAAAATTAACAGTTTTTTCCTATTTTATATATTTTCTGGCGCAAACGTGTTAAAATTAAGAGGTTAGTATTGTAAGGATGATTTTAATGTAAATAAAATCGTACCTTGTTTAGGGTTTTAATCGATTAAATACAAATTAATTCGATTAAATACTATTTCCTTATAAGCCTTTTCCAATATATTTTTTTCTTAAAAAGCGAAAGCTTTAAAACGGTCATTTTATAAGCCTTTATTATTTGTGACTCTATAAAAAGCATAGCCTAAAATATGCTTTAAGCTATTAAGCCTCCCAGATTTCGCAATTAATCTTTTTTGAGTTTGAATTTATTTTTCAATTACTAAAATGCCACAAGATGAAAAAAAATTTACTTACGGTGCTGAGTTTCTTCAGCTTTTCAACTTTAGTAACTTATATTAGAAAACCCTTAGAATTTAGTTGGAAATTTAAAATCATAATGGTTTTGGTTTTATCATTTTTTTATACTTCTTCAAAAGCACAAACTTTAGTGCATGCAGTTCCTTCTAGTAATGCTTCTTTTCCTCTTCCAGCAGGGATGGATGTTGTTACTGTAGAAGCTTGGGGAGGTGGAGGTGCAGGGGGAGCCGCTTTTGCGGGCTCAGGATGGGGAAGAGGTGCTCCTGGCGGCGGCGGCGGGGCTTATGCTTTAGGAAATATTACAGGAATAACAGCATCAACTTTAAATGTTGTTGTTGGTACTCCCGGTGCGGGAGGAACAGGTAATGGAGCCAATGGTGGACCATCTTTTATAACAGGTTTTTCTGGAGTTTTTTACGCGCCAGGAGGAGCTGGTGGTGTTGCCAATCTTCCAACTACAGGAGATAATCCTCCTGTTGCAACGCCTTCCACTACAGGTGCTAAAGGAAGTATTACAGCGACAAATGGAGGAGCTTCGGGAACAGGGTATAATAGTTTGCTTAATTTAGCTCTTTCATCTGGAAATGGTGGAGATGCAGCCAATCTTGGCCCGCAAAAAGGAGGAAAAGGAGGGGTTGGTTATTCTAGTCTTTTAGGAGCAAATGGTGCGGGGAAGCCTGGACAGGAATATGGAGGAGGAGGTTCAGGAGCGGCTAGTTCTTTACCTTTAATAGGGTCACCAACTTTATATAACGGAGGAAGTGGTGCAAAAGGTTATGTTAGCATTACTTATACTTGTAAAGCGTATAGTTTTACCTCAATATCAGCACCAAATGTTTGCACGACAACAGGGACAACTTCACAGGTACAACTTACCGGCACATCAGCAAGTTTGCCTGCGGGGACATATACAGTAAACTACAGTACAAGTAGTCCATCGGCTACATTGACTGCTTCAATGGAAGTTCCGTTTCCAGGAGGTTCAGGAAATTTCACTGCTACTGGTCTAAATCTTTTAGGCCCAAGTAGAATAACAGTTAATTCTTTAACTTCTGTAGATTGTGTTTCTTCATTTTCTTCAAACAATTATGTAGATATTGTAGTTGGCGCACCACCAACATTGACATTGAATGCGACAACTGCAGTATGTGCGAGTACAAGTTTGCAAAGTACCACATTGCCGTATAGTAACGCTACCAATTCTCCTTCTACTTATAGCATAACTTGGAATGCAAGTCCAACAAATAGTTTTTTGCCAGTTGCAAATGCAGCTTTGCCGGCAAGCCCAATCAATATTTCAATACCTGCCAATACATCACAGGGTACTTATACAGGAAATTTAACGGTGAAAAATGCGGCAGGCTGTACATCAATAGTATATAATTTTACTGTTACAGTAAATCCGTTACCAGCAATTACATTAGGCAGTATAGCTGGAGTTTGTACAAGCGCTGCTCTACAAAATGTAACATTGCCTTATACAGCTCCCGCCAATTCACCAACAACCTATAGTATTACTTGGGGTGCAAATCCGCCTAATAACTTTGGGACAATTACAAATGCAAATTTAACAGCCAGTCCAATAAGTATTGCCGTTCCAGCGGGAACAGCAGCGGGAACTTATACAGGAACCTTAACGGTAAAAAACGCGAATGGATGTACTTCGACACCAAGTAATTTTACAGTATCCGTAAATTCATTACCATCAGTCACACTTGGAACTGCAAGTTCGGTTTGTTTTAATGTTGCAGCTCAGACCTCTAATTTAAGCTATAGCGCTCCCGCCAATTCGCCAGCATCTTACAGCATTGTCTGGAACACGAGCCCTACGAATAATTTTTTGGCAGTTACAGATGCCGTTTTAACCGCTAGTCCAATAAGTATTGCCGTTCCAGCGGGAACAGCAGCGGGAACTTATACAGGAACCTTAACGGTAAAAAACGCGAATGGATGTACTTCGACACCAAGTAATTTTACAGTATCCGTAAATTCATTACCATCAGTCATACTTGGAACAGCTAGCGCGGTTTGTTTTAATGCTGCATCTCAGACCTCTAATTTAAGCTATAGCGCACCGGCCAATTCGCCAGCATCTTACAGCATTGTCTGGAACACGAGCCCTACGAATAATTTTTTGGCAGTTACAGATGCCGTTTTAACCGCTAGTCCAATAAGTATTGCCGTTCCAGCAGGAACAGCAGCGGGAACTTATACAGGAACTTTAACGGTAAAAAATACGAATGGATGTATTTCGACACCAAGTAATTTTACAGTAACCGTTAATTCGTCTCCAACAATTGCAACTTCAGGAAATTTAACTCCAGTTTGCCAAAATGCATTAGCGCAAACAGCATCTTTGCCATATTCTGCCACAGCTGGTTCACCTATTAGCTATTCAATAGATTGGGCAATTTTAAATGATCAAACTACTACCTCTTTTTCTTTTGATTCTGCGGGAGGAAATGTAAATAATATTAGTGTTCCTGCTAATGCAGCAGCTGGAACTTATAGTGGAGTAATGACAATTTTCACATCAAATGGATGTCAAACGACACAAGCAATTTCACTAACAATTAACAGTCTTCCAACTATAAGCACATCAGGAGTCTTTACTCCGGTTTGTCAGAGTTCATTGGCGCAGACTACTACATTAAATTATAATTCGACAACAGGATCTCCAACGAATTATGCAATTGACTGGGTTGTTTTAACCGATCAAGGCACAACACCATTTCCTTTTAGTTCGGGATCAGGAGAAATTGTCAATATAAATGTTCCAGCAAATACCGCAGCAGGAACTTATAATGGGATCATGACAATTACAACTTCTAATGGCTGCCCAGTAAGTCAGGCAGTTTCTTTAACAGTAAATCCGGTTGTAACTGCACCCGTAGCTTCTGTTACCCAACTTCCAACTTGTGTAAATAATACAGGGATAATAACAGTAACTTCTCCAGCTTCAGGAACTGGATATACTTATAGTATCGATGGAGTAGATTTTAGTAATACTTCAGGAGTATTTACAGGTTTATCTTCAGGAGGTTATAATGTGCAAGTAAAAAATAATACATCAGGATGCGAATCACAACCAACACCCGTCACGATAAATGCTTTTGTGACTAAAGCATGGAATGGAAGTGTTGATGCCAATTGGGCAAACCCCGCTAACTGGACACCTACAGGAGTTCCTATTGCAACAGATTGTATAGATATTCCAGATGTAGGTATTGATCCGATAATTTCTGGAACAAACGGAAGTTTTTTTGCTAGCAGATTAACGATTCAGAGTAATGGTTCTTTGATTGTGGAAAGCACCAATACAATTACGGTAACCAATGAAGTGAATGTGTTAGGTAATGGAGTTTTTGTCTTTGAAAATAATTCAAGTTTGGTGCAAGTTTCAGATGTGGCGAATTTTGGAAATATTACCTATAAAAGAAATACAACTCCTGTAAGACGTTATGATGTTACCTATTGGTCTTCTCCAGTAACCCGTGATCCAGCATTTACATTACATGATTTATCTCCGAATACGCTGTGGGACAAATTTCACAGATATGATTCATCTGTTGGATGGATATTAATTGATAATGGAGCAGGAGAAATGGTAAAGGGAAATGGTTATAGTATTAGAGCTCCTCAATCTTATGATTTGAATAATGCTCAAGTTTTTGGTGGAGAATTCGTTGGTGTACCAAATAATGGAACTATTTCAGGACCAACAACTGTAGCTGGAAAATTAGTTTTTCTAGGAAATCCATATCCTTCAGCGATTTATGCGGATCAATTTATTCATGACAATGCAGATCGTTTGTACGGGACATTGTATTTTTGGACACATAATAGCCTTCCTACTCAGATACCAGGCAGTAATACCTTTACTTACACTAGCACAGATTTTGCCTATTACAATTTATCAGGACAGGTAGATGTAGGACAAATGGAAGGAACAGGGGCGTCGTCTCCAGGAAATCAAGTTCCGCCAGGAGGATATATTGCTTCGGGACAAGGTTTTTTTGCTAAAACTTTAACGGGTCAGAGCGTTGTCTATACCAATTCGATGCGTGTTGCTAGTTTTAACAGTCAGTTTTTTAAATCTAAAGCTGATACTGATGAAGAAAAACATCGTGTCTGGTTGAATTTGACAAATACACAAGGAGCGTTTAAGCAATTACTTATCGGGTATATAACTGGCGCCACTAACTCGTGGGATAATAGTTACGATGCAACGACAATGAACGCCAATCCGTATCTTGATTTTTATAGTATAAATGAAGGTAAAAAACTTGTTATCCAAGGAAGAGCCGTACCTTTTGTTGTTTCCGATACGATACCTTTAGGATATAAATCGACAATTCCAGAAGGTAATTTTACAATGTCGATAGATCATACAGATGGGAATTTAAGTACTCAGGATATTTACCTGCAAGACAATGTAACAAAGACTATTCACAATCTTAAAACGGGGAGCTATACCTTTACATCGGCACCAGGAACTTTCCTTAATCGTTTTGTATTACGATATACAAATAAGGATGATAAACCGCTTGGTAATGAGGATTTTGATAATCAGAATCAGCAGATAGTTGTTTCTGTTAAGGATAAAAATATCAGATTGCAATCTATTTCAGACCAGGAAAATCTTCAAGAAGCTGCTATTTATGATGCAGGGGGTACATTATTATACCTTAAAAAACAAATTGGAAACAAAGAATGGCTTATAACAAACTTTCAATCGGGACCTCAAGTATTATTCGTCAAAATGACTTTAGATAACGGAAAAACGGTTACAAGGAAAATAGTATTCAGATAAAATGAAAAGCGGTTGAGGTTTTAAAATCTCAACCGCTTTTTTATTAAAGGGTACGCTGTAAATTTTGATGCGTATTTTTAACAGCTTTTTCGTTTTTATAGTCAATCCACTTTTGTCCCTGAATTTTTCGCATCATAATATCAAAATGACGCATAATAAAAACATTATATGCAGCTTTAGATAAATTGACAATGTTTTTTGGAAAAGAGCGTAGACTCATTGAAAATCCTGGTGTTAGATATTTCATATAATGCCAATATCCCTCTGGCATGTACAGCATTTCGCCATGTTTTAAGTTAGTGATATAACCTTCAACATTTTTGAGTGCTGGAAATTTTTCATAATCCGGATTATCAAAATCAATATCTTCTCTCGAAATTAAGGCATGAGGAACTTTATACATAAATTTAGACTGATCTGGAGGAAAAATCATGCATTGCTTTTCGCCATGAAAATGGAAATGAAGAATGTTCGAGTAGTCAATATCATAATGCATAAAAACTCTCGAATTTTCTCCTCCAAAAAACAGCATTGGCATTTGCTTCACTAATTTCAACCCAATATCGGGCCATAAAAAGTCGTTTTTTAATGAAGGAACCTCTTTCATTAGATTATAAAGAAAAATACGGTAATTGGTAGGTTTTTCTTCTAATAAGTCGATGTACTCACTCATTTTCATGGTGGTATGCGCTTCGTTAAATCCGTCTTCGTGGTTTACAGGTCTGTCGTCGTATAAAGGAACGATTGAATTTCCTGCGATTTCTTTTATATAAGATAATTTCCATTTGTTATAAGCTGGCCAGTCTTCGGTCAATTGTTCAATAACAACAGGAATTTGTTTTTTTACATAATGGGAAACAAAATCTTCTTTGGAGATTTTTTTAACCCTTTCTATTTGTTTTAACTTCATTTTATTAAATAAAAAAATTGCTTATAGTCTGAGTTATAAGCAATTTAAAAATTTTTGTTGAAATTATTGAGCTCTTTAGACTAATTTTTTTAATCTAATCGATTTCCAAAAATCAATCCGCAGCATATTTATTATTCCAATACAGCATCATCATTAAAGTAACGATTACAGAAGAAGCGATTCCTTCAAATAATAGACAGATACAATAAGTTGGCACCGATGGATTTCCTCCAAACATAAATGTTTCAGATAAAGTTCTTACGTAAGCATCTCCGCCTCGAGCGTAGCTATAAACCAATAGACCAAATATGCTTAGTGCAACACCAACTACAGAAGTTGCCATTGCAGAAACAGCATTAGAAACAAAATTGGTTTCTCCTTCATGAAGGTTCATCTGCATTGTCCTATTAACGCCATAGAATATAAAGAAAACGTTGAGTGTTCTCAAATAAAACAAATCTGCTAAACCTAGTACATTCATCAATAAAAAATAAATGCCAATTCCGAGGAAAATCAAAAACCCGTTGGTAATTTCTTTAGGTAATTTCATAGTGGTTATTTTTTAGAAGTTAATAGTAAATATTTGAAAAACAGTGTTCTATCAAATTTACTAAAAAAATAACTACGATGATTTAAAAACAATAAAAACTATGCAGTCTGGTTTTTTAATGTAGAGTTTATAAAAGCCAAAGAATCGGTTTGATCTTGATTAAGCTGTGCTTTTAAGGCATCTATCGAACCAAATTTTTGTTCTTCGCGAATATAATGCAATAAAAAAACTTCAATTTTTTGATCGTAAATATCTTTGTCAAAATTAAACAAGTGAACTTCTATAGTTTGTTTTTCGCCATTAACAGTAGGATTGAAACCAATATTCATCATTCCAAAAACAGTTTCACCGTTTACAATGGCTTTCACAACATAAACACCAATTTTTGGAATCAGTTTGTAATCTTCGTCAATCTGAATATTTGCTGTAGGGAAACCAATAGTTCTTCCAAGTTGTTTTCCTTTTACAATCGTTCCATTTAGAAAATAGCTATAGCCTAAATATTCGTTGGCCAAAGCCATGTTGCCTTCATTTAGAGCTTTTCTGATTTTGGTCGAACTAACCGAAACATCTTGAATTTCTTCGGCCGAAATTTGCTCAACTTCAAATCCATATTCTAGTCCAAAAGCAATGAGATCATCAATATTTGCAGTTCTATTTCGGCCAAAACGATGATCATGGCCAATAATGATTTTTTGAATCTGGAATTTTTCCACTAAAATCGTTCGAACGAATTCTTCGGCAGTTAGTCTTGAAAAACTTTCGTTAAAAGGGTGGACAACTAGGTTTTCTATACCAGTTGCTTCCAAAAGCTTTATTTTTTCTTCAATAGTGTTTAACAATCTTATCTCCGATTTTTCCTGAAGAACCATCCTTGGATGCGGAAAAAAAGTTAGAACAAGACTTTCATATCTTCCATTTTCAGTTTGCTGCGTAATTCGTTCGAGAATTTTTTTATGACCAATATGCACACCGTCAAAGGTACCAAGAGTTAAAATTGTTTTCTTGGTTGACTGAAAATCGTTTATAGAATGAAAGAGCTTCAAAACAAATTATTTAAGATGCTGCAAATTTATACTATTCTCTTTTAAATTTAATGCTATGCTAAATCGAATTTTAATGCGTAACCTATCTTTTTGTAAAAATAAGACGACTCGTCGATTAAAAAGCAATAATTGTCGTATAGATAATATGATTTCAAATTAATTGAAGTAATTTTGATACTATATCTTAAGAGTATGAAAAAACAACTACTTTATATATTTTTAATTTTTTGTTCTGCAAATATCAATGCACAAGATGTTCTATGGCAGAAGGTAACTTCTTCATCGCTTTTGCGAAAAGCTGATGGTGTAAGTTCTGCTAAATTATATTATAAATTAAATGCAAATCTTCTTAGTGCTAAACTAGCTTCGGCATCAAATAAAACAGCGAAAAATACAACATCAGAAATTACGATTCCAAATGCTGATGGAATTTTGGAACGTTTTTCTGTTTGGGAATCCTCTAATTTTGATCCAGAATTACAGGCAAAATATCCCGAAATTAGGTCTTATGTAGGTCGAGGAATAGATGATAAAAATGCTAAAATACATTTTAGCATAGCTCCAATCGGAATCCAGACGATGGTTTTTAGACCATCAAAACCAACGGAATATATTGAACAAAATCAAGATAATAAATCGGAATATGTCTTGTATAAATCGACAGACAACGTAGCGTCAAAAATGCTTTTGGATTGTAAAACACCAAATTCGTTTTCTGACAATAAACCTTCTACTACTGCAAAAACAGCTTCAAACTCTAAACAATTTAAAACACTTCGATTGGCGCTTTCCTGTACAGGAGAATACACTACTTATTTTGGTGGAACAAAGGCGAAAGCTTTAGCTGGAATGAATGCTACTTTGACTCGAGTAAATGGTATTTTTAATCGAGATCTTGCAGTACAGTTGATTTTAATTGCAAATAATGATGCTATAATTTATACAGACGCTTCTACAGATCCTTATTCTATTGCATCAGCAGGTGCTAACAATGACAATCCTGCGTGGCCAAAAGAAGTGCAGACAACATTAACAACTGTAATTGGTGAAGGCAATTATGATATTGGCCATTTATTTGGCGCTTCAGGCGGAGGAGGAAATGCAAGCTGTATTGGTTGTGTCTGCGTGAGCCCTACTTCTAGCCAACCTCTTGGAAAAGGCAGTGCATTTACATCTCCAGCAGATGGAAGGCCCCAAGGCGATAATTTTGATATTGATTTCGTTGCTCATGAAATGGGGCATCAGCTTGGAGGTACGCATACTTTTTCGCATGCAAATGAAGGTTATGGAACCTGTTACGAACCAGGAAGCGGTTCAACTATTATGGGGTATGCGGGAGTAACAGCTTATGATGTTCAGAGTCACTCAGACGATTATTTTTCTTATGCAAGTATTAGTCAGATACAAAGTAATTTAGCAGGAAAAACTTGTCCGGTTTCTACATCTATAGTTGATAATAATCCGCCAGTCATAAATGCAGGTTCAGATTATACGATTCCAATTAGCACACCATTTATTTTAACCGGAACAGGTTCTGATCCAGAGGGAAATTCCATAACATACACTTGGGAGCAATACGATAGTGCTATAACAACTTTTGGCAATAAGAGTTTGGCAGATGCTACAAAACCAGACGGACCAATGTTTAGGTCTTTTTCGCCAACAACTTCACCTGTTCGATACATGCCTGCTTTAAGTTCTGTATTAAATAATCAGTTGACCACAAGTTGGGAATCTGTTTCTTCTATTGCCAAAACAATGAATTTTACCCTTACAGGAAGAGACAATGCTGCAGAAGGAAAGGGGCAAACCAATACATCAGCGATGGTCGTAACGGTAAGTGCTGCCGCTGGGCCATTTGCCGTGACTTCACAAGCAGACGATAATCTTGGTTGGGCAAAAGGATCGGCGCAAACTATTACTTGGAGCGTAAATAACACCAATACACTTGTGGGATCATCAAGTGTAAATATTAAATTATCTGTAGATGGCGGATTAACATTTCCAGTTGTCTTGGCTTCTAATACTCCAAATGATGGCTCAGAAACGATATTGGTTCCAGAAATTGAGGCTTCTACAAATTGCAGACTTTTGATAGAGCCAGTTGGCAATATTTATTATGCTGTAAATAGTAAACCATTTGCTGTAGGATATACGGTTTCAACAGATTGTTCTTCTTATAATTTTGGTGGAGGATATTCAACCGGTGACAATGTGTATGTAAATAGAACAGTTTCTGTGCCTTCTTCAACAGGATCTATTTCAGATGTAAATGTTTCCGTAAATGTAAAACATGAGAAATTTTCGGATCTTACCATGCAGATTATTAGCCCTAGCGGAACAATTGTAACTTTATTTAATAAAAACTGTGGAAATACAAATTCAACCTTAGCTTTGCAATTTGATGATAGCGGAACTGCTTTAAACTGTAATACAACTTCTAGCCAGATTGTAATTCCTTCGACTGTTTTAAGCGCTTTTAATGGAGAAAATCCACAAGGAAATTGGACTTTTAGAGTTCTTGATGATGCTGTAGGAGCTTTGGGAACAATAAATTCTGCGTCAGTAAATATTTGTTCTAAAACCTATACATTAGGAAATGATGATTTTGAGAATGTTAGTTTTGTTGCGTATCCAAATCCAAACAAAGGAACTTTTACAGTGCAATTTGATCGAGATTCGGTAAGTGAGATTAAAGTTTACGTTAATGATATTAATGGAAAATATGTTTACGATAGAACTTTTCAAGGATCAGGATATTTTATTCAAGATATTCAATTGCCAGGTGTTCCTTCAGGTCTATATTTTGTAACAGTTACTGATGGCAACAGAAAAGAAATAAAAAAAATACTGATTAATTAATTCTTGAAAGCTTAAAACCTTAATGCGCCATCGCCATACAAATCATACTAATTTTAGCGCCTGGAATTTTTAATAACGCCCGAGAACAGGCTTCAATTGTTGCGCCTGTTGTGAAAACATCGTCTACAATTAAAAAATGTTTGTGATGATCGGATTCATTGAATTCGACATCAAAAATGTTTTCTATATTTTCGGACCTTCCTAAAAGGCTTTTTTTAGATTGGGTTTTAGAATATACTTTACGAAACAATAGTTTTTCATTAAAAGGAACTTCAAAACCATGGGCAATTGCTTTCCCAAAAGTAGTAACTTGATTGTAACCACGTTCCTTAAATTTTCTTTTATGAAGTGGAACTGGAATCACGACATCAAAAGGAATTTCGAGTTGAAGTTCTTTTAAATCTTCGGCATACCAATTTCCTAAAACAGTTCCTATTTCCTGGTGACCTTTGTATTTTAAATTATGAATGAGTTCCTGTACCATTCCCTTTTTATTAAAGTATAAAAATGCAGAGGCAAATTGAATATCGATCTTGCCATAAAACTTTTTTGCAGCCTCATTTTTTAGATCTAAATGATATTGGGTTAGAGGCATTTCATGACGACAGCTGGTACAGAATACTGTTTCATTCTGAAGCAAAAGTGAGCGGCATCCGCTACAGACTTTAGGGAAAAAGAGATTTATTAGGTAATTAATCACAAAAAGAGAGATTTTATTTACAAAAGTAACAAAATCAAAGCTTCAATCTTTATAATTTTTCTTTTTTATACAGCTAGTTTTTATATTTTTGCATCACTATGGCAAAACAAGAAGATATATTTAAGAATGTGGTTTCGCACGCAAAAGAGTACGGATTTATTTTTCCGTCAAGCGAAGTTTACGATGGTTTAAGTGCTGTATACGATTACGCACAAAACGGTGTTGAATTAAAAAAGAATATCCGTGAATATTGGTGGAAATCAATGGTTCAGATGAATGAAAATATTGTCGGCCTTGATGCTGCAATATTGATGCATCCAACAACTTGGAAAGCTTCTGGTCACGTTGACGCTTTCAATGATCCATTAATTGATAATAAAGATTCTAAAAAGAGATATAGAGCTGATGTTTTGGTTGAAGATCATGCTGAAAAAATTCACCAAAAAGCACAAAAAGAAATTGACAAAGCAAAAGCTCGTTTTGGTGATGCATTCAACGAACAAGAATTTGTAACTACAAATGCTCGTGTAATTGAATATTTAGCTAAAGAAAAAGAAATCAGAGAGCGTTTAGGTCGTTCTTTGGGAGCAGGTGATTTGGCCGATGTAAAAGCATTGATTGAAGAGCTTGAAATTGCTGATCCTGAAACTGGTTCTAAAAACTGGACAGAGGTTAAGCAATTTAACTTAATGTTCGGAACAAAATTAGGTGCATCTGCAGAGAATGCAATGGATTTATATTTGCGTCCAGAAACGGCTCAAGGTATTTTTGTGAACTTTTTAAACGTTCAGAAATCAGGCCGTATGAAAGTTCCTTTTGGAATTGCTCAGACAGGTAAAGCTTTCAGAAACGAGATTGTTGCAAGACAATTTATTTTCCGTATGCGTGAATTCGAACAAATGGAAATGCAATTTTTTGTACGTCCAGGAGAAGAAATGAAATCATACGAGTACTGGAAAGAAACTCGTTTGAAATGGCATTTATCTTTAGGATTAGGAAAAGAAAATTACCGTTTTCATGATCATGAGAAATTAGCGCACTACGCAAACGCAGCAGCTGATATCGAATTTAATTTCCCATTCGGATTTAAAGAATTGGAAGGAATTCACTCTCGTACAGATTTCGACTTAAAAGCGCACGAAGAATATTCTGGAAGAAAATTGCAATATTTTGATCCTGAATTAAACGAAAACTATGTTCCTTATGTAGTAGAAACTTCTGTAGGTTTAGATCGTATGTTCTTGGCAGTTTTTGCTACTTCGTTAAAAGAAGAAACATTAGAAGACGGTTCTACTAGAACAGTTTTAAAATTACCGGCAGTTTTAGCGCCAACTAAAGCGGCAGTATTACCATTAGTTAAAAAAGATGGTTTGCCAGAAGTTTCAAGAAAAATCATCGAAGATTTGAAATGGGATTTTAATGTGGCTTATGATGAAAAAGATGCTGTAGGACGTCGTTACAGAAGACAAGATGCTTTAGGAACGCCTTTCTGTATTACAGTAGATCACCAGACACTTGAAGACGAAACAGTAACAATTCGTCATAGAGATACAATGAAACAAGATCGAGTAAAAATTACTGAATTAAGAGGAATTATCGAAAACGAAGTTTCGATGAAAAACTGGTTAATGAGAATGTAATCTTTACAGTTTATTATAGAAGTCCCAAATTCCATAAAGGAGTTTGGGATTTTTGATTTTAAAAAACAGGTATTTTATCGGTTTTTTTTGCATTTCATCCTTATGTATCAACATTTTGACTTAATGTGTTAACAATGAAATGTTTAAAAGGCTTAAATGCGTAATTTTAAATTTGTATTAGCGCAAAAACCAATTTTTTTTCTCCACATTGCAATTAAAAGCTTTTTTTTGAGTATGATTGCGCCGTGAGAACACCAACAAAACCCAAAATTGAAAAAGTATTCGTATATTATAATTGATGATGACGCTGAGAGTATTTTGAAAACCCAAACAACCGCTTCAGGTTTTTCAGAATTATCTTTTATGGCTTCGGCTTCAAATTTTCAAGAAGGTTTAGACTTGGTTTTAGAACATAAACCAGCTTTGGTTTTTCTCGAAATCGAACCCAAAAATCTGTCAAGTCATTTGTCTTTGGCTTTTATAAGCGAATTGCACCGTTTCTTTCAGGAAATTCCCAAAATTATAATTACTACAAATACAAAAGAAAAATCTTTTGATGCAATTCAATATGGTGTCTTTGATTATCTTTTAAAGCCTATTGCGCATATTGAGCTTCTAAAATCGGTTTTAAGGCTTAAAAAAGCCAATTTAGATAGCAAAACACCGCAATTTCTAGAAGAGCCGACTTCTATTGTAATTGATAATGTAAATAACGTAACGATTCCTCAAAATATCGAAAGACCATTGACCATTTGTATAAAATCGTATGGAGATTACCGGTATTTAAATGCTGAAGATATCTGTTACTTTCAAGCCGACAATAACTCTACCGATATTTATTTGAATAGTGGTGAAATGATTACGGCCTTTAAAACGTTAAAGCATTTTGAAAGTGTTTTGACGTATCCTTTTATCCGCATTCATAACAGTTATGTGATAAATCGAAACTATATTTCGAGGATTCATAGCGGAAACTCAATCTGTTACATAAAAAACTCCACAAAAAAGATTCCTTTTTCTAAAACCTACAGAGCAAATGTAGAGCAGATTATTGCCGATTTTGCAGCAGGAAATTATCTAGAAGTCTAAAAACTAGATGTTTACACGGATTTGCTATCCATTGACTATCAATTGGGTATGATTTACCATAAACCCAATTTTTCGTATAAATTTTTTTTGACCCCGGTATTAGTTTTACAATCTGATTCGCAGCAGACAGCGAATCATCTCCAAAAAATAATACAAAACATATAAAACCTCAGGTCATGAAAAAAACAGCTTTAACATTCGGATTATTCTCATTAGTAATAGTTGCAACTTCTTTTGCAAACCCAACAGTTTCTAATTCATCAGTAAAAAAAGGTATCGATATTTTTGATACAGATACAGATGGAACTGGTCATGGTACAAGCGGAAGACGTAAAGGAGATGACTTTGCTCAAACTAAAAACATTTCAAACGACTTTAATGCAGATCGTCAATATACAAGAACTACAGTAAAAGTAGACTAATAAGAAAATTAAAAATATAAAGAAAAGGCTGTCAATTTTTTGGCAGCCTTTTTTTTCGTCCATAGTTTTAGTATTTTTGGTGAAACTCCAAAAAGCTATTGAAAAGCAAACTGCTAATATTATTCTTTTTATGCATTGTTTTTTTTGGTTGTACCAAGAAAACCGAAAGTGATAAAGATGTGCATTTATCAAAAGATAGCCTATCTTCTTATTTATCATTAGCTAATGATATCAGTCTCCCATATAAATATAAGCAAAGATATAATCTAAAAGCATTTGCGATAATTATGAGACAAAAAGATGACTCATTAAATAAAGTCAATCTTTTTAAAATAGCCAATCGATATTATAATATGAATGATTGGAAGTCTTATAAACAAACTACAAAGTTAATTTTAGAGAGGGCACAAAACTCGAAAGACTCTGTACACATGGCAAAAGCCTACAGTTATTTAGGGGATTATTATGAAAGTCAATCTATATCTGACAGTGCTTTCTTGAATTACTTTAAAGCAGAAAAGATCTATCTAAAGATTAATGATAAATTAAATTTAGCTAAAACTTTTGTAAGCAAAGGAAACCTTCAGTACAATGAGGGGGATTATTTTGAAAGTGAAATTAATGTTTTTAAAGCCCTCCGAATTTTAAAGAAAGAAACAAATGTAAATAATCAGCTTTATGATTGTTATAATTTATTGGGGATACTTTACAATGAGCAAGAAGAATTTGATAAATCTCTTGATTTTCATGAATTAGCACTGAATATTCTATCTGACAAATCGATTCCGTCAGATTATCAGTTGAAGGCAACGTCATTAAACAATATTGGGTTTGTTTATTTGAGAATGCATAATTATAATAAAGCAAAATTGTATTTTCAAAAAAGTATTGAGCAAAAAAATTTGTATCAAGAAAATACGACTTTATATGCTATTGTTTTAGATAATTTGGCTTATTCAAAATTTAAATTAAAAGAATCTGAAAGCATGCCAAAATTGTTTTATGATGCCTTAAAGATTAGAGATAGTTTGGGACTTAAATCAGGAGTTGTATTAAATAAAATACATCTGTCCGAATACTATGCTTTTAAAAAAGATACCTTGCGAGCAATTCAATTTTCAAAAGAGGCATTAGACCTTTCTAGAAGTACAGATAAATTAGCTAATACCTTAGGTGCTCTCCAGCAAATCGCAATTGTCGATCCAAAAAACGCTTCTGTTTATTCGAAAGAATATATTCAATTGAATGATAAAATGCTTAAAGCGGAGCGCAAAATGGGAGAAAAATTTTCCCGTATTGAATACGAAACCAACGAAATTAAAGATCAGAATTCCAGTCTTCAGGAAAAAAATAAAACTTTGGTTTATGTATTTAGTATTTGTACATTGCTCGGGTTGTTTTTTTATGTTTATAAAACGCAACAGGCCAAAAACCGTGAACTTCTTTTTAAACAGCAGCAACAGATTGCCAACGAGGATATTTACAATTTGATGATTTCGCAACAAAACGAAATTGAGCTTACGAGATTAAAAGAAAAGAAAAAGGTGGCGCAGGAATTGCACGATGGTGTTTTAGGACGTATGTTTGGTATTAGAATAAGCCTTGATAGCTTAGATAAACTAGACGAATCTGAAGCTATTTCTAAAAGAAAAAAATATCTTGCTGAACTAAAAAATGTTGAACAGGATATTCGTGAAATTTCGCATGATTTAAATAGAGAAAAATCGGAATTAATTAATAATTTTGTTTCGATTTTAAATAAACTATTTGAAAATCAGATAAATACGTATAGTTCGAAATTGATTACTGTTTTTGATCCTGAGATTAAATGGGATTTAATAAGTAATATGGCCAAAATTAATTTGTATAGAATAGTTCAAGAAGGGCTCCAGAATTGTAATAAATATGCGAAAGCTGATATTATTAGAGTAGCGTTTAAAAATGTAAATAATAATCTGGTTTTAACAATCGAAGATGACGGAATTGGATTTAACGCCAATAAGACTAAAAACGGAATTGGTCTGCATAATATTGAATATAGAGCAACAGAGTGTAAGGGAACAGTTACCATAAAATCTGCCAAAGGAGAAGGAACAATTCTGACCATAAAAATCCCAATAGAGCCAAATAATAACCTGCATAATGACATTTGATTTACCAGCTTCAGTTCCACAATTAGTTACTAAGAATATTTTAATAGTAGATGATCATCCTTTTATTATTGAAGGATATAAAAATGCTATAACTCGTTATAATCCAAAGCAATATGGGTTTTTAATTTCGCAAGCACACGATTGCAGGTCAGGTTATGATATAATAGAAAATAATAACACACCCGATTTTGATATTGCTTTTTTGGATATCAGTATGCCTCCTTATGAAGAAAAAGAGATTTTTTCTGGCGAAGATTTGGCAAAATTGCTTTTAAAGAAAATGCCTTCTTGCAAGATTATACTTTTGACGATGTATACCGAATTGCTGAAAATTAAAACTATTATCAGAACAATTCAGCCCAATGGATTAATCATTAAAAATGACCTTACTTTTGACGAATTGCTTCTAGCTTTTGATAAAGTCATGAAAAATGAGAAATACTACAGCCAATCGGTTATAAAAATGCTGAATCAATCCACGCACAATGCAATCGAGATCGATCAATACGATAAGCAAATATTAATTCATTTGGATAAAGGAACTCCAATTCATGAAATGCTGGAAAATATTCCAATTTCATTAAATGCTATCGTGAAACGAAAAAAACATTTAATGGAACTGCTAAAAATAAGAAACGGTTCTGACCATGATTTGGTCAAAGAAGCAAAAAGCAAAGGACTGTTTTAAAATTTTAGATTTTTAGAACAAAACTTAGTAATAAAAAATCCTATCAGGTTCTTGAAATCTGATAGGATTTTTAATTTAGTGTACTGTTGCGTACTGTGACCGTGACTGAAAACTCAAACTATTCACTCAAAGCATCCCATCCGCGGGCTTTTAAGGCGATTTTTGTGTTAGCACGTGTTACAAGATGGATTCCTTCATTTTCTTCTGCCATATGGCCGATAACAGAGAAATTCGGATTTCCTTTTATTTTGTCAAAATCATTAATGTCAATTGTAAATAAAAGCTCATAATCTTCACCGCCGTTTATGGCAACTGTTGTACTGTCGATATTAAATTCTTCACAAGTAGAAATAAACTGCGGATCTAATGGCAATTTGTCTTCATATAAATTACAGCCCACTTTTGATTGCTTACAGATATGGATAATCTCAGAAGATAATCCGTCTGAAATATCAATCATTGAAGTTGGTTTTATATCTAAAGCATGAAGTAAGGTGCGAACATCTTTTCGTGCTTCAGGTTTCAATTGGCGTTCTACCAAATAAGTATAAGGATCTAAATCTGGCTGATTGTTTGGGTTAACCTGGAAAACTTGTTTTTCGCGTTCTAAAACCTGCAGTCCCATATAAGCAGCGCCTAAATCTCCGGTTACAACTAGCAAATCAGTTTGTTTGGCTCCGTTTCTGTAAACCAATTCATTTTCATCAGCTTCTCCAATTGCTGTTATACTGATAATTAATCCTTTTTGAGATGAGGTTGTGTCTCCGCCAATAACATCAACTTTATATTCTTTTGCTGCGTGCGCAATTCCTGCAAACAATTCTTCTAAAGCTTCAAGTGGAAAACGATTAGAAACTGCAACCGAAACCGTAATTTGAGTTGGTTTTGCATTCATCGCACAAATATCAGAAACATTCACTACAACTGCTTTGTATCCTAAATGTTTTAAAGGCATGTAAGCCAAATCAAAATGAACTCCTTCAATCAATAAATCGGTAGAAACTACTACTTTTTTGTCTTTAAAATCAAGAACAGCTGCATCGTCGCCAATACTTTTCAAAGTAGATTCCTGAGTAACATCAAAGTTTTTGGTTAAATGGTCAATTAAACCGAATTCGCCCAATTGAGCTATACTAGTTCTCTGCTGATTTTTATCTTCAATCATTTCTGTTAAGTTCCAAAGTTATTAAGGTGCAAAGGTACAAAGGATTTTTTTAAAGATGCTAAGATTCTGAGATACTATGGTTCTAAGTTTTTTATTCTGTAGAGACGCAACGCAATGAGTCCCTTTCGTGTATAAATAAAAAAAATAAAATTTATTTTTTGCTGCTGACAAACTGTTGTCACCGGCCCATTTTACTTTTGAAGTATTAAAAATATTTAAACTTTAAAACCATGAAAACATTAGAAGCACAAGTTATTACTTCAGAAGATTTATTGAAACACTGGCAAGGGCATAGAGCACTTACACGTCGTTTAATTGAGATTTTTCCAGAGAAAGATTTCTTTGAATTTTCAATTGGTGGAATGAGACCTTTCTCAAAATTGGTAGATGAGCTTTTGGCAATTGCAGTTCCAGGTTTAAAAGGAATTGTAACGAAGGAAACTGCACCATTTGCAGAAGGAACTGAAAAACTAATTTTCAAAGCACAATATCTTGAAAAATGGGATGAAGCTACCGCAGAAATCAATAAATATTGGGAACAATTATCAGTTGAGGATTTTAGCGAGACCTTTAATCTTTTTGGGCAATATGAATTTCCTGTAATTCAGAATATCTTATATTTTATTGATAATGAAGTGCATCACCGTGGACAAGCTTACGTTTATTTAAGAGCATTAAATATCGAACCGCCATTTTTCTGGGAAAGATAATTGATGATTTTTTACTAACTTAATATCAGAAATCTAAAATTAAGACTATGAGTTTAAAGAAGATAATGGCCAATTTTGCGGATTATAATTTATGGGTAAACCAGCAATTTGTAAACTGGCTTTCGCCAAAAGCAGATGAATTGCTTTATACTGAAGTTCAATCCAGTTTTTCTACTATCATGAAAACGCTAGATCATATCTGGTCTACAGAAGAATATTGGTTTTCGGTAATTTCTGAAAATGAAATGGCAGAAAAAAAGCCAGAAAGCGAATTGTCAAAAGAAGAAATATTTGCTGGATTATTAAATTCGTCTACAAGATTGAAACATCTTATCAATTCATTGTCAGAAGAAGATTTGATGAAAGAAGTAAAAATTACAAATCCGTGGTTTGAATGCGAATTGCCAATTTCTGAATATTTAATTCAAGTTATCAATCATGGCACTTATCATCGAGGCCAGATTGTAACAATGGGACGAAATATCGGAATTACAGATGCTTCAAACACCGATTATAATTTCTATAATGTTATAAAACAGAAATAAATGAAAAAACTCCTGAGATACTATTCTCAGGAGTTTTTTATAAAAGTCTCTTTCTGTTAATTTCCAACAGTTCCAAGACATTGGTTTTTAATATTTCAGGCTCGAGAATTTCTGCATAATCTCCAAACATTAAAAACCATCTCGGAAAAGCATTATTGATATCTCTGGACATAAAAGTCATTTCGATTTTTTCTCCTACATCTTTTTGAGAAATAAAACCATGGTATTTTCTTTCGGTTGCTAAATATCGCGCTATTTTGCGGTCAATTAAAATGCGAACTTTTGTTGTTGGACAAGTTTCGGTTTTAGTTAAATAGGTTTCCAGTGCATCGTGTTCGATTGTAAAATCTACATCTGTTTTTTTAATTCCCTGAATCCTGTCGGTTCTAAATTGTCTGTAATCTTTTCGAAGATGACAATATCCGAGAAAATACCAATTGTTATTGTCATGAAAAACGCCGATTGGTTCAAGATTGCGCTGCGTTGTTTCGTCTTTATCAAAAGTTTTATAAGTTAAAAGAATTTGCTTTTTCTCAGCAATTCCTTCAAAAAGAACAGCCAAAGTGTTTGGCGAATTATCATTAAACATCGGTTCTGCGGTCTGCATCACGATTTTTGATTCGATAGTCGAAAGGTAATCTTTATCAGTACTCCTTAAAACTGATTTCAGTTTGTACATTGCCGAAGCATAATGTGTTCCCAAAGAAGGATCGGTAAACTTTTGCATTAGTTTTTCGGCAGCAATAAAACTGCTCACTTCTTCACGAGTAAACATAACCGGCGGAAGTCTATATCCGTCCATTAAAGCGTAACCAACTCCAGCCTCACTGTAAATAGGAACTCCAGATGCTTCCAAAGTTCTGATGTCTCTATAAATAGTTCTTAAACTGCACTCAAAACGATCGGCCAATTCTTGCGCTTTTACAATCTTTTTAGATTGCAATTGAATCAGAATAGCGACAATTCGGTCAAATCGTTTTGGGGTTTCGTCGAGCATTTTTTCTTTTTTAGTTTCAAAAATTATAGGCTCAAAGTTACAAAGGTTTAATCTTTTTAGAAATAAAAAAGCTGTTCCAAATTGAAACAGCTTTTACTTTATTGGTCGAATGAATTTAAACATTTTTTTCGCATCTTTACAGAATTATAGTATTAAATTCTCACATAAAGAATGAAGTTACCTTTTGAGCCAGTTATTTTTGGTTATGAAATTAATATCCATTTAGTTTTAGAATATCTGGCGTTTTTCTTAGGATATCGATATTATGTTTTTTTAAGAAAAAGAACCAATGATACTATTGTTTCTTCCAATAGATTGTCGATTATTTTGGGAGCGGCAATTGGTGCTTTTTTGGGCTCTAGAATTATGGGTTTTCTAGAAAATCCTGTTTTTCATCTTGATGCAAGATCAGTTTTGGAACTCTTCAATGCAAAAACAATTATGGGAGGATTGTTTGGCGGACTTTTGGGCGTTGAACTTGCTAAGAAGATTATTGGGGAAAAAGAATCATCGGGCGATTTATTTACTTTTCCAATTATTCTAGGAATTTTTATAGGCAGAATTGGCTGTTTTTTATCAGGAACCAATGAGTTTACTTATGGAAAAAAAACGACTTTTTTTATGGGAATGAATCTTGGAGATACTATTAAAAGACATCCAATTGCCTTATACGAATTAGTTTTTCTGATTATTTTGTTTTTTGTTCTCAAGAAATTGAAAACAAAAAATCTAAAAAACGGCTTGCTATTTCAGTATTTTATGATTGCCTATTTTGCGTTTCGCTTTTTTGTAGAATTTTTAAAACCAAATCATTTCCTGATTTTTGGCATAAGTTCGATTCAGATTTTATGTTTAATATGTCTGCTTTATTATAACAAAACAATTTTAAATTTATTTGTAAAAAATGCCAGTTAGAAAATATACTTATTATGACTTTACATTAAGCCTTTGTCCAGAATGCTTAAAGAGAATTGATGCTAAAATTGTTTTTGAAGACGAGAATGTCTACATGCTTAAAAGATGTCCAGAACATGGAAGTTCTAAGGTTTTAATTGCCGACGATATTCAGTATTATAAGAATATCCGAAACTACAATAAACCATCTGAGATGCCATATACTTTTAATACAAAAACGCATTATGGTTGTCCGTATGACTGTGGTTTATGTCCAGATCATGAGCAGCATTCCTGCCTAACAGTTGTTGAGGTTACTGATCGATGTAATCTGACTTGTCCAACATGTTATGCAGGCTCGTCTCCGAATTACGGAAGACACAGAACTCTTGAAGAAGTAAAAGCTATGCTCGATACGGTTGTTAAAAATGAAAAAGAACCAGACGTAGTGCAGATTAGTGGAGGAGAACCAACCATACATCCTGAATTTTTTGAAATTTTAGATTATGCAAAATCAATTCCGATAAAGCATTTAATGCTAAATACAAATGGAATTAAAATTGCAAAAGACAAAGAATTTGTTCAGCGACTAAAAAGCTATGCTCCAGATTTTGAAATCTATCTTCAGTTTGATTCTTTTGAAGATAGTGTATTGCAAGAACTGCGTGGAGCTGATTTAAGTGAAATACGGAAACAGGCTTTAGAAAATCTAAATGAAGTTAATTTGTCTACCACTTTAGTTGTCACGCTTCAAAAAGGATTAAACGATCATGAAATTGGTAAAATTATTGAGTTTGCACTAAAGCAAAAATGTGTTCGAGGCGTTACATTTCAGCCAACTCAAATTGCGGGCCGATTGGAGAATTTTAACTTAGAAACCGATCGTATGACTTTAACAGAAGTAAGAAGAAAAATTCTGGAGCAGACTACAGTTTTTAATTCAGATGATTTACTTCCTGTTCCTTGTAATCCAGATGCTTTGGTAATGGGTTATGCATTAAAATTAGGAGACGAAGTTTTTCCGCTAACACGATATATTAATCCGAACGATTTATTAGACAATAGTAAAAACACTATTATTTACGAGCAAGATGAAGTGCTTCGTGGTAAAATGATAGATTTGTTTAGTACAGGAAATTCTGTAGAAGTAGCGCAGGAAAATTTGAAATCGATATTATGTTGTCTTCCTAATATTGATGCGCCAGAACTAGGTTATGACAACTTGTTTCGAATTATCATAATGCAGTTTATTGATGCCTACAATTTTGATGTTAGAGCAATAAAAAAATCGTGTGTTCATATTGTCAATAAAGACAATAAAATAATCCCGTTCGAAACAATGAATTTGTTTTACAGAGATGATAAAGTAAAAAGGCTAGAAGAATTAAGAGCTAATGTATAAAGCATATGATAAGATTAGAAGTTGGTAATTTAGGTGGTTTAGTCGCATTTTTTATAGCGATTATGGTTGGGCCACCAATTTTGATGGCAATCATTGGTTTTGCAATCAGGAAAAACAGTCCGAATGGAGCAAAGATTTGCTTTATTATTGGAGCGTTATATTTAATTATTGGATTAGGAATATGCGGAACACTTATGTCTTAAGAAAAACCCTCAATAAACTGAATTATTGAGGGTCTTAAATTATATTATTAAAGTGGATTAAAATCTAAACAATAATCCGAATTTTGGTTGATCGAAGATGTTTTCAAATAAATTGATGTTTAATTGGAAAGTATCTGAAGATGGACCGTTTTCTGGAGAAACACTGTTGTATGATAATAAATTAGCAAGAGTAAAAGTAACCGCAATGTTTTTAGTCACGAAGTAATTTAAACCAACATTGATATTGGCTGTTAGACTATTGCTATCATCTGTACCAGTAATTGGACTTTCGTATTTATTTCTCCCGTATCCTAAACCTACTTCTCCATAAGCTTTGAATCGTTTTTTATCGAGTTCCAATACATAGTATCTTGCGAAACCACCGATTCCAAAAATATTAGTTTTTTCATCGGTTGCTTCAACTTTATTGCTAGAATAGCTCACTTGTCCTCCAACGGCAAATTTATCATTAAGAAAATATCCAAATTTGGGATTAAAAGCATAATAGTCTTGATCGCCTCCCGTACTAATTTGTATTGCACCTTCTATAAACATATCGCCATGTGCAAAGGTGATTCCTTTTGCAGAATTCATTTCAGAATTAACCTGATCTTCTTGTTGCGCATTTGCAAAGTAAAAACTAAATAAAGCTAAAATAATTGAAAATTTGGTTTTCATAATCTTACAGTTTTAAAGTTGTAAGATTAAAAATACAATTTTATCTTAAAATTAACTTTAAGTTTTTGCAAAAGCGTTAAAAAACAATCGATTAAGTTAATATTTTTATAAAAAATAGGTTTTAACCTACATTTTTAAAAGATCAGAAACGGATTATATTCGAACAAAAAACCCGATAACGAAAGTTATCGGGTTTAATCTTTATTCTTGTTTCTTTCTTCTATTTAAAAGAAAAGACTTAGTCATTCAATTTCAAAACAGCCATAAATGCTTCTTGAGGAATCTCAACGTTTCCTACTTGACGCATACGTTTTTTACCTTTTTTCTGTTTTTCAAGAAGTTTACGCTTACGCGAAATATCTCCACCGTAACATTTTGCGGTAACGTCTTTACGAAGTGCTTTAATGGTTTCACGAGCAATAATCTTAGCTCCAATTGCAGCTTGAATCGGAATGTCAAATTGCTGTCTTGGAATTAATTCACGCAATTTCTCAGTCATTTTCTTACCGATATTGTAAGCGTTATCTTCGTGGATCAATGCAGAAAGTGCATCAACTGTTTGTGCGTTTAAAAGAACGTCAAGTTTAACCAATTTTGAAGTTCTCATACCGATTGGAGAATAATCAAAAGAAGCGTAACCTTTAGAAACTGTTTTCAAACGATCGTAGAAATCGAATACAATTTCCGCCAAAGGCATGTCAAAATTCAACTCAACTCTTTCTGTAGTTAAATAAGTCTGATTGGTAATTAAACCACGTTTTTCGATACATAAACTCATTACGTTTCCAACAAAGTCAGATTTTGTAATAATCGTAGCTTTAATAAAAGGCTCTTCAACGCGGTCAAGTTTTGAAGGTTCCGGTAAGTCAGAAGGATTATTTACAACTAATGGTGTTTCAGGATGTTTTTTGGTGTAAGCCAAATATGAAACGTTAGGAACTGTAGTAATTACAGTCATATCGAATTCACGCTCTAAACGTTCCTGAATAATTTCCATGTGAAGCATTCCTAAGAATCCGCAACGGAAACCAAATCCTAACGCAGCAGAACTTTCAGGTGCAAAAACTAATGAAGCGTCATTCAATTGTAATTTTTCCATTGACGAACGCAAATCTTCATAATCTTCTGTATCAACAGGATAAATACCCGCAAATACCATTGGTTTTACATCCTCAAAACCAGTAATCATATTGGTAGTTGGTACTTTTGCATCTGTAATGGTATCACCAACTTTTACTTCACGCGCTTCTTTGATTCCAGAAATCAAATAACCAACATCTCCTGCTGAAACTACATTTTTAGGAACCTGATTTAATTTTAAAGTTCCAATTTCGTCCGCAAAATATTCGTTGTCAGTAGCCATGAATTTAATTTTCTGGCCTTTTTTGATTTCACCATTTACAACTCTAAAGATTACCTCAATTCCGCGGAATGGATTGTAAACCGAGTCGAAAATTAACGCTTGTAATGGTTCTTCTGGATTTCCTTTTGGAGCAGGAATTTTTTCGATAATGGCAGCAAGAATGTTCTCAACACCAAAACCAGTTTTTCCTGAAGCATGAATAATATCGTCTAATTTACATCCTAATAAATCGATAATATCATCGCTAACTTCTTCAGGGTTTGCACTTGGTAAATCGACTTTATTCAAAACCGGAATGATTTCTAAGTCGTTTTCAAGCGCTAAATATAAATTTGAAATTGTTTGTGCCTGAATACTCTGAGCCGCGTCAACAATTAATAACGCTCCTTCGCAAGCAGCGATAGATCTTGAAACTTCGTATGAAAAATCTACGTGGCCTGGAGTATCAATCAAATTCAGAATGTATTCTTCACCTTTGTAGGTGTATTCCATCTGAATAGCATGACTCTTAATGGTGATTCCACGCTCACGCTCCAGATCCATGTTGTCAAGCAATTGTGCTTTTTCTTCACGAGCTGTAACGGTTTGTGTTGCGCCTAATAATCTGTCCGCCAATGTACTTTTACCGTGGTCAATGTGTGCAATAATGCAAAAGTTACGAATCTTCTTCATTTTAGTATATCAGTTCTCTATCGAGTTTTAAGTATTTTTTTGCTGTAAAATGCGCTGTAGCAATCGTTTTAACGCATCTTATCAAGTGGCAAAGATAGCGCAAAGTTTTGGATTCTGGAATTTAGTTGCACGATTTTGAAATTTGAAGTCAAAAAGCTGTTTTTCAGTGTCTAAACGTATCTATTCTATTTAAATTACTGTTTCGCATTCAATCAAAAACTTGAAGAATGTTTGCTTTTGTAGATTTATTTCAATTATTGTTTATTGAAAAAATGTTAAAAATGAATTTTAGCCGAGTAATTTGTAAAATTTGTGCGAATAATTGTCGGTTTAATTAAATATGAGTATACTTGTAGTCATTGTAACCATAAGATTGATCGGCTTTGGTTTTTGTATTATTTTCTTAGAATTTATCTGTGCACTAGATACATCTTCGAAAATGATAGAATGAATTTTACTATTTACTAATTTAACCCCAACAAATTATGAAAAAACAAACTATGCAGCTTGCCGCTAAATTTGGCAGGCTTTCTAACGAAGAAATGAAAAATATAACTGGCGGCGTAACACCCGTTGGCCGATTTACAGTTCCTACAAGTATTTGTGCCTCGGGATATGGTTTGGTGGCAACGGGTTGTCAGGGAACTTCATACCCTATGCTTGATGGTTATACTTGCGTTTTGACTTGTTTATAGCCAAATTGAATTCGAATAAAAAAGAGACATCAACTATTGATGTCTCTTTGTGTTTTTAGAACTCAAAATTAAATCCTTTTTCAGTCAGTTTTTTATAAATATCAGGATCAAATTTGTAGAGTTTCGCGGCTCTGTGTGATACGTCCTGTTGTTTTTCGTCAAGAGCTACTAATAATTTCATGTGCAGAATTTTTCGTCTAAAATTAGATTTATCCAATTCGATTCCTAAAATTTCTTCATACAAATGCATTAGCTGCAATAGAGTGAATTTTTCTGGAAGAAGGTTAAAACCAATTGGAGCCTGACGCACTCGGTTTCGCAACTGCAATAAACTGAAATCAAGAATTTCGTTATGGTCAAAAATCAGCTCAGGAATTTCGTTTATCTTGAACCATTTGGCTTCGAAAACTTTTAAACTGGCTTTAATATTATAATCTTCTCTATTGACCAAAGTATAATAACCAATAGTAACTACGCGTCTTTCGAGAACACGCTGCGGATTTGTAAATGCTTTTAACTGTTCCAAATAGATATTTTCAAGACCCGTAAGTTCCTGTAAAATTCGTTGAGCAGCATTATCTGCACTTTCGTCTATTTGAAGCCATCCGCCAAGAAGTCCCCATTTGCCTTTACTTTCGCCTTCAGCGTGCTGTACCAATAGCACTTCGAGACTCTCTTTGTTAAATCCGAAGAAAACACAATCAATCGTGATTCCATCTACGGCTGGTTTGTGGTGGTTATTAGTTATTTCAGTCAATTTGTTGTTGTCGTATTAATATTTTGTATTGAAAATTAGAACTCAAAATTGAATCCTTTTTCAGTTAATTTCTCATAGATTTCAGGATCAAACTTATACAACTGAGCCGCTCTGTGCGAAACATCTTGTTGTTTTTCGTCTAAAGCAACCAGCAATTTCATATGAAGAATTTTTCTTCTAAAATTGGGTTTGTCCATTTCAATTCCTAAAATTTCTTCATAAAGTTGCATTAATTGCAATAAGGTAAATTTTTCTGGAAGCAGATTAAATCCGATTGGCGTTTGGCGCACTTTACTTCTGAGGTGTTTTATACTGTAATCTAAGATCTCGTTATGGTCATAAATCAAATTTGGAATGTTATCAATTTTATACCATTGCGCATCCGAAGCTGTAAAACCTGCTTTAATATTATAATCTTCTCTTTTTACAAGAGCATAATACCCAATCGTAATAACGCGTCGCAACGGAAAACGATCCGGATCTCCAAATGCTTTCAGCTGTTCCAAATAAATGTTATCAAGACCGGTAAGCTCATTCAATAAGCGGTGAGCCGCATTGTCTGTGCTTTCCTTTTTATAAATCCATCCACCCGGAAGTCCCCATTTTCCTTTACTAATACCTTCGGCATGCTGCACCAAAAGCACTTCAAGACTGCCTTTGTCGAAACCAAAAATGACACAGTCAATAGTGATGGCATTCATCGCACTGTTTTCATTTTTTTGAGCAGTTTTGTCGTCTACATTTTCAACCATATATGAGATAAATTTTGACAAATTAAATAAATAAAATGATTATTAGCCTTTTTGAAAGCCTTATATTTTTTTTAACGAAACAAAAAATTGATAATCAGGCTTTTAAAAATAAGTGTGAAAAGCGCTTGAATGCAGAAGATTTCTTAAACGACTGATTGTCAATTTTATAAATCGTTGTTTTTTCTATATTTTTTATTTCAATTCTACTTCAGATTTTACAACATTAATAAAAATGGATTAGGATTAATCAGAATCGAAAAAAAATAACCCTAATATTTTGTTAATATAGAAAATTTGTTTTACACTTGTAGTCAAATTTACCATAAGATAAATTCAAATTGACCATAAGCAAAAATAGGACAAACATACACTTAACTTAAACTTACCACAAATGTTTTTTCTAAAAATTGATTTAAATAGCTTTTTGATGAGATTACCATCATCAAATTCTACCAAAAGAATCGATTTTGATGTTTTAGAAATGCTTGTTTTTAAAACGCCTGTTTATAGTCAGCAAGTACTAAATGTTGGAAATGAGATTCAGGCCCTCATTTTTGGCGTGACCTGCTTGGGAAGTTTTCCAGATTTCTCTTAGGGTAAGAAAAACTAACTATAACTTAAACTTAATCAATTCTTATTATGAAAAGCAAAAATTGTATTAAAACAACAAAGCTTCCATATTTTATGGCGGTGCTGCTTAGCGTATTTATGATGCAGTTTGGATTTGCTCAAGAATCTAAAACTGTAAGTGGGACAATTACCTCTTCCGAAGACGGATTTGGAGTTCCAGGAGCAACTGTACTTGTACAGGGAACAAAATCGAGTGCTGTTACCGATTTTGACGGAAAATATAAAATTGAAGCCAAAACAGGCGATGTTTTAGTAATTACCTTCGTGGGATTTAAAACAAAGAATATTACAGTCGGTACTCAAAAAGTAGTCGACGCTGTTTTACAGCCAGAAACTGCAGAACTTAAAGAGGTTGTAGTAATTGGATATGGATCACAGAAAAAAACATTAGTCACTAATGCTGTAACTCAGGTAAGTGGTGAGAGCCTGACAAAAACAAATACTACAAATGCGCTTCAGGCACTTCAAGGTCAGGCAGCGGGTCTTCAAATTACTTCTACTTCTGGACAACCGGGAGAAAGTCTGAATGTGGTAATTAGAGGAGTGGGTTCAACAGCAGGAAGTAATCCGCTTTATGTTGTAGATGGAGTTCTTACTGGAGATATTTCTTACTTGAATAACTCTGATATCGAATCTATTTCTGTTTTAAAAGATGCTGCTTCGGCGGCAATCTATGGTTCGCAAGCTTCGAATGGAGTTGTATTAGTAACAACAAAAAAAGGGAAACGTGGCACAACAGGACAAATAACATTTGATCAGTATTATGGCGTTCAGTCAGTAGCGAGAAAAGTAGATTTGCTTGATGCTAAAGAATATGCAACAATATTAAATGAAGCAAGGGTTAACTCTGGCAATACCCCATATTTTACTAATGCTCAAATAGCTGGAATGGGCTCAGGAACAAATTGGATGGATAAAATGCTTACAGATAATGCTGCAACTAAGAATTTCTCTTTTGGAGCGTCTGGAGGTTCTGACACTTCGGTTTATTCGGCTTCATTATCTTATTTGGGGCAAGAAGGTGTAGTTGGAGGTAAAGATTTGTCAAACTACGAACGTTATAATTTCAGATTCAATTCAGAGCATAAATTATACAAAGATGTTGTGACATTTGGAGAGAATTTGAGTTTTGCGTACATTAATAAAAATGGAATTGGTGTTGGTAATCAATATAATAACTCTTTGAGAGGAGCTTTTCAAGCAACACCTTTGCTGCCAATGTACGACGCAAACGGCAACTATTTTGATACTTCTAACAGTACAGAACCATGGTTGACAGGAATGGCAAATCCTTATGCTTTAATGGTTTATAATAATCAAAACGAAAGCGATAGCCAAAAATTATTAGGAAATGTTTACCTACAGATTCAGCCAATTAAAAACCTAACTTTTAAAACAACTTTAGGTTTGGATTATAACGTAAATGAAGGACACTCTTATTCTCCAATTTACAGATTGTCAATTTATGCTAATAGTGCTTTTGATAGGGTAAATCAGAACATGAATAAAAGTACAAGTATAAACTGGGACAATTTATTAACATATAAGTTTAATGTATCAGATAATCATCATTTTGAAGCTTTGGCTGGTACATCTTATATCAATTATAATACAACTTCTGTAGAAGCGGCAAATGCTGATTCTGTTTTTAACGATTTAGAGCACGCCTGGATTGACAATACAACAAATAAAGACGGAGCAAGAATGTCAATGAAAGGAAGTAAGTTTGAGAATATCCTAATGTCTTATTTTGGAAGATTAAACTATAATTACAAAGAGAAATATTTATTAAATGCGACTCTTAGGGCTGATGGTTCTTCTAAATTTGCGCCAGGAAATCAATGGGGATATTTTCCATCAGTTTCTGGGGGTTGGGTAGCTTCAAACGAAGATTTTTTGAAGGATTCAAAAGTATTTAATTTCTTAAAATTAAGAGCAAGCTGGGGTCAGGTAGGAAACCAAAGTATTAGATCATTTCAATATTTATCTTTAATAAAATCAAATTATACTAACTACACTTTTGGTGATAAAGAAGGTGCCTTAACACCTGGAGCATACCCTGAGAATATTGCAAATCCAAGCCTTAAATGGGAAACTTCAGAACAGATTGACCTTGGTTTTGATGCCAGATTTTTAGACAATGCATTGAGTGTAAACTTTGATGTTTATAAAAAGACAAACAAAGACTGGTTAATTTTAGCGCCAATCTTAGCAACGGCTGGTGCGAACGCACCATTTATTAACGGAGGAGATGTAGTTAATAAAGGAGTAGAGTTAAGTTTGAGCTATCAAAATAAAATTGGAGATTTTAACTACAGTGTGAGTGCAAACGGCGCTTACAATAAAAACACTGTTGGACAAATTCCAAATGCAGACGGAATTATTCATGGTCTGAGCGGTGAACTTTATGATAACTCGGGTGAATTTTATAGAGCAGAAAACGGACATCCGTTAGGATATTTCTGGGGATACAAAACAGGAGGAGTGTTTCAAAATCAGGAACAAATTAACAATTACAAATCGGCAAACGGAGTGGTTCTACAACCAAATGCAGCTCCTGGAGATTTGATTTATGTGAATACAAATGGAGATGATAAAATTGATGCTTCTGATAAAACAAGCATCGGAAATCCAAATCCTGATTTCACTTACGGTTTCTCTATTTCGGCTAGTTATAAAGCCTTCGATTTTTCGCTTAATGGAAATGGAGTAGCAGGAAATCAAATTGTACAATCGTATAGAAACCAGGCAAATACTTACGGTAATTATACTTCAGCAATATTAAGCCGCTGGCATGGAGAAGGGTCTTCAAACACAATGCCTAGAGTAACTGAAGATAACCGAAACTTTACACAATTTTCAGATTTATACGTTCAGGATGGGGATTTCTTAAGAATTAACACGGTTACACTAGGATTTGATTTAGCAAAAATGAAACAGTCAAAATCATTTTTTGCAAGCCAGTTTAGAGTTTATTTCTCAGTATTGAACCTTTATACTTTTACGAAGTATGATGGAATGGATCCTGAAATAGGATTTGGTTCTTCTAATGATGATCAAAAGTTTTCATCAGGGGTTGATGTAGGTTACTATCCAAGACCAAGAACATATATGTTAGGTCTAAATGTTAAACTTTAATACATAAAAAAATGAAAAAGACTTATTTATATATTTTCTGTTTGGGTTTACTTTCTCTTGCATCTTGCAGTTTAGAAACAGAACCACTTACACAACAGACAGATGGGAATTTTTATAAAACCACAGATGATGCTTATACAGCATTAGTAGGTTGTTATGACGGAATGCAGGTGGCTACAGGAGCTGCTGGTTTAGGAGTTCCAGTAATTAGCGAAGTAATGTCTGATGATTGTTTTGGAGGAACAGGAAACTCAGATGGTTACAATTATGCTGCGATTGATGAGTTCAACATTCAACGTTCGCCATCGGATATTGATATGTTAAACAATAACTGGATAGCTTACTATAAAGCACTTTATCGTTGTAATGTCCTTTTGTCAAAAATGGATCAAATTGACTGGAAAGGGGATACTACTTTAAGAAATACTTACGAATCTGAAACAAGATTTATTAGAGCCTATTTATATTTTGAAATGGTTCGTCTATGGGGAAATATTCCATTATTGACTAAACCTTCAACAGAAAATATTCCTCAGGCAGCACCAGAAGAAGTGTATAAAGTAATTGCAGAAGATTTAGTTTTTGCATCAGATCATTTACCATCAGCAGCTTACAGTGCAACTGTTAGCGGTCGTATTACAAAATGGGCAGCAAAATCTTTGCTTGGACGTGTTTACCTATACTACACAGGATATTATGGTAAAACCGATTTGGTTGGAGTAGTAACTAAAGCACAAGCGCTAGCACATTTGGAAGATGTTATAGCAGGAAGCGGACATGGTTTGGTTGATGACTTTTCTACACTTTGGCCTGCAGCTTCAGTTGATAAATATGCAGGTGAAGCTAATAAAGAAATCGTATTTTCTATCAAATATACCTATACTAGCGATTATAACGGAAATACTGATGGTAACCACTGGTTAGTAATGTTCGGAATGAGAGAATTCTCTTCTTATCCATACGGACGTGGTTGGGGCGTAACTGTGAATTCTAAGTTATGGAACGCATACACAGCAAATGATACAAGACGTGTTTCAACTGTAATAGGAATTAATGAAGAAAAAATTCCATTTGATAAAATAAATAATCAGCGTGAATATACTGGTTACTATAACAAAAAGTATACACCGATGGTTGATAAAGATGGAAAAGACCTTCCATTAACAATGGGAAGCCAGTTTTGGGACATCAGCCAATTTCAAGATTATGTGGTATTGAGATATTCTGATGTACTTCTAATGGCAGCAGAATTAGGAAGTGGTAATGCACAATCTTATTTTGATGACGTAAGAAGAAGAGCTTACAAAACAGCATTCACTTCTATTCCGGTTAATTATGATAATATCATGAACGAAAGACATTTAGAATTCGCTCTAGAAGGAGTTAGATACTGGGACTTACTTCGTCAAGGAATTGGTAAAGCATCTTCAACTATCGCAGAAACTACAACTTTACTTAACGGAGGAGTACAGGCTACAAAAACAATTTCTTCAGTAAACATCCAAAATACAAAAGGATTACAGCAAATTCCAAATACACAGATAACATTATCTAATGGAGTTTTAAAACAAAATGCGGGCTGGTAGTTTTAATTAAAAAAGCAAAAAAATGAAAAATATAAAAGTATTAATTACAACACTTTTGATGCTGGCCATGCTGGTATCATCTTGTTCGCCTGATAGCTATTCACTAGACGGCGCGATGGATAAATCGGATATACATTTTGAAGTTACTCAGGATTTAGCAGCAGATCCAGGAGGAAATACTGTGATTCTGAAAAATACGACACCTGGTGTTATATTAAACTGGGATTATGAAACAGGAAAATCAGACAAAGCGATAGAAACTGTAAAGTACGCTTTTAAAGGAAATTATACGATAAAAATTTCGGCTGTTACTGGTGGGGGAATTGTAGAACTTGATCCAGTAACGGTAACCGTAAATCAGGATAATTTAAATTATGTTAATGATGCACTTTGGACAGCTTTGTCTGGAGGTGTAGGAAAACAAAAAGTTTGGATTGCTGATAATGGTAAATACGGAATGGCTCTTGGAGCAATGTCTTATGCAGATCCTAGCACTACAGTAGAATGGGGTAATTTTACACCAAACTGGGAACCAGAAGGAAATGCTAATTCTAGTACAGATGCAGATATGCATTGGGGCAGAACAATGACTTTCAGTCTGGAAGGTGGTCCATTTATGAAAATTCATGAAGCCGATGGAACTCTTAAAGAAAGTGGCACTTATTTCTTAGATATAAATACACATACTTTAACAACAACTGGAGCAACAATTCTGAGACCAGACAACTACATTGCAAACGCAAGTAACTGGACTAACAATATCAAGATCTTAAAACTTACTGAAAACCAATTAAGAATTGCTATTATGAGAACTAATAGCGAAGGACCATGGTGGTATATTTGGAATTTCGTTTCTAAAGAATATGCAGACAACTACGTACCACCTGTTACTGGACCAAGTTATGATGAAGGTTTCAATCCAACTTTTGCTTCAGGCGAATTATTAAAAATGATTACTGGTGGAGTAGGATCAGGTAGAGTATGGAGTTTAGACGGAAATGGAAATCCAGTAGACTGGTTAGGAAAAGGAAAAGGATGGACTACAGGCGCTTCAAGCTCATATAACTGGGGATGGAATGATGATTGGGCTGCTATAGCAGGTAATTCTTGGATTCGTTTTGATCAATTTGGTGGAAAACTAAATTATACTAGAAGCCAGAATGGTGTAGTAACTTCTGGATTATTTACAATTGATGAAGCGAAAAATGAAATTAACTTAGGAACAAATACATTGATTCAAAATCCAGATAGCTGGATGAATCCAACAACAAATGTTATTAAAGTTGTAAAGGCTTACAATAATGACTACCTACAAAAAGGTATTTGGTTTGGAACATCTTATGATTCAGGAAAAGATGAGTGGTTTGTGTTCCATTATATAATTCCTTAAAAATTCATATATTTCACTTTATAAATAACTCGGAAGCAGATTGATACTGCTTCCGGGTTATTAAAATTTACGTACTATGTTGCAGCTAACTTCATATAAAAAACTAGGATTACTATTTGCAAGCTTTCTTTTATTGACAGCATGCAAATCATCAACAGATCAAAAATTTAGTAACCGAAAAGTTTCTTTTAATGCAGATTGGAGTTTCCATCTAAACGATAGTATTGCTGATAAAGACACTATTGGAACTTCAACAAAATGGAGAACTTTAGATGTTCCGCATGATTGGAGCATCGAAGGTAAATTTGATGAAAAAAGTCCTGCAGGTTATGGCGGAGGATCTCTAAACGGAGGTTTAGGCTGGTACAAAAAAGCATTCAAAGTCGCTGCAGAAGACAGCACAAAAATAACTTCTATAACTTTTGACGGAGTATATAGAAACAGTGAAGTTTGGGTAAATGGACATTATTTAGGAAAACGCCCAAACGGATATATAGGTTTTCAATATGATATGTCATCATATTTAAATTACGGAGACAAAAACAACGAAATAATTGTTAAGGTTGACAATTCAAAACAACCCAATTCACGCTGGTATTCAGGATCAGGAATTTTTAGAAATGTCTGGATTGAAACTACAGATAAACTTCATGTGGGACAATGGGGAACCTATATTACAACTCCAAAAGTTACGACCGAAAAAGCTTCTATAAGTTTTGAAACCACAATTAAAAATCAATACAAAGAAGGTAAAAAAGCCACAGTAACGACCACCATTTTTAAAGAAGACAAAAAAGTAACATCGGTTACACAAGATATAACCATCAATGCCAACGAAAATCAAATTCTGAATCAATCGGCAGAAGTTGAAAATCCGATTTTATGGTCAGTTGAAAATCCGGAATTGTATACAGCAGTTACTGAAATTTCGCTTGACGATAAAATCATCGATCAATACAAAACCAATTTCGGAATCAGAGATTTTAAATTCGATTTGAATAAAGGTTTTATTTTGAATGGAAAACAAGTAAAAATAAAAGGTGTTTGTCTGCATCATGATTTAGGTCCGTTGGGTTCTGCGATTAATACTCGCGCCATTGAACGTCAATTGGAAATCATGAAAGAAATGGGGGTAAACGGAATCAGGACTTCTCATAACCCGCCCGCTCCAGAACTTTTGGATCTTTGCGATAAAATGGGTTTCATTGTTATGGATGAAGCTTTTGATATGTGGAAACAAACCAAAACCAAATACGATTACGGAAACGATTGGGACAAATGGCATAAAAAAGATCTAATCGATCAATTGCTTCGCGACAGAAATCACCCAAGTATTTTTGTTTGGAGCATCGGAAACGAAATTCCAGAACAATGGAATGAAAAAGGCGTTGAAATTGCTAAAGAATTGGCTGCGATTACACGCGAGTATGATAAAACGCGTCCGTTAACCGCAGCGATGAATCCGCCGGTAAACATGAATATTGATGCGGTGACTTTACAGTTTGAGAAAAAAGATGTATCGATTAATCCGCTTGCTGGATCTGGAGTTTTAGATTTAATTGGATACAATTATGCACATCAAACGTACGAACATCATCTAAAGAACTTTCCAAATACACCTTTTATTGCAACCGAAACCACTTCAGGCTTGCAGACAAGAGGCTATTATGACGCTGTTTCAGATACCATTAAAAAATGGCCGGTAAGATGGGATCTTAAATTTACAGAAGGAAATCCAGGAAACACAGTTTCAGCATATGATCAAGTTCAAACACCTTGGGGTTCTACGCACGAAGCAACTTGGAAAGTAATTAAAAAACACGATTTCTTAGCTGGAATGTACGTTTGGACAGGCTTCGATTATATCGGAGAACCAACACCATACGAATGGCCATCAGTAAGTTCGTATTTCGGAATTGTCGATTTAGCAGGTTTCCCAAAAGACGTTTATTATATGTACCAAAGTGAATGGACAGACAAAACGGTTTTGCACATTTTCCCGCATTGGAACTGGAAACCCGGACAAACTGTTGATGTTTGGGCATATTACAATAAAGCCGATGAGGTTGAACTTTTCGTAAACGGAAAATCGGTTGGAAAACGAAGTAAAAAAGGAGATGATTTACACGTAATGTGGAGAATTCCTTTTGAAGCTGGAACTCTAAAAGCAGTTTCTCGTAAAGACGGAAAAGTAGTTTTAGAAAAAGAAATCAAAACAGCTGGAAATCCTTCTCAATTAAAACTGGCTGCAGACAGAAGTACCATCAAAGCAGACAAAAACGATCTGTCATTTATCACAGTTGATATCTTAGATGATAAAGGAACTTTAGCTCCAAATGCGAACAACGAAATTAATTTCTCTTTAAAAGGAAACGGAAAAATAGTAGGCGTTTGCAGCGGAGATCCGGTTAGCCACGAATCGTACAAAGGAAATAAACACAACGCTTTGGCTGGAAAATGTTTGGTAATTGTACAATCTGGAGATCAATCTGGAAGATTGGAATTAACAGCAAAAACAAATGGATTAAAACAGTCCACAATTGTAATTACAACAGAATAATTTTTGAAATTTTAAATATAGCCACAGATTAAAAAGATTTAAATCTGCATGATTTGCTAAATCTGCCAGAGAAAAGAGAAAAGAAAAAATCCTTTTAAATCTTTTTAATCTGTGGCAAAAAAAATAAAAAGTAACCAATGAAAAACTCAAAATTAACCGCATTGTTTTCTGCTTTTATGTTTGGATTTTTGGCAATTCCAAATGCTAATGCCCAAATCCAAAATGCAGATGTATTAAATGCTCCAATAGATATCAGTAAAGATTTTCAGAACTATCTGAATACTTTTTATTTTGCGGACGAACTAGCTTCTTTTGATCCTGCAACAGGAAAAGGAACCATCAAATATTTGAGATACAATTATAAAACACGTCAGGCTTTCAACAACATGATGATGAAACCAGATGTAGAAAAAGCAAACGAATTTCCAACAACAGAATATGCAGAATCTCCTGTTTTGCCATTCGAGATTCAGTTTGTTTCAGATAGAACAGTTAGAATTAAAACAACTTCTGGACCGCAATTTCACCCGCAAAAGGAATCTTTAATGTTGGTTGACGGTGTTGCGCCAAATCATCCTGAATTATGGAAATATGCTAAAATCGAAGGAGGTCATAGTTATACAAGCAAACACGGAAGAGTTGAAATCTTAACGAAACCGTGGCACGTAAAAATCTACGACGAAAAAGGAAAACTGCTGACAAGCACACTTCACGATACTGATTTTAAAAATACCTATACACCGACACTTCCGTTTTCTTACGTTCGAAGAAACAGCGATTACTCAAGAAGTATGGGCGCGGCTTTCAGTTTAGAACCAGACGAAAAAATATTTGGTTGCGGTGAATCATTCACACAATTCAACAAACGCGGACAAAAAGTAGTTTTATGGACGGATGATGCTAACGGAATCCAAAATGAAACAATGTACAAACCAATTCCGTTTTACATGAGCAGCCGTGGTTATGGAGTTTTCATGCATCATTCTACACCAATTACAGTTGACTTTGGAAAATACTTTTCAAGTGCTAACGAAATGTACATTGGAGACGACGAAGCCGATTTGTTTTTCTTTATCGGAGAACCAAAAGACATCTTAGATCAATACACTAATTTGACTGGAAAAGCAGCAATGCCACCACTTTGGTCATTCGGTTTCTGGATGAGTAGAATCACTTATTTCTCTGAAAAAGAAGGAAGAGAAGTAGCAAGAGATTTACGTAAATATAAAATTCCAACAGACGTAATTCACTTTGATACCGGTTGGTTTGATGTAGATTGGAGAAACAACTACGAGTTTGCAAAATCTCGTTTCCCAGATGCCACAAAAATGATGTCTGATTTAAAGAAAGACGGTTTTCAGGTTTGTCTTTGGCAGTTGCCTTATTTCACGCCAAAGAATACTTTATTTCCAGAAATTATGGATAAAAACTTGGCGGTAAGAGACAGAAAAGGAAATCTTCCGTACGAAGATGCTGTTTTAGACTTCTCAAATCCAGAAACAATTTCTTGGTACCAAGGAAAATTGAAAAAGTTATTCGATGAAGGTGTAGCGGTTTTCAAAGTAGATTTTGGAGAAGCGGCACCGCCAGATGGAATTTACCATTCTGGAAGAACAGGTTTCTACGAGCATAATTTATATCCATTACGTTACAACAAAGCAGTAGCAGAAATTACTCAAAAAGAAAAAGGATATACTTTAATCTGGGCAAGAAGTACTTGGGCAGGATCTCAGCGCTATCCTTTGCATTGGGGAGGAGATTCTGAAACTACAAATGGAGCAATGTCAGCAGAATTACGCGGCGGACTTTCATTAGGATTAAGCGGATTCAGTTTTTGGAGCCACGATGTTGGAGGATTTGCAACAAAATCGCCTGAGAATATTTATAGAAGATGGACGCCATTCGGAATGTTTACGTCACACGTAAGAAGCCACGGAGAACCGCCTCGCGAACCTTGGTTGTACAGCAAAGAATTCTTAGAAGGATTTAGAAAAGCAGACAATATGCGTTACGAATTAATGCCATATATCTACGCTCAGGCAAAAGAAAGTTCTCAAAAAGGATTACCAATGATGCGTGCTCTTTTTGTAGAATATCCAAACGATCCCGGAGCTTGGTTAGTTGATAATCAATATTTATTTGGTTCAAGTATTTTGGTTGCACCGCTTTTTGAGGAAGTTGAAGAAAGAGACGTTTACCTTCCAGAAGGAACTTGGATCGATTACCAAACTAAAAAAGTGTACCAATCTGGCTGGCATAAAATTAAAGCAGGTGAAGTGCCAATTATAGTTTTAGTAAAAGACGGAACTGCAATTCCACACATCGGTTTAGCGCAGTCTACAAAAGATATGGATTGGAGCAAATTAACTTTGAAAGTTTACGCAAGCGACAAAACCATTTCGGCTACAGCTAAAGTATTTTTACCAGAAGGTGACGCAGTACAAGAAATAAAAGTGAACAAAAGCGGAAACAATTTTGATGTAGCTACAAATCCATTAAACGGAAAAACCACTTTTAAAACCGAGTGGGCAAAATAAAAAAGTTAGCAACGAATTTCACGAATTAAATTGGTGAAAATTTGTGCAATTCGTGGCGAAAAAATATAGCCACAGATTAAAAGGATTAAAAAGATTAAAATAAAATCTGCTCCCGATAGCTATCGGGACTGTGTGAAAAATCATAAAGAAAAATCCTTTTTAATCCTTTTAATCTGTGGCAAAAAAATATAATACCAAAAAACATGAAAAACTATCTAGTTCTCCCAGCCGTATTGTTTTCGATAGCAATAGGCTACAGTCAAAAAACGAAAAACGCTTACGAATTGGCATCGCCAAACGGAAAGAATACAATCAAATTTGAGCTGGTAAAAAATGCTCCAAAATATGCCGTTTCTCACGGAAAGACAGAAGTAATTTCTCCGTCTGATATGGGATTTGTATTGAAAGGAAACGAAGACTTAAGTTCAAACTTTGAGATTAAAGGAGCAAAAACTTCTACGTTTGACGAAACTTGGGAACAAGTTTGGGGAGAAAAGAAAAATATTAGAAATCATTATAATCAATTGGTTGTTGATTTACAACAAAAAACAGGCAATAAAAGAAAATTACAGATTCAGTTTCGTGCTTTCGATGACGGAGTGGCTTTTAGATATGTTTATCCGAAACAAAATGTAAAAGACAGTATTTTCATCATGGATGAAAAAACAACTTTCAATCTTAAAGAAGATGGAAAAGCGTGGTGGATTCCAGCAAACAGAGAAAACCGTGACGAGTATCTTTTCAAAGATGCGCCGGTTAGTACTTTGGATACGGTTTTGACTCCGTTAACAATTGAAAGCAAAAGCGGTTTAGCTTTAAGTTTTCACGAAGCAAACTTGAATGATTTCGCAAGTATGACTTTGGTTAATACTAAAGGAACAGAGCTAAAATCTGATTTAGTGCCGTGGGCCGATGGAGTAAAAGTTCGTGTAAAAGATTCATTTACTTCTTCTTGGAGAACACTTCAAATTGGAGAAAATCCAGGAGAATTGATTACTTCTTATTTGGTTTTAAACTTAAACGAACCAAACAAACTAAAGAACATAAACAGCTATTTCAAACCATACAAATATTTAGGAATTTGGTGGGGAATGCACATTGGGAAATATACTTTCTGGGAAAGCGACAAACAAGGTGCAACAACAAAACATGCCGAGGAATATATTGATTTTACAGCAAAAGAAGGTTTCCATCATTTATTGATCGAAGGATGGAATAAAGGTTGGACACCAGGTTGGTATGAAAACCGTATGCACATGTTTAGCTTCACAAAAAACGCAGACAATTTCGATTTAGAAAAAGTGGTTGAATATGGAAAAAAACATGATGTAGAATTAATTGGTTATCATGAAACTGGTTCGAACTTAATTAACTATTTAAAACAAGTTGACGAAGCTTTTGCTTTATACAAAAAACTAGGAATTCATACGGTGAAAATTGGTCATGTAGGTTCTAAATTGAATATGAAACAGATGCACTTCGGGCAGTTTGGAGTAAATTATTTCAGATACATTTTAGAAAAAGCAGCACAATATGATTTAGCGGTTTTATACCACGAATCGATAAAAGATACAGGAGAACGCAGAACGTATCCAAACATGGTTTCGAGAGAAGCAGCTCGCGGTCAAGAATATAACGCTTGGAGCGAAGGAAATCCACCAAACCACTTAACGATTATTCCGTTTACAAGATTACTTTCTGGACCAATGGATTTCACGCCTGGAATTTTTGATGTTGAGGTAAAACAAGGTTATCCAGGAAAAAGAATTCAGGGAACAGTTGGTCAGCAATTGGCATTGTATGTAACGATTTATGCACCAATTCAAATGTTGGCAGATCTTCCTGAAAATTACGAAGGAAAACCAGCTTTACAATTCTTAAAAGATGTTCCAACAGATTGGGAAGACACTAAAATCTTAGAAGGAAAAATTGGCGAATACATCACAACAGCAAGAAAAGACAGAAACAGCGCCGACTGGTATCTAGGAACTTTGACAAATGAGAAACCAAGAAATGTAGAAGTTTCATTATCATTCTTAGATCCAAATACAACTTATGAAGCACAGATTTATGTAGATGCAGAAGGAACAGATCAAACACACAATCCAGAAGCGGTAGCAATCTCTAAGAAAACTGTAAAAGCTTCAGACAAATTACAATTGAAATTAGGCGGAGCTGGAGGTGGAGCAGTGAGATTTAAAAAGCTATAATTATTAATTTTCTATAGAGACTCGCAGCAGTGCGTCTTTATTAGATGTTAAACCCGACAGGTTTTTAAAACCTGTCGGGTTTACTCAACACAATGATTATACACAACGTAATCTGTAGAGACGCACTGCAGTGCGTCTAACATATAGTTAGAAAATAAAATATTTAGCCACAGATTAAAAGGATTAAAAAGATTTAAATCTGGATGATCTCCTAAATCTGCGAGAGAAAAAAATCCGTTAGAATCCTATTATCCCGATAGCTATCGGGAGTGGCAAAAAATAAACAAAACCATTTTCAGATGAAAAAACTTTTAATACTAGCAGGAGTTTTATTTAGTTCAATCTATTCGTTTGGGCAAAATGAAAACCGAATCATAAAAGTTGATTTCAAAAAAGAAGCAGGAAAATTAAACACCATGTTCAAAGAATGCATCGGTGCTGGAAGAGCAAATGAAGGTCTTCGTGCCGACTGGCAGGAACAACTGGCATTGGTAAAAAAAGAATGCGATTTTAAATACATCCGTTTTCATGGTTTATTGTCTGATGACATGGCTGTTTATCGTGAAGATGAAAAAGGGAATCCAGAATATAATTACCAATATGTAGATGTTTTGTTTGATTATATTGTAAGTCTGAAAATGAAACCATTTGTAGAGTTAGGTTTTATGCCGAATGCATTAGCAAGCGGAAAAGAAACTATTTTTTGGTGGAAAGGGAACGTAACGCCTCCAAAAGATTATAAAAAATGGGAAGATTTAGTTCGAAATTTAACGCAGCATTTTAAAGAACGTTACGGAGACGAAGAAGTAAAAACATGGTATTTTGAAGTTTGGAATGAGCCAAATCTTTCACCAGGATTTTGGAGCAGCACACAGCAAGAATATTATAAATTATACGATTATGCAGCTCGCGGTGTAAAAGAGGTAAATCCAGCTTATAAAGTTGGTGGACCAGCAACGGCAGGTTCTGCTTGGGTTGCTGAAACAATTGATTTTTGTGCGAAGAATAATGTTCCGATGGATTTTGTTTCGACGCATACTTATGGAGTGAAACATGGTTATTTGGACGAATTTGGAACTTCGGGAACAATTTTAAATCAGGATGAATGGAGTGTAAGTGGTGAAATTATCAATTCTAGAAAATTGATTACAGAGTCGGCTAAACCGAATCTTGAATTGCATTACACAGAATGGAGTTCATCTTACACGCCGGCAGATCCAATTCACGACAGTTATCATTCTGCAGCTTATATTTTGCAGAAATTAAAACAAGTTGGAAACGCGGCAAACTCTATGTCATATTGGGTTTTTACGGATATTTTTGAAGAAGCGGGGCCAAGATTTACGCCTTTTCATGGCGGTTTCGGATTATTGAATACGCAGGGAATTAAAAAACCAGCCTATTTCTCTTATTATTTATTGAATAAATTGGGAGAAACAGAACTTCAAAATTCAGATAAAGCTTCTTGGATTTCCAAAAATGCAAAAGGTGATGTTCAGGTTTTATTGTGGGATTTTACCAATACACATCCTGGCGATAAAGAACTGAATCAAACGTATTATATAAAAGATCTTCCATCAAAAGAAAAAGGAAAAGTGAAAATTGAAGTGGATGGAATGCAGAAAGGAAAATATGTATTGGAAATTTACAAAGTGGGTTACAAAGTAAATGACGCTTACGCGGATTATCTGGCGATGAACAAACCAAGTCAGTTAACACGTGAGCAAGTCAATTCCATAAAAGAAAAAAATAATGGTGCTCCGATTTCCACAGAAAAAATTACAATTGACGGAAAAGGAACTTTCAGCAGAGAATTTAAAATCAATGAAAATGATGTTGTAATGCTGAATTTAATTAAACAATAATAGAGAGAAAACCACAAACATAAAAATAGTATTAACGGTATTTAGAGATGATGCGTGAGGAATCAAAAATCTTTAAATCAAAAAACACCTAACTATCTATGAAAAACAAAATGATATTCCTTTCATCAGCTCTAGTTTTTGCATTTTTTACTTCATGTAAAAATGATGCACAGACAATAGCTTCAAATTCGGCGCAGACCGAAGAATACGTTGGAAAAGAAATAAGTACAGACCATGATGCCGAAATCGACAAACTGATTTCGCAAATGACATTAGAAGAAAAAATCGGAATGCTTCACGGGAACAGTATGTTTGCCAATGCAGGTGTAAAACGTTTAGGAATTCCAGAATTAAAAATGGCCGATGGTCCATTGGGAGTTCGTGAAGAAATCTCAAGAGACAATTGGGCTCCAGCAGGATGGACAAACGATTTTGCTACTTACTACCCAGCAGGGGGCGCTTTGGCAGCAACTTGGAATGCAGAAATGGCGCATACTTTCGGAACCAGTTTAGGAGAAGAATTACGTGCAAGAGACAAAGACATGTTGCTTTCGCCAGCCATCAATATGGTAAGAACACCGCTTGGAGGAAGAACATACGAATACATGTCTGAAGATCCGTTCTTAAACAAAAAAATCGCCGTGCCTTTGATTGTTGGTTTACAAGAAAAAGATGTAATGGCGTGTGTAAAACACTTTGCAGCAAACAATCAGGAAACGAATCGTGATTTTGTAGATGTACAAATTGACGAGCGTACACTTCGCGAAATTTATCTTCCAGCTTTTGAAGCTTCGGTAAAAGAAGCAAAAGCCTACAGTATAATGGGCGCTTACAATAAATTCAGAGGCGAATATTTATGTGAGAACGATTATATGTTAAATAAAATCCTTCGTGACGAATGGGGATTCAAAGGAATTGTAGTTTCAGATTGGGCTGCGGTTCATTCTACAGCAAAATCTTTGAAAAACGGTTTAGATATTGAAATGGGAACACCAAAACCTTTCAATGAATTTTTCTTAGCCGATAAATTAATCGCTGCGGTTAAATCTGGAGAAGTTTCTGAAAAAGAAATTGATCTGCATGTAAAACGTATTTTAAGAGTTTTATTCCAAGTAAAAGCAATGGGCGGAGGCGAGCGTGCAAAAGGAAGTATCGCAACCGAAGCACATTATCAAGACGCTTACAAAATTGCTGCAGAAGCAATTGTATTATTGAAAAACGAAAACAATGCATTGCCATTAAAACTAGACGGAGTAAAATCTATCGCTGTAATTGGAAATAATGCAACTAAGAAAAATGCTCTTGGTGGATTTGGAGCTGGAGTAAAAACAAAAAGAGAAGTTACGCCTCTTGATGGTCTTAAAAACAGATTGCCTTCATCAATCAAAATCAATTATGCGGAAGGATATTTAGAGCGTTACGATAAAAAGAACAGAGGAAACTTAGGAAATATTACGGCTAATGGCCCTGTTACAATTGATCAATTAGATCCAGCAAAAGTTCAAGAAGCAGTTGATGCAGCTAAAAACTCAGATGTAGCAATTGTTTTTGCGGGTTCAAACCGTGATTACGAAACAGAAGCTTCGGATAGAAGAGATTTACATTTGCCTTTCGGACAAGAAGAATTAATCAAAAAAGTAATAGAAGCTAATCCAAAAACGATCGTTGTAATGGTGGCTGGTGCTCCTTTTGATATTAATGAAGTAAGCAAAAAATCTTCTGCTTTGGTTTGGAGCTGGTTCAATGGATCTGAAGGTGGAAATGCTTTGGCTGATGTTATTTTAGGAAAAGTAAATCCTTCAGGAAAATTACCTTGGACAATGCCAGTTGCATTAAAAGATTCTCCTGCACACGCTACAAACAGTTTCCCTGGAGACAAAACTGTAAATTATGCGGAAGGAATCTTAATTGGATATCGTTGGTTTGACACTAAAAACGTAGCGCCATTATATCCTTTTGGTTACGGATTATCATACACAACTTTTGCACTTGATAATGCAAAAGCAAATAAAGATTCGTACGCTCAAAACGACGTAATTGAAGTTACAGTTGACGTTAAAAACACAGGAAAGGTAGACGGTAAAGAAGTAGTACAATTATATACTGCAAAATCTGATTCTAAAATTACTCGTGCAGCACAAGAGTTAAAAGGATTCAAAAAAGCAGAAGTAAAAGCTGGAAGTTCAGCAAAAGTAACAATCAAAGTTCCAGTAAAAGAATTGGCATATTATGATGTTGCTGCTAAAAAATGGACAGTTGAGCCAGGAAAATATACTATTAAGTTAGGAACTTCTTCAAGAGATATTAAAAAAGAAATTCAGGTAACAGTTAAATAAATTGTTATTGCTATAAAATAACCAAACTATCAACGCCAGCCCATTAAAAGCTGGCGTTGATTTTAAAAACTTACACTTAACTTAAACCAAACCAAATGAAAAAAACAATTAAAGATTACTGCTTGAGCTTTATTTTATGTTTTGCATTTTTAGGCGTTTTAGCTTGCAGTTCAGATAAAGAAACTACTCCAGAAAATACGATAAAATCATTAACGGCAAGCACAGCCAAAATTGATTTTGACAGCAAAGAAAACACTTCGGATATCACTATTAATTCAGAAGCTTCAAGCTGGACTTTGGCCAGTTCTGCAAACTGGGTAAAAGTGAGTCAGACAACAGGAGTAAAAGGAAGTGTTATTGTTAGAATAACAGCTTCAGCAAATACAGAAAATGCTGCTAGAACAGCTTCAGTCACTTTAAGTTCAAATGAGGCAAAAACGGTTACGATAGCAGTTTTACAGACTGCTGCAACAGTTGCTACAGGTTTATATCCAAGTTATAATACCAACCCAATTGCAGCTGATGCGTCAGGAATGGGAAGTTCTGCGGTTGAATTGGCAGCAAAAATTAAATTAGGCTGGAATATCGGAAATACGTTGGAAGCAACTGGAGGCGAAACCGCTTGGGGAAATCCAAAAGTGACTAAAGCCTTAATTGATGCCGTAAAAGCAAATGGTTTCAATGCGGTAAGAATTCCGTGTTCTTGGAATCAGAATTTAGAAAATGCTGCAACAGCTAAAATCAAAACTGATTGGTTAAACCGAGTGAAAGAAGTCGTACAATATTGTGTTGATAACGATATGTATGTTGTCGTAAACATTCACTGGGATGGTGGCTGGCTGGAAAATAATATTACAGAAGCTAAAAAAGTAGAAAACAATGCCAAACAGAAAGCGTTTTGGGAACAAATCGCAACACATTTAAGAGGTTTCGACGAACATTTACTTTTTGCAAGCGCCAACGAACCAGCGGTTGAAGATGCTACGCAAATGGCAGTTTTAACCTCTTATCACCAGACTTTTATCGATGCAGTTCGTTCTACAGGAGGAAAAAACGCCACTCGTGTTTTAGTCGTGCAAGGTCCAACGACAGACATTGAAAAAACGAACAAATTAATGACTACATTGCCAGTAGATAAAGTTACAGGCAGAATGATGGTTGAAGTGCATTACTATTCTCCATGGAATTTTGCTGGTTTAACCAAAGACGAAACTTGGGGCAAAATGTTCTATTATTGGGGATCAGGATTTCATTCTACAACCGATACAGAACGAAATGCAACTTGGGGAGAAGAAGCCGATTTAGAGAAGAACTTTAAACTGATGAAAACTCAATTTGTAGACAAAGGAATTCCAGTGTTATTGGGAGAATTTGGAGCCATCCGTAGAACAACTTTAACGGGAGATGCGCTGACTTTACATTTAAATTCAAGAGCGTATTATTTAAAAACGGTAGTAAAAACAGCAAAAGCAAACGGATTATTACCTTTTTATTGGGATGAAGGAAGCCTAGGAAACAACGGTTTCGGAATCATGAATAGAACCAATAATACGGTCTTCGATACACAAGCTTTAAACGCTTTAATAGACGGATTAAAATAAAAAAATGTGGTTAAATCCTATAAGTGATATAAATAAATTTAAGCACAATTGTAGCTAAAAACTTAAAATAACTTATATCACTTATATGGTTAAAAAATATTTAAATTAAAAAAATGAAAAAGAATATAATATTTATTTTTCTGTTAATTAGTGTTTTAGCTAATGCTAATATAAGAATGCCTTTAATATTCTCTGACGGAATGGTACTCCAAAGAGACAAACAAATTCCGATTTGGGGTTTTGCGGAGGCGAATGAAAGCATAGAAATTCATTTCAACAAACAAATCAAGAAAACAATAGCCGATAAAAACGGAAAATGGACGGTAAATTTGGCTGCTGAAAAAGCTGGTGGACCATTCGAATTAATTATTATCGGAAAAAATACAATCACAATCAAAAATGTTTTGGTTGGCGAAGTTTGGATTTGCAGTGGACAATCGAATATGGAATTTCAGGTTTTCAAAACCATGAATTCTGAAAAAGAAATCAGCAGTGCAGATTATCCAATGATTCGTCATTTTGGTGTTGCCCAAGATTTAAGCGGAACTCCAAAAGACGATTTAAAGCAAGGAAAATGGGAAGTAGCCAACAAAGAAAATGTTGGCAACTTTACTGCAGTTGGTTATTATTTCGCCAGAAAACTATATTCAGAATTAAAAATTCCAATCGGAATTATCAATACTTCTTGGGGCGGAACCAATGTGGAGACTTGGACAAGCCGTGAAGCTTTCGAAAACAGTCCCGATTTTAAAGCCATGATTGCCGATGTTCCAACAGTAGATATCAATGCCATTTTTGAAACGTATAAAAAGTCGGTTTTAGACAATCTTAAAAAAGTGCAAGGTTTTGATGTTTCGATGGAAAACGAAGAGCAATTTAAGAATCCAAATTTTCAAGACAAAAACTGGCCAGAAATAAAAGTGCCTTCACTTTGGGAAAACCAGCAAATTGGCAATATCGACGGAATTGTCTGGATGCGAAAAACGATTGTTTTAACCGCAGAACAAGCCAAAAAGGAAGCTGTTTTACATTTAGCAAAAGTCGATGACGAAGACAAAACGTATGTAAACGGAGTTGAAGTTGGAACAAACAATCTTTGGGATGCCAAAAGAGTCTACAAAATTCCGGCAAACGTTTTAAAAGAAGGAACAAACGTGATCGCAGTAAGAATTACAGATTACAGTGGCGGTGGCGGAATTTATGGCGATCCAGCAGATTTAAAAATCGATTTTAAAGATTCAAATGTACCGCTTGAAGGACTTTGGAAATTCAACGTTGTAAAAGTAAGAATCGAGGTTTCACCAAACAGTTATCCGTCATTATTGTACAATGCAATGGTAAATCCGTTAGTGCCTTATGCGATGCAAGGTGTTTTATGGTATCAAGGAGAAGCCAATGTTTGGAGAGCGGCAGAATACAAAAAGTCATTTCCATTGATGATAAACGATTGGAGAAGTAAATTCAAACAAGGAAATTTCCCTTTTTATTTCGTTCAATTATCCACTTTTGATGAATTCGGAGGAAACAGCCAAAAAGGAAGCCGTTGGGCAGAACTTCGCGAAGCACAATCTCAAACTTTAAAATTGCCAAATACTGGAATGGCTGTTACAACTGATATTGGAAATGCAAAAGACATTCATCCAACAAACAAACAAGACATTGGTTTGCGTTTGGCAGCGATTGCGCTGAATAACATTTACGGCAAAAAACAAGTTCACAGCGGACCAACTTATAAATCTCAAATAATAAAAGGAAACGAAATTATTCTTACTTTCGATAACATCGGCAGCGGATTGTCAACGCCAAATAACGATGAATTAGAAGGTTTCGAAATTGCAGGTTCAGACAAAGTTTTTCATTCCGCGAAAGCGATAATTAAAGACAACAGAATAATCGTTTCTAGCGATAAAGTTCAAAATCCAGTTGCAGTGCATTACGGTTGGGCAGATGACGACACAGCAATTAATCTTTTTAATAAAGAAAAATTCCCTGCATCGCCATTTAGAACGGATAATTGGGAAATGCTAACGGCGAATGAGAAGTATAAAGTGAGTAAATAATTATTTGGGCGTGACCGTACCGAGATAAGAAGGCAAATATATTTTGCGTTTATACGCCTTCTTATCTCGCTACGGTCGGGCTATCCGCGCTACTTCGGTAGCTTGCTCCTATCCCTCACGCGCGTAAAATATTAATTAACGCTTTTGTTTGTCATTCCGAGGAACGAGGAATCACACTAGAAATTCAACAAAGTGAATTACCTATCTTTGTCGATTTACGAGTGTGATTCCTCGTTCCTCGGAATGACAAGATTGCAGAAATACCAGATGTAAAAAACATGATTCAAAATAACAAGCCTATGAATTCAAAAATCATTATAAAAACATTTTTCATTTTACTTCTAACATCTTATTATACAAACATTTCTGCGCAATCTAAAAATGTTTTGTGGTACAAACAACCCGCAGAATTCTTTGAAGAAAGCTTGGTTTTAGGAAACGGAAAAATGGGAGCAACCGTTTTTGGAGGAGCCAATTCAGATAAAATTTATTTGAATGATATTACACTTTGGTCGGGCGAACCCGTAAATGCGAATATGAGCCCAGAAGCGTACAAAAATATTCCGGCAATTCGTGAAGCATTCAAAAACGAAAATTACAAACTGGCAGAAGAACTCAACAAGAAAGTTCAGGGAAAAAATTCCGAATCGTATGCGCCTTTAGGAACTTTAGAAATCAATAATTCCGAAAAAGGAAAAGCAATTAATTACCATAGAGAATTGGATCTTTCGAACGCTATTTCAAAAGTAAGTTATGAAATGGCAGGTATAAAATATACACGCGAATATTTCGTATCGGCTCCAGATAAAGTCATGATTATCAAATTGACAGCCGATCAAAAAGGAGCTTTAAATTTCGATATTAATCTAAAAAGCCTTTTACAATCCAATGTCGAAGTGCGAAACAATATTTTGGTATTAAGAGGTTCTGCGCCAATTCATGAAAACGCAGGATATAATGTTTCCCCAAAATATTTGAGCTTAAAAGAAAGAGGAACAAGATTTACAGGTTTAGTTCAAATCAAAAAAACAGACGGAACGGTTACAAGTTCTCGAGAAACGTTGAGCTTAAAAGACGCAACAGAGGCGATTATTTTCGTTTCTGTCGCAACAAGTTTTAATGGTTTTGATAAAAATCCAGCGTCAGAAGGTTTAGATGATGTTTCGATTGCTTTGCAAAATCTGAACAATGCCTATGCAAAAGCATTCGATAAACTAAAAGAATCCCACATTGCTGATTACCAAAAATTCTTCAATCGTGTCAATTTAGATTTAGGAAAAACAACCGCTCCAGATTTGCCGACAGACGAACGTTTATTGCGTTATGCTGACGGAAAAGAAGATAAAAATCTCGAAATTCTATATTTCAATTTCGGACGTTATTTATTAATAAGCTCATCAAGAACTTTGGGCGTTCCAGCCAATTTGCAAGGACTTTGGAATCCGCATTTAAGTCCGCCTTGGAGCAGTAATTATACGATGAATATCAATCTGGAAGAAAATTACTGGCTGGCAGAAAATACCAATCTTTCAGAAATGCATTCGTCACTTTTAAGTTTCATTAAAAACCTTTCGGTAACAGGAAAAGTTACGGCAAAGACTTTTTACGGAGTAGATAAAGGCTGGGCGGCAGCGCATAATTCAGATATTTGGGCAATGACTAATCCGGTTGGACAGTTTGGAAAAGAAGATCCAATGTGGGCGTGCTGGCCAATGGCGCAAGCATGGTTGAGCACTCATATTTGGGAACATTACACTTTTACACAAGATTTATCCTATTTGAAAAAAGAAGGATATCCGTTGATGAAAGGCGCGGCCGAATTTTGTTTAGGCTGGTTGATTACCGATAAAAACGGAAATTTAATTACTTCACCATCGACTTCGCCAGAAAATCAATATAAACTGGCTGATGGCTTTGTGGGTGCAACACTTTACGGAGGAACTGCCGATTTAGCCATGATTCGCGAATGTTTTGATAAAACGATAAAAGCTTCAAAAGTGCTGAACACTGATGCTGACTTCAGAAAAAAACTAGAAACAGCGCTTTCAAAACTGTATCCGTATCAAATTGGTAAAAAAGGAAATCTTCAGGAATGGTATTTTGATTGGGACGATAACGAACCGAAACATCGCCATCAATCACACTTATTCGGACTTTTCCCCGGCGATCATATCACACCTTTGAAAACTCCAGATTTGGCAGAAGCTTCAAAAAAGACTTTAGAAATAAAAGGAGACGAAACCACAGGCTGGTCAAAAGGCTGGAGAATCAATCTTTGGGCAAGACTTTGGGACGGAAATCGTGCTTATAAAATGTATCGTGAATTGCTTCGCTACGTGGATCCAGACGGAAAGAAAACAGAAAAACCAAGAAGAGGAGGAGGAACGTATCCGAATTTATTCGATGCGCATCCGCCATTTCAAATTGATGGTAATTTTGGTGGCGCAGCAGCAGTTGTCGAAATGCTGGTTCAGTCGGATGAAAACGAAATTCGATTACTTCCAGCTTTGCCAGATGCTTGGTCAGAAGGTTCTGTAAAAGGAATCTGTGCAAGAGGCGGTTTTGAAATTGAAATGACGTGGAATGATAAAAATGTAACTCATGCTATAATCTCTTCTAAAACAGGGGGAAAAACAACTTTAGTTTTCGGTAATTATAAAAAAGAAATTATTTTGAAAAAAGGAGAAAGTATAGAAATCGATATTTAAATTCTATATCCAATTTTATAGTTAAACCCGACAGGTTTTTAAAACCTGTCGGGTTTTGTGTTTTTAGTTAAGCTTCGGAGAAGCGAAATATTTATAGAATAAAATAGATATTTGCGATATAAAGCTCCAGCGGAGTGACATATTTGATTATGAAAAATTACATATCGCTCCGCTGGAGCTCTTTGACTTTACGTAATTGGATTTCTATAAATATTTAGCCTCTCTGAGGCTCTCTAACATTGGACATAATTTTCTACAAATATCTCGTCCTTGTAGTACTTAATCTAATTTATAATTATACCCTAATTGCACATAAAACGGAATTAACGGTGTACTTTTGAAATCTTCATTCATTACTTTTCCTGCTCGTAACGTGATGTCACTGCGGTTAAAAGAATAGCCGCCTTGAACTCCGAAATTGAAATTCCCTCCTGTTGTGGGTTCGTACCAACCATTTTTTACATTGGGATAAACGTCCTTGTAAATATCAGAATGTTTAAAATGGGTAACAATTGCTTTATCAAAACCAAATTCTCCAGCAATGAACCATTTTTGCTTATAATAACCAATAGTTGTCGAAGCATCGGCACCAAAATTCTGAAGTGTTACTAATGGATTGCCGTATAGTCTATAAATTCCGTGTAGTAATACATTAAAACGAAAATTTTCAATTTGATAAACATTCATCTGTCCGCCGATTTTAGTTTTAAAATCATCAAAAATAACTTCACCTGATGCTAGAGAAATGGAACTCTCCAAAATAATTGGGATTTTTGTTTTTAAATGATAGCCATAACTCAATCCATAAACAAAACTGTAATCCCAGCCGGCATTTACATTCAAAATGTATTTTTGATTTTCTTGAAGACTTTTCCAGTTAATTGCTTGTGCTTGTGAAATGTGAGAAGTAAGAAGCGAAATGAGAAATATGATTAGTGCTATTATTGCTTTCATGGCCGAATTATTTTAGATTATTTAAATAATTCAATACTAAAGGCTCGACATTTTCCCATTTGAAATAAATCATTTCGTGTCCCGTTCCTTTGACTTCTGCAATTTCATAATTTGGAAAATAAGCGGCTTCTTTTTGGGCAAAAGCCAATCCGTAAGATTTGTTCAATTCGCCGTATAAAAACAAAACTTTCGTTTGATATTGGTCCAAATTTGTGGTGAAATCGAATCCTTCATTTTCAGAAATATCAATAAAACTTTCCAAAACTGTTGTGCCAATTCTCCAAAACGGTGACGGACCTGGAATATCTTCATCATTTCCTTTCGCATAAGTAAAACTCGAAGAAATTCCGTATTTATAATCTAAAATGGCATGCTGATTTTCTTTTCCCGTTATAAACTGGTCTACATATAAAAGATTGCTCGTAACCTCAGAAAAAATATTGATTTTGCGGCTTATTTCTCCATATTCATCGAGCAATTTTTTATTGAGTCCCCCTGGTTCGGCTAGAATTACTCCGTTTATAGAACTTGGATATTGGTTGACATAAGCAGACGCGAGCATCGCGCCCCAAGAATGACCAAAGAGAAAAACTTTTTGATTGAGAGAAGTTTTATAATATTTGATGACTTCGGTTAAATCATCCAAAACTAATTGAATCGAATAACTTTTTTTATCATGTCTTTTTGATAATCCCGAACCTCGTTGATCGTAAAAAATGACATAAAAACCCTCCTTGGCTAATTGCTGTACATTTAATCCGTTTCGGTAATCGGAGCCGGGACCACCGTGCAAAAAGATTAGCATTGGATCGTTTGGATTTCCAAAAGTTTCGGAATGTAATTGTGTTCCGTCTACAAAAATCGAAGGAATTGATGGATCTTCATCGACTGTTTTAGGAACTAAATTTCCAGATTCGTCAATGTTTTTTTCGTTTTCGCATCCCATAAAAAAGAAAATCGAGATAGCGATTACGGCTGAGTAAAGTAAATTGGTTTTCATTGCAAGAATTGATTAAAATTTCTGCAAAGATGTGCTCCAATATTATGCTGGTCGCCCCAACTTGTAAGGTGGTTCTAGGTTTTGAAGTTAAAATTTGCCACAAAGGCACTAAGTTTTTTAAAATAAAACTTTGCGACTCTGCGAGATTAAAAAAACTTATCTCAAATATTCAGAAGGAGAAAGTCCAGTTGCTTTTTTGAAATTTCGGTTAAAAGCTGTTTTCGAATTAAAACCACATTCAAAAGCAATAGAAAGTAAAGTGAATTTTTGATGTTCGGGCAGAAGAATTAGTTTTTTGAATTCTTCTACTCGTTTTAAATTGATGTAATCGTAAAAGTTTTTTTCTTCGGCTGAATTAATAACTTGTGATAATACATTTGGATGAATATTTAGTTTCTGTGATAATTCTGCCAAAGTCAAATCAGGATTTTTATAGAGTTTTTCAGTCTTCATAATTTCAGTCAATTTTTGATGAATAGACTGCAGTTCAGCTGAGCTTAAACTTGATTTTTCATATTTGATTTTTTCTGATGTGTTTTCAATTTCGATATTTTGATTGGAAGGAATGTTTAAAACTGCATTCACAGGAATTGTTTGATTGGTAAAAATCCCGACTTGTTTGATGCCGAAATAACCAATAAACATCAGATAAAAAACAACCACCGAAAAGATATATTTATCTTCATAAAAAATCACAACTAACCAGATTATACTCGACCCGAAAATTAAATATTGAAGCCAGCGAAGATTTATTTTTTCATTAAAAGAAAACTGATCGGAAATGTTTCTTCGATGTTTGGAAAGTTTTTGAAGCGAAAGTAATGCATACGTAATGCCGGAAATTAAAATCGTGCTGTACAAAATCAGAATCAGATTTTCATATCCTTTTCCGTCATTCTGAAAAATCTTTAGCTTTTCTTGAAAGGATAAAGTGAAAAACGGCATCAAAACTAAAACAGCGATTACAAAGGGTAAAAAGTGAATCCAATTGTATTTTTTATACTGATTTTGATTAGTCAAAGCAGAAGTGTATAAATACAAAAAAGGACCTTGTAATAAAGGCATTGGAAGTTCAAAACCCAGTAAAAATGGAAACGAAGCAAAGTCTTTATTATAATGCAGATAATATAAAAACAAATGAAAACCTGTAAAAAACAGCCAAAGCGCTAGAATTTTATCTGCTTCACTTTTGTCTTTTTTACTTGCTAGAATCGCAACCAGAAAAAACGTAATTATAATGCCCGTTAAGTACAACATGGTTTAGATTTTTGGTTAAAATCGGTTGTTGGAAATACGGAGCAAGATAAAATATTTCTTGCAAATATTTGAAAATGTGATGTTTTCTATAAGTTATTAAAAATAGTTTCGGAGAAACGAAATGTTTATAGAAAAAATAGAGATTTCATATCAGGAGCTCCAGCGGAGCGGTATATAAATTCATCACAAAATAAATTATTCCTTGTCTATATTCCGTTCTTTTTCTTCTTCTGGCTTTTCAGAATGTTCTTTTTTAAAAGTCTCGTACCATTTTTCTATTGAAGGATATACAAAAGCAGCGACTTTTTTTACTGGATTATAAAAAATATAATTATCTAAAGTTTCCTTTTTAGCGAATGTATTATTGAAATTGATTTTCTCAAACAAAGCAATAAAAATACTTAGAATAAGAATCGTTTTTAAAATTCTGAAAAATCCACCACCAAGTTTATTCATCCAGCCTAACATGGCAAAATCGGCGATTCCCGTTAATATTTTCGCTAAGAAATAAACACCAATTACAACAAGAATAAAAGTTAAGATAAAAGCCGTAATCTGAATGTTGGTTGGATTCCACGAAACATGTTTTGAAATCCATCCAGTCATTAACGAAGAAAATTTAATGGCAAGATAAATTCCTAATAGCAAAGAAATAAAAGAAGCAACTTCTACAAAAAGTCCATTTTTAATGCCCTTGTACAAACTGTATCCTAAAAGTGCGGCTACAATAATATCAAAAAAACTCATGTTTGGTTTTGTGTTTAATGAGGCGCAAAGATATATCTTTTTTTAGGTTCAAAAGTTCATATTGACAAAGGTTGAGAGGTTTTTGCAGTTCTGTTTTTCGATGTATTTATTTTTTTTAGGTACATTGAGTTTGAACTCTGTATCTTTGCAAATCAAATTTAGAGTTCAGATTGCATTCTGCCCCCTTCAGAAGTGATTTTTAAATCAGCAATCTAAAATCTACAATCTAAAATCATAAATTAAATGTCTAGAGATACACAATTAAAAGAGCGCTGGGAAAAGCTCGTTGATATACTTTCCAATCAATTTTCGCAAGGCGAAGATCTAGATTTGGATGCCATAATTTACCTAATCGGAGTTCAGGAGTACGGAAAAGTACACCGTGAATATAAAAAAGACGAAAAACTGAATTTAATGCACATTGCTATCTGTCGATTGTTAGAACCATACGGATTTTATGAATTCGAATATTTCGACGACGAAGGCTGGCCTCATTACAAAGTAAAAGAAAATTTACCGCCGTTAAAAGCCGGTGAACAATCGGTTTTAATGAAAGAAGCTATTGTGAGTTATTTTTTAGAAAGAAAACTTATTGAGTAGATTTTTTTTTTAAGTGTTCAGTATTCAGTTGCCAAGTGTTCAGCGCTTTAAACGGAATACTGGCCACTAAAAACCTGACCACTGACCACTAAAAAAATGTGCAGATACGCAATGACATCTTATAAGCCTCATTATGCTTGTTTTAATTGTCGAAAGACCTTTAAAAGAAGATTGATGGTTGATGTGAAAAAAGGAGAGGCATCGGTTTTTGAAGCCAAATGTCCACAATGCGGAGAATTTATGGCTAATATGGGACTAGATTTTGAATCGCCTAAAAAAGAAGATGTCAAAAAATGGGAGCATATTAAAAGTTTATTTTCTGTAGGCATTACGTTTCACTCCTGCGGTTGCAGCGGGCCTGGCTATATTCCGAGTTCAAAAGAAAAACTAATTGAGTATTTTGAAGACATAAAAAAAAGGTATCTTGAAAATATGAACTTTTGGCGTAGCAGAATTGAACCCACAACAAAACAAGAAAAAGAACGGGATTTAAATAAAAACTGGCATAAACTAAGCAGTATTTCTCCTAATTACAAAAAGGAGATAGTAACCAATCAGGAAGGTTTAGATTATTGGCATGTAAAGATTAAACAAGTTGAAGAAAAGTTAAATCTGATAAAATAATTTAAGGAAAACCTAAAACTGCGACTGAGACCGCACACTTTCAACTAAAAACACTAAATTTGTACTCTCAATTATCGAAGGAAAATGATAGATAAGATAAAACAGCACATAGAGGAAGCTAAAGCCTTTAATGAGAAAAATAAAGAATCGTTAGAACAATTCCGTATTAAATATTTAGGAAGTAAAGGTTTGCTGAAAGAACTTTTTACTGAATTTAAAAATATTCCAAACGACCAGAAAAAAGATTTTGGACAAGTAATCAATACTTTAAAAGCTGTTGCTGAAGAAAAAGTAAGAGTTATTCAGGAAGAACTTGAAAGCAAAGAAGAGTCTAAAGGAGTTTTTGGTGATTTAACGCGTGCGGCAGAACCCGTAATTATTGGTTCTCGTCACCCAATTTCTATCGTTAAAAATCAAATCATCGATATTTTTGCTAATATCGGATTCAACGTTTCTGAAGGACCAGAAATCGAAGACGATTGGCATAACTTTACAGCATTGAACTTGCCAGAGTATCATCCGGCACGTGATATGCAAGATACATTTTTCATTCAGACCAATCCTGATGTGTTGTTGCGTACGCATACATCATCTGTTCAGGTGCGTTATATGGAAAATCATAAACCGCCAATTCGTACGATTTCTCCAGGACGCGTTTTCCGTAACGAAGCAATTTCATCTCGTTCACACTGTATTTTCCATCAAGTGGAAGGATTGTACATTGACAAAGATGTGTCTTTTGCCGATTTGAAGCAGACTTTGCTTTATTTCACAAAAGAAATGTTCGGAAAATCTAAGATTCGTCTTCGTCCATCTTATTTCCCATTTACAGAGCCAAGTGCTGAGATTGATATCTATTGGGGACTAAAAACAGAAACGGATTACCGTATCACAAAAGGAACAGGCTGGTTAGAAATTGGAGGTTGCGGAATGGTAGATCCAAACGTTTTGAAAAACTGTGATATCAATCCAGATGAATACAACGGATTTGCTTTCGGAATGGGAGTGGAGCGTATTGCAATGCTTTTATACCAAATTGGCGATATTCGTATGTTTTACGAAAATGATGTTCGTTTCTTAGAGCAGTTTAAAGCAAATATTTAATTTAAGTCATAAAGTGTAAAGTCGAAAGTCAAAAGTCTCAGAGTGATGGCTTTTGACTTTCGACTTTACACTTTAAAACTTTTGACTCATATGAAAAAAGATATAATAATTCCAGAAGTTGAAAATGTATTTCTTGCAGCGGTGCAGGAATGGAGCGACGATTTTATGGAAAAAGTATGGTACGCTTACTTGGTTAATGACAGTGATTTTAATTTAGACAGCGTTATGGTGGTTTCAAAAGCGTTTGGAACTATTGATGGTGAAATGAAAAAAACGTCAATTCTGCGTCATGCTTTTGTTGAAGTTCCTTCGGTTTCTGTTGTGAAGATAGAATTGGTAGAAAAAAGCCTTTTAGCGCTTAATAACGAGTTTATGGTAACTTTCTTCATCGGAAATACTTTGTACGATAAGAAGTTTATTTTTAAAGCCAATTCGCTTGACGAAAACAATACGGAAGAAGTGCCGATTTTGTTTGTTGAAGGGGTTATGGTGAAATAGAGTTTTAAAGAGGAAAGAAGCAAGAGGAAAGACTATATTAAGACTTAAATGAAATAAAGAAGCAAGAGCCAAGACTGAAATTCAGTTTGGCTCTTTTTTTATCTCAACATTGAAGTCTTTTCTCTTGCTTCTTGCATCTTTTAACTAAAACTAATCCAAAGACTCAGTCAATTTCTTGAAAACCGTTTTGGCATCTTTTCCTTCGTATAAAACCGCATAAACAGCGTCTATAATTGGTGTTTTTGCTCCGTAGCCTTGATTTAGTTTATAAGCACTTTTTGTTGCGTAGTAACCTTCGGCAACCATGCTCATTTCCATCATGGCACTTTTTACAGTATATCCTTTTCCAATCATGTTTCCGAACATTCTATTTCTAGAGAAAACGGAATATCCTGTAACCAATAAATCGCCTAAATAAGCCGAATCGTTAATGTTACGTTTCATTTTATGCACTTTTCTGATGAATTTCTTCATTTCGCGAATTGCATTACTCATTAAAACTGACTGAAAGTTGTCGCCATATCCTAAACCGTGAGCAATTCCGGCAGCAATAGAGTAAATGTTTTTCAGCATCGCGGCATATTCAGTTCCGATAATGTCGTCTGAAATTTTGGCTTTAATATAATTTCCGGAAAGTGATTTTGCTACCATTTTAGCTTTATCAGGATCACCACACGCAATTGTTAGGTAAGAAAGTCTTTCTAAAGCCACTTCTTCAGCGTGACAAGGACCTGTTATAACTCCAATATTATAATATGGAATATCATATTGAATGTGGAAATGTTCGCCAACAATTAAACTCGTTTCAGGAACAATTCCTTTAATAGCAGAAAAAATAATTTTATCGGCTAGAGAAACGGTCATATTTTTTAATTCGGCATCTAAGAAAGCTGACGGAATTGCAAAAATGATATAATCTGCATATTCTATTGCTTCGTTTATATTGCTTGTCAGTTTAAGTTTGTTGGTGTCAAATTCAACAGAACTTAAATAATTAGGATTGTGTTTATATTTCTGGAGATGTTCAATTGCAGATTCATTACGCATATACCACGCAATTTCTGAAAGATTCACACACAGCATTTTGGCAATTGCCGTTGCCCAACTTCCTCCTCCAATTACTGCAAACTTTAACTTTTCGCTCATTATTTTATTAATTTGAAACAAAAGTACTTAATAATGTGCTAATAAAGCAAAATCTGCTTTAAGAAATTTGGCAAACCTCTTTAATTGCAATGACTTTCAAGAAGTTTAAGACTAAAATATTTTTTTAATTCACGAACAATAAAAAGCATTTCGCGTGCGTTATAACAATTTATAAATTAGAATTTTAATGAATTTAAAAAAAATTGAGTTAGTTAGTTTTGTTTTAGTATTTTGAAAAGGCGTTCCTAAACTTGTTAAGAACGCCTTTTTTATTTTTAGTTTTCAGTTATACTCAAAACTGAAAACTGTTACTGAATACTGTGACTAATACGAAAGTTCAACAATAGATCTTACCTTATCTAAAGTTATCAGTTGGTTTTCGCCAAGACCTTTCCAGCCTCTTTCGTCGAAACGATTTACAATAAAATCGGCTGTTTTAGAATAATCATTTGTGTATTGCGAAAGTTTGGTATCCATTCCCATTGTATGAAAAAATTCCACTGTTTTGTTGATGGCTTCTTTTGCTACTTCTTCGTCAGAACCTGTTAAGTTGAAAATTCTTCGTCCGTATTGTGCTAATTTTGCTTTTTTAGTTTCAAACATCACTTTATACAAATTCGGACCAATAACAGCCAGAGTTCTAGCATGATCAATTTCGTAAAGAGCTGTTAATTCGTGACCAATCATGTGTGTTGCCCAATCGCTTGGAACACCTTTCTGAATTAATCCGTTTAAAGCCATTGTACAGCTCCACATAAAATTAGAAGCCAAAGTATAATCGGTTGGGTTTTTTACCACTCCAGGACCAACTTCAATTAAAGTCTGTAAAATTCCTTCGGCAATTCGATCCTGAAGAAATGCATCTGTAGGATATGTTAAATATTGTTCCATTACGTGCGTGTAGGCATCTACAACTCCGTTTTCGATCTGTCTTTTTGGTAAAGAAGAAATTACAGTCGGATCACAGATAGAAAATTGTGGAAATAAAGCACTTCCGCCAGAAGATAATTTTTCCTGAGTTGCTTCAATTGTTACCACGTATCCAGAATTCATTTCGCTTCCCGTTGCTGGAAGCGTTAAAACAGTTCCAAAAGGCATTGCATTTTCTTTAATCAAAATACGTTTCTGTAAAATGTCAATCGGATTTCCTTCAAAATGAACAGCTCCCGAAATAAATTTCACACCGTCAATTACAGATCCGCCACCAACAGCCAAAATAAAGTCGATTTTTTCTGCTTTAATCACATCAACCGCTTTCATTAAAGTTTCAAATCTTGGGTTTGGTTCGATTCCGCCAAATTCTACAATTTCAAAACCTTTAAGATTGTTGATTACTTGGTCATAAATACCATTTTTAAATATACTTCCACCGCCATAAGCCAAAAGAATTTTTGCATCTTTTGGTACTAAAGTCGAAAGTTTTTCAATTTGTCCTTTTCCGAAAACCAAGTTTGTCGGATTGTATAATTCAAAGTTTAGCATTTTTTTTTAGGTTCTAAGATGCTAAGGTTCTGAGGTTCTAAGTTTTTTGTTGAAACGTAAATTCAGAAACTTAACATTGTGATTTATTAATTTTTATTTTGTAATTAGTGAATAAGAGATTGAGTTTTTAGGTTTTTAGAAAAACTTAGAACCTTAGTATCTCAGCCCCTTAGCACCTTTACTTCAATTCTTGTAATAATTTTGCAGCTACCAATTTAGACGATGCAGGGTTTTGGCCCGTAATCAAAAGTCCGTCAGCAACAGCGTAAGGCTGCCAATTTTCTCCTTTAGAAAAAATGGCTCCATTTGAAGCTAAAGCATCTTCCAATAAAAACGGAACTACTTTAGTTAAACCAACCGCTTCTTCTTCGGCATTTGTAAATCCGGTAACTTTTTTACCTTTTACTAAATATTGGCCGTTTACTTTTACGTTTTTTAGAACAGCAGGAGCATGACAAACAAAAGCTACAGGTTTATTATGAGTATAAAAAGATTCGATTAAAGCGATAGAGTTTCTATCTTCGACCAAATCCCAAAGCGGACCGTGACCTCCTGGATAAAAAACAGCATCGTAATCTTTTTGGTTTACTGTCGAAAGTTTTAAAGTATTTTTTAATTTTTCCTGTAAAACTTTATCGGCATCAAAACGTTTGGTGTCTTCAGTTGCCGATGCTGGATCAGCACTTTTTGGATCAATTGGCGGCTGGCCTCCAAGCGGAGAAGCAATGGTAATATCAACTCCTTGATCTAATAATTCATAATATGGTGCAGCAAATTCTTCTGACCAGAATCCTGTTTTTTCTCCTGTATTGCCCAGCTTATCATTGCTGGTTACAACAAATAATACTTTTTTCATCCCTTTTTTATTTGATTTTTGAGCTTCAGCAGATGTGCTTAAAGCTGTAAATGCAACTATTGCGAGTAATGCTATTTTCTTCATAAATATTAAATTTTGAACAAATTTACGTCGAAAGTGATATCAGTAAAAATAAAATAAACTATGTTTGTTATAAATAAAATTATATCATGGTAAATCTAGAATGGTACAGAACATTTAAAGCGGTTTATAAAAATGGTAATTTTTCGATCGCTGCAAAAGAGTTGTTTATGAGTCAGCCTGCCGTAAGTCAGCAGATTTCAATGCTTGAAGCGCACGTTGGAAATAAATTATTTAATCGGAAGTCAAAAGGGGTAGAGCCAACCGAATACGCTAAGTTACTGAATAATTTGATAATAGATGCGCTTGATCGTCTGGAAAGTGTCGAAACTGGCTTTCGTGCAAAGGCAGAAGATGCTACCCGATTAATTTCTGTTGGAGTTTCAAAACATCTTTTTGACTGCATTGGAAATCTTTTAATTTCGAAGTTTGATTTAATCGATTTTACTTTTGCAGAAAATGATGAACTTTTTGCTTTAGTGGATGCTAAAAAATTAGACTTTGCTATTACCACAAAAAGATTTGACACTTTTGATACTACTTACGAAATAGTAGGGAAGATTAAATTGATTCTAGTTGCTCCAACCTCTTTAGACATAACGGAATTCCGCCAGAAATTAAAGGCAGATAATTATAATGAAATAGAACAATGGCTTAATGCTCAAAAATGGTACAGCCACGACGCTCGCATTCCACATATAAAACTATTTTGGCTTCACGCTTTTAATAAAAAAAGACCGTCGATGGTTCCAAATTATATTATTCCGTCAGAAGCTGAAATGCTCAGACTTTTGGCTAAAAATGATGGAATTGCAGCAACTTGGAATTGTAACGCGAGAAATTATATCAAGGAAAACAAATTGCAGTTGGTTTGGAATAGTTTTCATGTTCCCGAAGAGTTTGTGTATTTATTGACACCAAAAAACAATAATTTAAAATCGTTTTTTGATATTATTGAGAAAGAACTGAAATTGTTTTTCGGAAATAGATTATGATTTCCATCAATTGTTCGTATAGCTTAAAAGACTAATTTTGATATAAACCACTAAAATTTTCGAAAATGAAAAAGATTGTATCTGTTCTAGTTGTAATTGCGGCTGTATTTATGAGCAATTCTTGTAGTAAGCACGATGATGAGGTAATAGTTGATTGTTTATCTGAAGCAATTTTTGTTAAAATACACAATTCAACCGATGCGACTAATCCGAAGTTAATGAACTACTCGGTTGAGTACACAGGAACAGGAACTTTGGTTGGAGTGAAATGGACATTTGGTGATGGAACTACAGGAACTGGCACTGCAGTAACACATACTTACGCAGCGGCTGGAACATATGAAGCCAAAGCTGAAGTTACAATTAAAAAAGATGGTGCAGAATGTACTTCTGTTCCCAAAAGAACCGTTACGGTTAACTAGGAAAAGTTGAAAGATATTGATGAGAGTCAATTTTATAATTTAAGCTTTTGTATTAAATTATAAAGTTGGCTCTCATTCGTTATATTTGTTTGATAGGATTGAGGATTATGGAAAAATTACAAAATATTAGAATTGCTGTAGATGCGATTGTTTTTGGATATAAAAATAATGGACTATATGCACTTTTGATTGAGCAGAAATTTGGCTCAGCAGATAAATATTGGGCATTGCCAGGAGGTTTAGTTCAGAATGATGAATCTCTTAGCGATGCAGTAATACGTGAATTGCATGAAGAAACAAATGTACAGTTGAATTTTATGGAACAATTGTACACTTTTGGCGATGACATTCATAGAGATTCCAGAAACCGCGTGATTTCAGTGGCGTATTATGCTTTAGTTGATGCTTCGAATTTGGAGATTAAAGCCAATACAGATGCCGAACGAGTACAATGGTTCAAAATAGATGAAATTCCGCCTTTGGCATTCGACCATAATTTGATTTTAGAAAAAGGCATTGAAAGATTAAAGGCAAAACTCACTTATGAACCAATAGGTTTCGATTTACTTCCAGAAGAATTCTTGTTCTCAGATCTTGAAAACCTTTATTGCACGATTTTAGAAAAAGAAATAGATCGCAGAAACTTCAGAAAAAAAATACTCAGCTATGGTATTTTAGAAGAAACAGAAAAATTTTCACCAATAAAAACGGGCCGTCCGGCAAAGCTTTTTAAGTTTAATAAGTTGAAATATAATGAGTTGATTAATAAAGGCTTTCACTTTGAAATAAAGTTTGCGTAATTTTTACACAAAATAAATTGTTTATTTAAAATTAAATTCTACATTTGCGTATAATTAACGCAAACTACAACACTATGATACTAAATCTTGACCCAAAATTCGCTCCTTTTCAAAATCAGGAAGAAATCAAATTTCAAAGTTTTACATTTTCTGGTGGAGAACCACACATTAAAATTGCTCCAGATTTTGATGTCAATAAAAAAGTAACCATTACACATCGATTAAATTCATTCAACGATTTAGGCTTGTTATGCGTTACGGTTGATGCTTTGCGCAGAATGGATGTTAAAATCATAGATCTTTTTATTCCGTATTTTCCAGCTGCAAGACAAGATCGTGTTATGATTCCTGGCGAACCGTTATCTGTTAAAGTATATGCTGATATTATAAATGCAATGCAATTGAACAAAGTTTTTGTTTTTGATGCGCACTCTGAGGTTACTCCAGCTTTGTTGAATAATAGTACAGTGATTCCGAACTATACTTTCATCAAAGAAGTGTTGAATAGAATTGGTCAAAACGTAAAATTGATTTCTCCAGATGGTGGCGCTTTAAAAAAGATCTATAAAGTTTCTGAGTTTTTAGGCGGAGTTGAGGTGGTAGAGTGCAGTAAAAGTCGCGATGTAAAAACAGGAAAATTATCTGGTTTTAAAGTATATGAAGATGATTTAAACGGAATGGATTGTTTAATTGTAGATGATATCTGCGATGGAGGAGGAACTTTCGTAGGATTAGCAGAAGAACTAAAAAAGAAAAATGCCGGAAAATTATACTTAGCGGTAAGCCACGGAATTTTTAATAAAGGTTTTGAAGTTTTAAACTGCTTCGACGGAATTTTTACCACAAATTCTTTTAAAGATTTTGAGGGAGAAAGTGTTCAGGTAATTGGATTGGATCAATTAGTTTAAATGTTTCAAGTTTCAGGTTTCAAGTTCTCTGTGTAACGTAAACCTGAAACAAAAAAAATGCTAACTGTTTCAAGTTAAAAATAGTTTGCAAGTTTAGCGAAGAACCTGAAACTTTAAACTTGAAACAAAAACACTAACAAAAATGAAATACAATATAAATACTATAGCTCCAGAAAGTAAATTTTTATTTTTCTGGGGACATCAGCCAAGTAAAGACGGGATGATTACTAAAACCTGTTTCAGCCAATGGTGGTTAAGTTCTTTTGAAGTTAATGGCGTGACTTACAAAACAGCTGAACATTGGATGATGGCTAAGAAAGCGGAATTATTTAATGATCAGGAAATTTTAGAAAAGATCATAAAATGCAATTCGCCCGCTGAAGCCAAAAAGTTAGGCCGTAAAGTAAGAAACTACGATGATAAAATCTGGTTAGAAAACCGATTTGAAATCGTAAAAGAAGGGAACTTTCATAAGTTCAATCGAAATCTTGACTTGAAAACCTTTCTGTTAAGTACAAACGATAGAGTAATTGTAGAAGCAAGTCCTGTTGATCCAATTTGGGGAATCGGAATGGCAAGTGATCATACAGAGGCTCTAAATCCTGAAAAGTGGAAAGGTTTGAATCTTTTAGGTTTTGCTTTAATGGAAGCTCGGGATGAATTAAAATAATTAGAAATTATAAAAAAATAATGATGTTCCATGGGAACATTTCATAGGTAATGAATGAAAATATAGCAAAGAGCGTCAGCAAATTTTTGAGTTTGGTGCTCAGACATTCGCCAGAAAAAATCGGATTAAAATTAGACGAAAACGGTTGGGCAGATGTCAATGAATTGATAGAAAAATGTACTAAAAAAGGGAATCGTCTCGATGCCGAACTTTTAGATTACGTAGTAGAAAATAACGATAAAAAGCGTTTTGCTTATAACGAAGATAAAACTAGAATCCGTGCAAGTCAAGGACATTCAATTTCGGTTGAATTGAATTTAGCAGAAACAGAACCTCTAGAATATCTGTATCACGGAACTGTTGGGAAATTCATGGAAAGTATTCAGAAAGAAGGTTTGAAAAAAATGAGCCGTCAGCATGTGCATCTTTCCAAAGACAAAGAAACCGCAACAAAAGTAGGAAGCAGAAGGGGAGTTCCACAAATTTTAACCGTTAGAAGTGGTGCAATGTACAGAGACGGATTTAAATTTTATTTGTCTGAAAACAATGTTTGGTTGACAGATGAAGTTCCTTCAAAGTATATCGAATTTAAATCTTAAATAATCAAAAACAACAATTATGATTTTAGAAGCAGCAATAGGCGATGCATATGGTGCAGGTTTCGAGTTTAGAGATTTAGATTTTATTTCTAAAAACAACAATCTGACTCAGTATGATAAACACGGAATGTATACAGAGATTTATAAAAAATATACTGATGATACTCAAATGGCAATTGCTATTTCAGAATTGCTGCTTGAAGATGATAATTGGAACGAGATAAAAGTAGCAGATAAGTTTGTTGAGGTATTTCATAGAGATAAAAGAAGAGGATATTCAGACAGAGTCTATAACGCTTTGGATGCCAGTAAAAATGGTTCAGATTTTATCAAAATAATCGATAATGGAAGCAGCGGAAATGGTTCTGCAATGAGAGCGTATTCAATTGGACATTTAAAAGATATCAAACAAATATTGGAGTTCTGTGAGATTCAGGCAAAAACTTCGCATAATACAGTTGAAGGAATAAGCTGTGCTAAACGCATCGCTTTGGCAGTTCATTATTTTAAATATAATCTTGGTGATGGATCTACTTTGATAGATTTTTTGAACCAGACTTTAAAGGAGAATGAAAATTATAGAATTACTTCTCCAATTGATATGCATGGATATCCAACGACACAAGCTGTAATTAAAATGGTTTCTGAAGCTGTTTCTATGAAAGATTGTCTAAAAACAGGAATAAGTTACGGCGGAGATACCGATACTGTTGCAGCATTGTCTATGGCAATTTTAAGTCAGAAACAGAATTGTGAGAAGACATTGCCTTTGTTTCTACATGAAGAGTTGGAAAATGATAAATTCGGAAAAGATTTTCTAATTCAATTGGATATTGCACTGAAAAACAAGTTTAGTTAATCATGAAAAGAACCTTAGTTTTTGGAGATATTCACGGCGGATTAAAAGCATTAATTCAGTTGTTAGAAAGAATTAATTATTCAGAAAATGACCGATTTATTTTTCTAGGTGATTATGTTGACGGTTGGAGCGAATCTAAACAGTTAATTGATTTCCTTGTTGATTTATCTCAAAAACAGGAATGTATTTTTATAAAAGGAAATCATGATTCTTGGTGTCAGGAATGGTTACAGAATGATGCTGTAAATGATATTTGGTTTTTGCACGGAGGAAAATCGACTATAGAAAGTTATAAGGGAATTGATTCTTCAGATAAAGAAAAGCATCTCGAATTCTTCAACGGAATGAAAGATTACTTTGTAGACGAAAACAATAATTTGTTTATTCACGCTGGATTTTCATCTATGCATGGACCAGAAAAAGAGCATTATAAAACCAATTATTCTTGGGATAGAACACTTTGGGAAATGGCTTTAACGATGGATAAAAGAATCCAAAAAGATTCACTTTCATACCCAAAACGATTATTGCTTTTTAATGAAATTTATATCGGTCATACGCCAACACTTCATTATAATGTCGAAATTCCTATGAAAGGATGCAATGTCTGGAATATTGATACTGGAGCAGGTTTTTATGGAAAATTAAGCTGTATAGATATTCAAACAAAAGAATTTTGGCAGAGTGATGTCGTACAGACATTTTATCCAAATGAAAAAGGAAGAAATAAATAAGATGATGAAAAGTAAAATAGAATCAGGTTTATTTGGATTAGCGGTTGGTGATGCTTTGGGCGTTCCGGTAGAATTTCAGTCGAGAGCCTATTTAAAAGCAAATCCAGTTACTGAAATGTTTGGTTTTGGAACACACCATCAACCAATTGGAACTTGGAGTGATGATAGCTCGCTTGCCTTTTGTCTAGCGGAAAGTTTATGCTCGGGTTATGATTTAACTGATATCGCTAAGAATTTTGTGAAATGGTATTCCGCAGAAATGTGGACACCGCATGGACGAGTTTTCGATATTGGAATAGCGACTACTCATGCGATTCACAATATAGCGAAAGGGCATCAGCCAGATTTATGCGGAGGATTTTCTGAAAGCGATAACGGCAATGGTTCCTTAATGCGTATTTTGCCATTGGTTTTTTATCTTCAGAAAGAGAAAGATATAGAAGTCATTTATAAAAAAGTAAAAGAAGTTTCGTCAATAACGCATGCTCATTTCCGTTCAGTTTTTGCTTGTTTTATTTATGTTATTTATTGTTTGGAGATTCTAAAAGATAAAGATAAATTAGAAGCTTATAAAGAAATGCAAATTGTTGTTGCAAAATTTCTAGAAAGCAAAGAATTTAATTCAACGGAAATTGGATTGTTTGATAGGATTTTGAAAAATGATATTTCTGAATATCCAGAAAATGAAATTTATTCATCCGGTTATGTTCTTCATAGTTTAGAAGCAAGCCTTTGGTGTTTTTTAAATTCAGATTCTTATAAAGAAACGGTTTTAAAAGCAGTTAATTTAGGTGAAGATACCGATACAACGGGCGCAATTGCAGGAGGATTGGCGGGAATTTATTACGGAATGGAAAGCATGCCACAAAAATGGATTGACAATTTGGTCAGATTTAATGATGTTAAAGATTTAGCAATACGATTATCACAAAAAATATAAATAGAAAATATATGAACCCACTATTATTAACCGACGGTTACAAAGTTGACCACAGAAGACAATATCCAGACGGAACAACATTAGTATATTCTAACTGGACTCCTCGTAAATCTAGATTAGAAGAAGTTGATGAAGTCGTGTTTTTCGGATTACAGTATTTCATCAAAAAATATATTATTCATGACTTTGAAGAGTATTTCTTTAAAAAATCAAAAGAAGAAGTTGTTGCAAAGTACGCTCGCAGAATCAATAATTATTTAGGCGAAAACCAAGTTGGAACTAAACATATTGAAGATTTACACGATTTAGGATACATTCCGATGGTTTTTAAAGCTTTGCCAGAAGGAGCAAGCGTTCCTTTGAGAGTGCCAATGTTTACGATGTATAATACCATTCCAGAGTTTTTCTGGCTAACCAATTATTTCGAAACGTTACTATCTGCCGTAATCTGGCTTCCTTGCAACTCAGCAACAATTGCAAAAGAGTATAGAAAAGTCTTAGATAAATATGCAGATCAGACTTCATCTGTTCCGGAATTTGTAGATTGGCAAGCGCACGATTTCTCAATGAGAGGAATGGGCGGAATTGAAGCGGCTTTAACTTCTGCATCAGGACACTTATTGAGCTTCACAGGTTCTGATACGATTCCAGCGATTGATTTCTTAGAAGAATATTACAAAGCGAACTCAGATCAGGAATTGGTTGCAGGTTCAGTAGCTGCAACAGAACATTCTGTTATGTGTATGGGAACTACAGAAGGCGAGTACGAAACTTTCAAAAGATTAATTACAGAAGTGTACCCAAAAGGAATTGTTTCTATCGTGTCTGATACTTGGGATTTATGGAAAGTTTTAACGGATTATCTTCCAAGATTGAGAGAAGATATTGTTTCTAGAGAAGGTAAAGTCGTAATTCGTCCTGATAGCGGTGACCCAGTTGATATTATCTGTGGAAATCCAAACGGAAAAACAGAACAGGAGAAAAAAGGAGTTATCGAATTGCTTTGGGACGTTTTTGGTGGAACAACAAATGCGAAAGGATTCAAAGAATTGGTTCCGCAAATTGGAGCTATTTATGGAGACAGTATTACGGTAGCAAGAGCCACTCAAATCTGCGAAAGATTAAAAGAAAAAGGATTTGCATCTACAAATGTGGTTTTAGGAATCGGATCTTTCACCTATCAATATAACACCAGAGATACTTTCGGATTTGCAATGAAAGCAACTTATGGAGAAGTAAACGGAGAGGGAAGAGCCATTTTCAAAGATCCAATTACAGACGACGGAACAAAAAAATCGGCTAAAGGATTAATGAAAATTGATTTAATCGATGGAAAGTATCATTTAACTGATAATGTTTCTTGGGAAGAAGAAAAACAGGGTGAATTGAAAGAAGTTTTCAGAGATGGAAAACTTTTGATTGATCAATCACTGAGTGAAATCAGAACGAGAGTAAAAAGCGAAGTAAGTATCGAAGCTTAATTATAAAACGAAAGCCTGAATGTAAGTTCAGGCTTTTTTTGTGATTTGAATTTTTTACATTCTGTCTGTCATTTCGACGAAGGAGAAATCTTCGCAAGTAACTCCATACAGTTAATCGCCAATCTTTGTAGAGTTTCAAACGAAGATTTGCTTCGCCTGTTCGCTATCGCTCGAGTCTCCTTCGTCGAAATGACAAGATTGTGAGAAATAAAAAACCTCCAGTTAAAACTGGAGGCAATTCAAATTATTTATTTTTTATAAAAATTATTATGATCAATATATTCCCAAACCTTTGGCGGCAATAAAGGCTGAATGTTTTTACCTTCTTTAATGCTGTTTCGAATAAAAGTCGAAGAAATCTCAACAATAGGCGCATCAATTACATGAATTTTTGGATGCGATTTTAATTCGACATTTTCGGGTTCGTCAGAAATACGCGGATACACATAAATATCATGATTTTCAAGAATTACTTCATAGTTTCTCCACTTATGAAGCGTTTTTAGATTGTCTTCACCCATAATTAAAGAGAACTCATGAGTTGGATATTTTTCTTTAAGATGAGCAAGCGTAATTATAGTATAACTCGGCTGAGGTAACTTAAACTCGATATCTGATGGTTTTATCTTTGTGTAATCTTCTGTTGCTAGATAAACCATTTGCAAACGCTGCTGATCGTCTAATAATGTCGATTTCTTTTTTAACGGATTATGAGGTGTAACAACCATCCAAATCTGATCTAAATCTGCAAACTCTGCCATATGATTTGCAATGATCAAATGACCAACATGAATGGGATTGTAAGTTCCGAAATATAAACCTATTTTCATTTTCTAGAGTTTCATAGGGAGTTGCTAAGATAGCACAAAGATTCGCAAAGTTTTATTTCAACTTGGCGAATCTTTGCGTTTTTCTTTGTGTATCTCTGCGGAATAAAATTATTTACTTATGAAGTCCTTAACCAATTGATGAGCTTCTTCCAAAGCTACAGGTAAATCATAATTTTTGATAATTACATCAAATTGGGGAGCAGTTGCCAATTCAACAGATGCTTTTGCGATACGCATATTGATTTTGTCATCGCTTTCTGTAGAACGCTGCTTCAATCTGCGCTTTAGTTCGTCAACACTTGGTGGTTTTACGAAAACGGCTAAAGTTTGTTCTGGAAATTTATGTTTAATACGTAATCCTCCAGCGACATCAATATCAAAAATCACGTTTTTTCCCATGGCCCAGATTCTTTCGATTTCAGATTTTAAAGTACCGTAGAAGTTATCTCGATACACTTCTTCCCATTCCAAGAAATCCTCTGCCTTAATGTGTTTTTTGAATTCTTCCAATGAAATGAAATAATAATCCTTTCCGTGTACTTCTTCTCCACGTGGTGCACGTGATGCTGCCGAAATCGAAAATTCAAGATTTAAATCTTCTTGACCTAATAAATGTTTTACGATAGTTGTTTTTCCCGAGCCTGAGGGTGCCGAAAAAACAATTAATTTTCCTTTGTTCATTAGTTTATGCTTTAGGCTTTAAGCAATATGCTTTAAGCTTTAATATTTGTGCGGTATTTTGTTGCCTATAGCTTATTGCCTTATAAAACGTTTAAAACCTGCTCTTTAATCTTCTCTAATTCATCCTTCATCATCACGACCAATTTCTGCATTTGAGCATGATTTGATTTGGAACCCATTGTATTGATTTCACGTCCCATTTCCTGAGTGATAAAACCAAGTTTTCTTCCGTTGGCTTCGGTTCCATTTAGGGTTTCTATAAAGTAATCTAAGTGATTGCCTAAACGGACTTTTTCTTCGGTAATATCTAATTTCTCTAAATAATAGATTAATTCTTGTTCAAAGCGGTTTTCATCAACATTAACCTGTAATTCTGAAATTGCAGTCTGGAGACGATCTTTAATGGCTTGTACACGTTCTGGATCAAGAGCCAATGTATCGTTCATGAATTGACGAATGTTTCCAATTCTTAAATTGAATTCTTTTTCAAGAGATTCTCCTTCGTCTTTACGGAAGTTTAAAATATTCTGAAGCGCTTCATCAATGATAACTTGAATCTGCTCCCAGTCATTCTCGTCAATTTCTTCGCGTTCTGTTTTTAATGTATCAGGCATACGAACGGCCATTTTCATTAATTCAGTTTCATCGGCATCTGGATTTACCTCTTTTAACTGTGCGATATAATTTTTTACAACAGGTACGTTTACTTTAGTTGAAGTTTGTTCTGCAGTACTTTCTACATAGATAGCAAAATCAATTTTTCCTCTTTCCAGTTTAGTCGAAATAAGAGTACGTAATCCAAGTTCCATCTCGCGATAAACTGATGGCATTCTTACATTTAAATCTAAACCTTTAGAATTTAGAGATTTTACTTCAACGGTAATTTTCTTTGTAGGCAATTGCAAAGAAGCTTTGCCAAACCCTGTCATAGATTGTATCATATAATTGAGTATAAAGGCGCAAAGATAAATAAAAGTTTGCTGCTTTGCGTTGTAAATTGTGAATCAGTTTTGTAGATCAAAATTTACGGTTATTCTTACGATAGTGCGTTTATAACTTCGGCTACATTTTTTTGGCTGTTGCCAATGTAAATTTTTCCGTCAATAATAAAAACTGGACGACTTAAAAAAGTATAATGTTCCAATATGTATTTTTTAAAATCGGCTTCAGTCAAAGATTGATCTTTTAGTCCCATGGATTTGTATAGCTGAGCTTTTCTGCTAAATAACGCTTCGTAGCTTCCAGCAAGTTTATGCATTTCTTCCAATTGTTCTTCGGTAATTGGATCTTGTCTAATATCTTGAAAAACTAAATTATTTTCAGGTAAGCTTTTGATGATTTTTCTGCAGGTATCGCAAGAAGCTAAGTAATATATTTTGTTCATTGTTTTATGAATTTGTTAGAATGCAAAGAAAATCCATTTGAAACGTAAAAATGAGTATTTTTAGAAAAAAAATTAAAATTATGAGTTCAGTTTTTGATGTACAAAAAACAATTAGGGAAATTCTTTTGAAACTCTTAGATAGTCATTCATTAGAGCAATTAAACAAAATTCCAGATGGTTTTAATAATAATATCATTTGGAATATAGGTCATTGTATTTCTTCGCAGCAGGTTTTGGTCTATAAATTATCGGGTCTTCCAACAATGGTTTCAGAAGATTTCGTTAACAAATATAAAAAAGGAACTAAACCAGAAGGGGATGTTTCTCAAGCCGAGGTTGATGAAATTAGAACATTGCTTTCAACAACATTAGAAAAAACAAAAAATGATTTTGAAAGCGGTTTATTTGTCAATTACCACGAATATACTACGAGTATCGGGTTCACGCTTCGTCATATTCAAGGAGCCTTAGATTTTAATAATTATCATGAAGGACTTCATACTGGTGCTATAATGGCATTGAAGAAATTTGTTTAAGAATAAAAAAAAATCCCGCTTTAAGCGGGATTTTTTTTTATTCGATTATGGTTTCAATGGTGACCTTCATTGCTCCGGCACCTTTATTTTTGCTAATATCCATAAAAGCTCTTTTAGACAAATCGATTTCTCGGGTTTTTACAAAAGGACCACGGTCTGTAATTTTTACGATAACAAATTTGCCATTGGCTTCATTAGTTACTTTTACTCTAGTTCCAAAAGGAAGTTTTTTGTGAGCTGCAGTATAGCTGTTGTTGTTAAATCTGCTTCCGTTAGCGGTTCTTTTTCCATTAAAACGATCTGCATAGTAGGAGGCATGTGCGTTTTTCTTGTATGGTCTTAGTTTTAAACCTTTGTCTGTAAAAACAGAATCCGGCAATGGGATAATAACTGGTTTTATATTTTTAACAGTATCTTGAATAATTTTAGGTTCTGTTGTAGGTTTGGTTTGGCTTATCACATAGGTAAAGCCGCTAATTAACGTTAAAGCGATTGTGGCGAATAAAATATTTTTTTTATTTCTCATGGGTTATTCTTTTTCAGACTTGGGGGGAGTTTGTACAAATAATATGCCGAGATAAAAAAAGCCCTGAAAAAGGGCTTTTAATTGGTATTTTTTAGAACCAAAGGTTCCATGGAATTCTACTTAAAATAAGCAACAATCCTAATCCGTAAAAAATAGCAAAGGTTTTAAATTTAGCTTCACTATTAACTAATTTTTTATGTTTAGACCATCCGATAGTAATTAGGATGATAGCGATAATGTTAATTAGAGGGTGCTCTAAAGACGTTAATCTTAATTCAGCATTAGACATTTGTCCAAAAGCCGCTTTTCCAAGAGGAGAAACAAAATATAAGATTAAACCAATCAATAATTGAGTGTGTGTTCCAATTAAAGCAAATAAAGCGATTTTACGATCTTTAGCTGTAAACTCTTTTTTTGAAGTAAATCCTATGATTGAATTTACAACTGCAACTAGCAAAAGAAGTAATGCTAAGTATGCCCAGCCAGAGTGAAATTTTTGTAGAAAATTATACATAAGGGGTGTTTTTTGTTCAAAACAAATATAACAAAAAAGGCTATAAAAAAACGGCATTAAACTTAAAAGTCAATGCCGTTTTTATTATTTATTTAGATTCTAAATTTTAGAAATCGTAACGTAAACTAAAGTTCCAAGTTCTTCCGTAACCAAAGTAAACTCTGTTTGCAGTAGCAACTCCGTTGTAAACTTCTCCAGCTTGTGCATAAGTTACACCTGGCGTTGTAGGAGTTGGAGCAGTTTTGTAATCACTTGTAAAGATGTTTGTAAACGATTCGTTGATGAAAATTTTATCAAAAACGTTGTTTACATTTAATCTGAAGTTTAATGCACCGATTTTAGGAGAGATGTTCCATTTGTATGATACACCAGCATCTGTAGTTGCGAAACCAGGCAATTCCATTGCTCCTTTGTTGTTTGCAACTGAAAATTTAGACACATCGATGTTTCCAAATAATTTCTCAGAGTAGTTAAGGTTTGCGTCAACATTAAGACCAGTTAAGATTTCGTAAGCAGCTCCAATTGCCATTGTAGTTTGAGCATTGTTTCCAACTTTAACTCCATCTAGGTATAAAGGTTGGTCTCCACTAATTGGGTTGTTAGCAACATCAAAACGGCTACTAGTAGCATTTCCGCTGTATTTCCAATCACCAATAGAGATCATACCGTTTAGTTTTAATTTGTCAAGTACCTTAGCATTAACATCTAATTCTAAACCTTTGTGTATTTCATTAACACCTTGGAAAGTGTAGTATCCGCTTGGGTTAGCTGGTGCTTGATCAATAGCAGTTGTGAATCGATCATCCCAAGTTGTGTAATAAGCATTTAAGTTTGCATTAAAGATTCCAGAACGGAAACCGTAACCAACTTCAACCGCTTTGATTTTTTCGTTTGTAAGGTTAGGATTAACAATTGAAGAATTGTTAGGGTATACTGCATTGAAAAACGGTTGTTTTGAGTATATACCTCCGTTTACAAATACATTATGGTGCTCATTAATGTTGTAGTTAGCTCCAGCTTTAATATCTCCACCAGTAATAGTTTTGAAACCTGTTTTAGCAAGAGGGCTATCATAAGTATACTTAAAGTGGTCAATTCTTTGGTAAGCTTGTTGAGAAATAGCTCCTTGAAGGAAAGCAGTAAAGTTACCAGTAGTATATTCTAATTGAGTAAAAGCTCCATAGTAATTAACTTTACTGTCATTCCAGTAGTTAATTCTATCTTGATAGTCTGTACTAACAAATGGGTTTCCATTTGGTCTTGGAGCATAAGTAGTACTGAAATAACCAGGATTGTTATTTACGTCAGCAACGTTTTTGTAAACATCAGCTCCAAGTAAATCAATTAAGTTTTGGAAGTGGATACCTTGGTACATTCTTCCCTCAACTCCAAAATCAAATGTAAAGTTTTCAGAGAATTTTTTATCTAAATTGATTACTGCACCATACCAGTTGTGTGAGTTTACAGAAGCAATTTGAGATAAACCATTAGTTAGGTTTGTTGCATTACCAGTTGATGAAACGTTCTCATATTTACCATTAACCGGAGTTCTTGTTCCTAATGTTGTTGGTTGTCCAGAGTTCCAGTTTTCAATTAAATCAAAATTGATTGTTCCGTCAGCATTTCTTAAAGTATTACCATTGTATGGTGTGCTACCTTTAATACCACCAGCTGAAGTAGTTCCTCCTCCACGTCCCCATGAAGCATAACCTACTGTAGATAATTTTGTAGTAGAGTTGATATCGTAATCCCAGTTAAGAGACATTACAGGTTTGTGGTAATAATTTGTTTTTAAATTATATTCCTCACCATTTCTCATACCCCAATCAGAGTTGTATTTAATGTTTGGATCACCATTACTTCCGAATTTTAAGAAATCACTTAAAAGAGGAGATTGAGATCTTTGGTCGTGCCATTGAGGTGCTCCTGTAAATGTAAATTGGAAGTTATGCTTGTCGCTAGCTTTGTAACCGAAAGCAATGAAATAGTTGTATCCTTCAAATTGAGTACCGTTAACGTATCCGTCTCCAGCTGTTCTACTGAATAAAACAGAAGCAGAAAGTCCGTTTTTCATAACTCCTGTATTGTAAGAAGCTTGTGCTTTTAAGTAATTGTTGTTACCAAAGCTTGAAGAAACAGATCCACCTTCTTTCATGTCAGATGTTTTTGTAACGATATTGATTGTTCCTCCAACAGAAGAAATAGCCAGTTTAGAAGCTCCAAGACCTCTTTGAACTTGCATTGCAGAAGTTACATCAGAGATACCTGCCCAGTTACTCCAGTAAACAGAGCTGTTTTCCATATCATTGATAGGCACACCGTTGATCATAACGGCAATATTTTTTTGGTCAAATCCACGAATCGCAATTCTTGAATCTCCATATCCACCACCTGCTTTTGAAGCATATACAGATGGAGTGCTTTTTAAGATTTCAGGAAACTCCTGAGATCCTAATTTTGCTTGAATTTCAGCAGCTTTAATTGTAGAAACTGCAACAGGAGTTTTTCTGTCCTTTGCAACGTCAATAATGCTGCTTGTAACTACAACTTCACTTAATTCGTTAGAATTTGAAGCTACCAAAGTGATAGTTCCTAAGTTTGCAGTTGAGCCATTTGCTACTGTAAATTTTACAGTTTGGTTGTCATAACCTAAAAAAGAGATTACAATCTCTCCTGTGCTTGATGTTGAGGTAAGGGAAAAATTACCATCAAAGTCTGTTGAAGTTCCTGTAGTAGACCCTTTGATCACTACATTTGCTCCTGGTAATCCGCCTGTTCCGTCGGTAATTTTACCAGTAACCTTTCCTTGAGAAAATACGGTCGAAACTATCATAAAAAATAGTCCAGTCAGTAACCAATTTTTCATTTTCTTCATTTTGTTATTGAGTTTATTGTTTTTGGCAAAATTATAACAAATAACTCAGATAATGTTATCGAAATGTTAAGAAAAAACAGTTTTGTCTTTTGTGTTGCGCATTAAAATGAATATTTCTTTTTTCGTTAAAAAAAATATTGTTTTCTTGAATTTATGAGAAGCTTTTTTGTTAAAAATGTAATTATTTGAATAACGTTGTAAGTGTAAACAGGCAAATTGGCGAATAATTCTGCTTTTTGTCGGTATTTTATGTAAAAAACGTCCTAATTTTACTAGAAATTAGGACGTTTCAAAAGTTATAGAATATTTAAATAAATGTTTCTATTTGTTTTTTAAGAAATGATTTAACAAAAATGAAGTAGAACTGTCATGGTTCTTAACAGTCTTAGAATTGATTTCATCTAAGATAGAATTTGCTAATTGTTTGCCTAATTCAACTCCCCATTGATCAAAACTGAAAATGTTCCAAATAACACCTTGAACAAAAATCTTGTGTTCATATAATGCAATTAAAGATCCTAAGCTTTTTGGAGTAAGTTTTTGAATCAATATTGTATTCGTTGGTTTGTTTCCCGTAAAAACTTTAAACGGTCTTAAGTAGGATGCTTTGTCAGCAGAAAGTCCTTGTTTGTCAAACTCTGCCTGAACTTGTGCCTCTGTTTTTCCATTCATTAAAGCTTCAGTCTGTGCAAAAAAGTTTGACATTAATTTATCGTGGTGATCTTCGTTACCGTAAAGTGGTTTTACGAATCCCACAAAATCTGTTGGAATTCTTTTTGTTCCTTGGTGAATTAATTGGAAGAAAGCATGTTGTGAGTTGGTTCCTGGCTCTCCCCAGATAATTGTTCCAGTTTGATAGTTAACAGGTTTTCCGTCACGGCCAACACTTTTCCCGTTGCTTTCCATAAAAGCTTGCTGTAAATAAGGAGCAAGTTTGTGTAGATATTGTGTGTATGGAATCAAAGCTTCGCTTTCGGCACCATAAAAATTATTGTACCAAACACTTAACAAAGCTAAAATAACCGGAATGTTTTCATCAAATTCGGCCGATTTGAAATGTTCATCCATTTCATAAGCACCATTTAATAAATCATTATAATTATCAAATCCAACAGCCAAAGCAATGCTTAAACCAACGGCACTCCAAAGAGAAAATCTTCCTCCAACCCAATCCCACATTGGGAAAACATTGTCTGGATTAATTCCGAATTCTGTTACATTTTTAATGTTTGTAGAAACCGCCACGAAGTGTTTTGCAATGTCTTCTTGAGAAGCCGATTTTAAAAACCATTCTTTTATAGTTTCTGAATTCGAAAGCGTTTCTTGAGTTGTAAAAGTTTTAGAAACAATTACAAATAAAGTAGTTTCAGGATTTAGTTTTTTGATAACTTCATTTACGTGGTCACCGTCAACATTTGAAACGAAATGTGTGTTTAGGTGATTTTTGTAAAATTGTAAAGCTTCAACAGCCATAACAGGACCAAGGTCAGAGCCTCCAATACCAATATTTACAACATCTGTAAAAGCTTTTCCAGTGTAGCCTTTTCTTTGTCCAGAAATAACTTCTTCAGTAAATTTTTTGATTTTATTTTTTACTTCGTAAACTTCAGGAATTACATTTTCTCCGTCTACTTTGATAACTGCCGATTCTGGAGCACGCAATGCTGTGTGTAAAACCGCGCGATTTTCAGTCTGATTGATTAATTCTCCTCCAAAATATTGTGCAATTGCATCTTTCAATCCGATTGAGTTTGCTAATTCTAATAAAAGAGAAACTGTTTCTTGACTGATATTATTTTTTGAATAATCTACTAAAAAGTCATTCCATTGCAAATTGAATTTTTCAACGCGCGCACTATCTTGTTGAAACAATTCTTGTATTGTGGTTTCGTGAATTGCGTTATAGTGGTTTTGTAGATTTTTCCACGCTTCAGTCCCAGTTGGGTTTGTTGTGTTTAAAGCCATTTTATCTATAATTGAGTTTGTTTTCTGAAACACAAAAATACTGAAATAACTTTTAAAAGGGGAGCGGTTTGCGATTATATAACAATTAGTTACGAAAACGTTTTATGAGTTTTAGTTTTGAATTTTTGAAGTTATGATGATTGCGCCATCATTTTCTTTTTCATTGTAAATGATACGACTGCTGTTTTTGTTTAAAAAATCTAAAGTAAGGATGTCGGACTTTTTAAGTGGCAATAGGATGGTATCTTTTTTTTTGTTGTATTTAAATGGAATTCCATCAATTACAATTAAAGGTGAATTTCCAATTAAATCTTTTTCATAGGCTGTGCCGACTAATTTCTGGACAAAGGATTTGCTTTCTTCTTTATCATTTAAAATAAAAACCTTCGGATTGGAGCATCCCACAGTGATTAGTGATAAAAGTATCAATAAGTTTTTTTTCATGAATACTTACCGTTTTTTAAAAAATGCTTTTGTGAAACTTTGGCTTTTACCAAAACTTCCACCAAGGTTTTTTATTGATTTCTATGATTTTCTTCGAAATATCGACATCAATTCTTTTAGGGGATTCTGTTTTAATTTTAGAATCATCAAAAAAAAGTTCACCATTATCACTCATTCCGAGAGGAGATTTTGTTCTTTCTTTCCAATTTTCGGTCTGCAATTCCGGAATTAAATCGGCATCGATTCTTTCGCGAAAGCGTTTTTGAGCTTTTTCTATAATTTCTTCTTCTAAGTTTGAAGATGAATTTTTGAAAAGTGAGATTGAATTGTCTGGAATATTCAAAAGAAAAACTTGCGTTTTGTCACCAATTTTTTGAATGTCCAATACTTTGAAATAAGCAATTGAATCTAAAAGAAAGTGACCATTCTTAGCAGAGTCGGGATTGAATTTTGATAAATCTTTGGCATGCGCGCTTGCAATTAAATATCTGAAATTTCCAAAAAGGCCTCCGCCAATCGAACTCATGTCGGTAAAACCTTTTTCTTGAATAATCTGTTCGACTTTGTAATTTGAAATCAAACTTTCGGAAAGATTCGTATCTCTGTAGAATAGTTTTAAACCAGAAAAAGTTTCATGGTAAATGGTTTTGAGGCGTTCATTTTTCATGACTTTTGATTCAAAAAAGATTGCAAAATAGATTATTTACAGATTCCCAATGCTGTCCAATTCTCTTTTCAAAGGTTCAATCTGTGTCATAAAACGAGTTCTGTCGTTTCCTGTTAAAGATTCTCCAGTTGGAAGATTTAATCGAAGCGCATCAACTTGAACACCGTTTTTCCAAAAACGATAACAAACGTGCGGGCCAGAAGCCAAACCTGTGCTTCCTACCAAACCAATTGTCTGACCTTGAGTAACACGCTGTCCACGACGAACTAAGATTTTAGACATGTGTAAATACTGAGTAGAGTAGGTTCCGTTATGTTTTACTTTGACAAAATTTCCGTTTCCTGCCGTATATCCAGTTGTTTCTACAACTCCAGATGCTGTGGTAGAAATTGGTGTTCCGGTTGGCGCTGCATAATCGGTTCCCTTGTGGGCTTTCCAAGTGTGCTGTACCGGATGAAATCTATTCATAGTAAATCTCGAAGTGATTCGGCTGAATTTAATTGGCGTTTTTAGGAAGAAATTTTTAAGTGTTCTTCCCTGATCGTCATAATATTCAATTTTTCCAGAAGTGGTATCTCTTTCAAATGGAAAGGCGTAAACAATTTTGCCTTTATATTCAAAAAATGCTGCTTCTAGTTCTTCAACGCCATCATACGTTTTTCCGTTGATGAATCGCTCTGTGAAAATTAATCCGTAACGATCTCCTTTTTTTAGTTTGAAGAAGTCAATTGACCAAGAAAAAACTTTTGTAATTCTGCTTGCTAAAGCTGTTTCTACACTTTCGTTTCCTAGAGTTTCAGACAATGAACTTTTTAGAACTCCGCCAATAATTTTTCTTTTTAAAGTAACAGGTTTTACTTTTTTATAAGCTTTAGCAATACTGTCTCTTAAATCGATAACATAATAGCTTAAAGCATCTGGCTGATAAATAAAAACCTCTAAATTATTGGTTTTGTTTTTGGCGCGAAGTAAAGTGAAAGGTTTGCCGTAACGAATGCTTCTTACGTTAAAAGAATCTTTTACTTGCTCAACAATATCATGGACTTTTTTGTCTCCAATATTTTGGCTTTGAAGAATGGAGCCAAAAGAATCTCCTTTTGAAATAGTATCATTAACAACATTAAAGTCTGCGTAATTAAAACCGAATTCTATTTTTTTGGTTGCTGGTTTAGTAATTTTTGCTTCTACTTTTTCTTCTGTTTTTTTACATGAAAAAATAGAAAACAGGACAATTAAAATTACGACTGCTCTTTTCAAACTTTATTATTTTTTTGCGGTGAAATTAAACTTCAGTTTCATTTCCCCAATTGGACAATTCTTCTTCGGTCCACAATTTAGGAAAAAAGATGCGTCTTTGGTATTTTGGATGCATATATTTTTGCCAGTCACTTCCTCCTGTTGCTTCTCCATTGCCTTTTCCGCTTTCCAAGATGTATTTTCTTGCAGTATTTAAGTGCTGCATTACCCACGTAATATTTACCGTTTTGTCATAATGGCGCATTGCATCTATCAACGCTGCATTTTGCTGATCTTCAATTGGTAATTGCGTGAATTTTTGCCAAATGTTTTTCGTTTTAAACGAAGCCATTTGTCTTAAAAATTGCTCTTTGTATTTTTTTTCAAATTCATTTAGTAAATACGATTTTTCGCCAGTGTGATAGTCTTTTCCGGCAGCTTGCCAATAAAGGTGTTCAAAACTGGTTTCTAAATCGGTGTTTTCATCAAAGTTTGCTTTGTATCTGCGATCTGTTAAGTTGATAACATCTGTAGAGGCAAATTCAATCATTCTATATTGAGCACTCTGGAATCCGCTTGCTGGAGTAAGAGTATTTCTAAATTTCATGTATTGATCTACTTCCATTCCGTTTTCCATAATGCTGAACGAATTGGTAAGCATGTCAAAATATCTAGTGATTCTTGATAGTCTTTCGCTAAAAAAATCAACCTGAATGTTTTCTGTTTCTGCAATCTGGTCAATTTCCCACAAAATCATTTTAAAGATTAATTCGTTTACCTGATGGTACATGATAAAAACCATTTCGTCAGGAAGTGTGGTGCGCTGAATTTGTAAATTTAATAGAGCATCAGTTTGAATATAATCCCAATAAGTGATTGGTTTAGCCCAAAGCAATCCTTCTAATTGAACATCAGTTTTTTGATTTATGGCTTGAAATTTTAGGTCAATTTCTTTTAAAATTGCTTCAGAATGATCTGTAGGGTTCATTATTTTTTTGCTTTTAGTGGACTTTTTAATCCTTTATATTCATCGAGATCGGCTTTAAGAGATCCTACAGCCAAATCTGCTTTAATTCTAATTGGAACTTTGTTTACATCGTCTGTTATCCAGAGCGTTAAACTCTCTTTTTCTTTAAATACTCTTCCCGTTTGTACCAATGGCTTGAAGACCATCGTAGAAACGGTTCCAAATTTAGTCGTAATATCTTGACGACCTACATATTTTAACTTAAATTTTGTGATTTCATCATCAAAAAACATGTCAATTGTAATGGCTTCACCCGATTTAAGTTTGTCAATGTTTGGGTGGTTTCTCAGATAATAAAAAGCAGAAACTATATCTTGTACGCCTTCCGTAACAATGATTGTTTTTTCTGTTTTGCGTTTATAGTCTTTTACTAAAACTCTATTTTCATTCTGATTAAAAAAACCTTCTTGATTTTTGGTGTAGCCACCTTCATCAATTTTTCGGACATAGCGGTACGGTTTTCCTGTCTCTTTGTCAAAATAACTTTCATACAAATCTTCTACTTTAAAGAAAAATTTGGACATTCCAGTTGTGTAACCTTTTCCAACAGAGTGAAATACCTTTTTGTTGTTTATGGTAGCATCTTTTACTTCAAGTGTTGCATATCCAGCATTTACAATTCCGTAATGTATTCTAAATTTGAAATATTCTCCTGTGTCGAAAGCGTCTTCTTTTTGAGGGCTGAAAGCAAGTAGTGTTAGTGCTAATATAATGAGGATGAGCTTTTTCATAGTACAATCTTTACATTTATTTATAAAGGTAGACAAATGCAAATTTTATTCCAAATGTACCAAAACAAAAAAACTCAGTCAAAGATGACTGAGTTTTTATGCTATTAACTAACCAAAAAACTATAAATTATGAAATTTATATCAATTCGGAAGGAAACCACCCCTTCCTGATTTGCGAGTGCAAAGATAGATAGAAAGTTCAAAAAACAAATAGCCAAAGTCAAGTTTAACATAACATTTGCAAAAAAATCATCGTTTTTTGGAGAATTATGCTGTTTTATGCATGAAAATTAACATTTTACAGCGTTCCTCTCAATTCTTGCTCTCTTTCGATTGACTCAAAAAGGGCTTTAAAGTTACCTGCACCGAATCCTTTTGCACCCATTCTTTGAATAATTTCGAAGAAAAGCGTCGGTCTGTCTTGAACTGGCTTAGTAAATATTTGCAATAAGTATCCATCTTCATCAGCATCTACCATGATGGCAAGTTTCTCGATTTCGTTTAAATCTTCTTTCATCATATCCATATGAACGCCCAATCTTTCAGGAATTGCTTGGTAATATGTATGAGGAGGAGCCGATAAAAATTCAACACCACGAGCTCTTAATTGTGATACCGTTTTAATAATATCATCTGTAGCGATAGCGATATGCTGAATTCCAGGTCCGCCGTAGAAGTCTAAATATTCTTCAATTTGAGATTTTTTCTTTCCTTCGGCTGGTTCGTTGATTGGGAATTTAATTCTTCCGTTTCCGTTAGACATTACTTTACTCATCAAAGCAGAATATTCTGTAGTAATTTGTTTGTCATCAAAAGATAAGAAATTCACGAATCCCATAACGTCTTCGTAGAATTTTACCCAAGTATTCATTTCATTCCAACCCACATTTCCAACCATGTGATCAATATATTTTAATCCGGTTGATTCTGGGTTAAAGTCAGAATTCCATTCTCTGTAGCCTGGCAAGAAAACGCCATTGTAGTTTTTTCTTTCTACAAAAATGTGAACCGTTTCTCCGTAAGTGTAAATTCCGGAACGAACAACCTGACCAAATTCATCTTCTTCAACCGTTGGTTCCATAAAAGAACGAGCGCCACGTTTCATAGTTTCTTCGTAAGATTTTGTAGCATCTTCAACCCAAAGTGCTGCAACTTTTACTCCGTCGCCATGTTTTTTCAAATGTTCGTTTATTGGAGAATCAGCTGTTAATGGCGTTGTCAAAACAATTCTGATTTTGTCTTGTTTTAAAACATAAGAAGCTCTGTCTCTTACTCCAGTTTCCAATCCAGCATAAGCCAAAGATTGATATCCAAATGCAGATTTATAGTAATGAGCTGCTTGTTTTGCATTACCTACATAAAATTCTACATAATCTGTTCCTAATAATGGAAGGAAATCTTGTGCTCCTTCAAATATTTTTTCTAATCCGTATTCTACTGATTTAACTTCTTTACTCATAATTAGATAATTTGATAATGAGAAAATGAGATAATTTTTGAAATGCTTTAATTTATCAATTTTCTAATTGACACATTTTCTAATTTTCTAATTCCTCTTAGATGTTGATATTATTTTGTTTAAAATTTTTAAAATTTCTGAAAGATCGTTTATTAAACGCTTGCAATTTGGATATTCCTTATGGGCATCACATAAAAACAACCAATACTCTGTTTCATCTGCCTCTTTAATTGCAATTTTTAATTTATGAATAAAATCTGCCTTGCTTTCTGCGTTTTGTGACTCTTTTGAATTAGCTCCAATTGATGTTCCGCTTTTTAATAATTGGTTTGCAATTACGAATTTCTTTTGATCTTGAAGTTCGGTTGTATAATCAATTATATTTAATGCAAAGTTGAAGGTTTTTATTAAAAGAGCGTTGTCTTTATATTTTTCGTTAAAAGTCATTTGTTTAATATGATAATTAGAAAATTTGATAATGAGATAATTTATTTTGTAGGTTTAAAATTACAATATTTAATTGTCTAATTTCCAAATTGACACATTTTCTAATTAAAGAAATTTTCTAATTATCTAATTGACACATTGTCACATTAAAAAACTATTCCGTCCAAGATTTATAGTACTGGCCGTCATCCAATCCCATAGCCTCTTCAGTAACCATTAACGGACGGAAAGTATCCACCATAACAGCTAATTCTTGAGTTTCTTTGTGACCAATACTACGTTCCATTGCGGCTGGCGCTGGACCGTGCGGAATTCCTTTAGGGTGTAAAGTGATATGACCTTGCTCGATATTATTACGGCTCATAAAATCACCATCAACATAATATAGTACTTCGTCAGAATCTATATTGCTGTGATTGTATGGTGCTGGAATAGCTTTTGGATGATAATCGTAAAGTCTTGGGCAGAATGAACAAACAACAAAAGTTGCTGTTTCAAAAGTTTGATGTACTGGTGGCGGTTGATGAACACGTCCAGTTATAGGTTCGAAATTATGAATTGAAAATCCGTATGGAAAATTGTAGCCGTCCCAGCCTACAACATCAAACGGATGTGTGGCATAAACCACTTCGTGCATCATTCCTTCTTTTTTGATTTTAATTAAAAAATCACCTTTTTCGTCATGTGTTTCCAATTCGTTTGGCAGAATAAAATCACGCTCGCAAAATGGAGAATGTTCTAAATGCTGCCCTGACTGATTTTTATAACGTTTAGGAGTATAAAAAGGAGAGTACGATTCTACATAAAATAATCGGTTGTCTTCTGTTTCGAAATCGATCTGATAAATAATACCACGTGGAATAATTAGGTAATCGCCATATTCAAATGGAATATTTCCTAACATGGTTCTTAATTTTCCTTTTCCTCTATGAATGAAAAGCATTTCATCGGCATCGGCATTTTTGTAGAAATAATTTCGAAGCGATTCTTTCGGCGCAGCCAAACCAATAATACAGTCTTTATTGACTAACATCGCTTTTCGGCTGTCTAGAAAATCATTTTCAGGTTTTAATTCAAAACCTTTAAAAAGAAGTGATTTTATATTTTTTCCGATTGCAATTTTAGGTTCAACCGAATAAGAGTTTAAAATTTCTTTAACCTGTGTTGGTCTGTGTACGTGATAAGATAGCGACGAATGTCCATGAAAACCTTCAGTTCCAAACAATTGTTCGTAGTAAAAACCGCCATTTGGTTTTTCAAATTGGGTGTGTCGCTTTTGAGGAAAATCCCCAAGTTTATGATATAGTGGCATGGCTTTTTCAATTAGATAATTAGTAAATTAGATAATTCGAAAATTTGAATTGCAGAGATAATAATCAGTTCAATTTTTGCAATTGACTGATTATTTCAATTCGATAGAGCCATTACTCAGGATTTCTCTTGATGAGGAATTGAAGATACTCTAATAAACCTGTCCAATTTGTTTTCATTATAACAAATGTCGTAATTTTTTCGAAGTAAAAATAAAAATTATATTATTTATTACTATAAAATAACTTAGTTTTTTTGATATAATTTTTATGATGTAAAAAAATAGGTAGAATTTATTGAAGTATTCTCTGTTATACTACTAAAATTGAAACCCAATACTAAACCAAGTAAAGCTTTTTGACATTTCTGGAGACCAAGATTGTTTTACTTCTATAGGACCAATAATAGTTTCTAAACCGTAACCCACTGCGTATCCTGTGTACTTTGGCATAGAAATCCAATCTACAGATGAAAAAATATCATCTCCTAAGTTGGCAAAATTAGCAGATAAATTGATGTGATTTTTTTTGAAGATTTCATAATCAATATTAATATCCGTTTTAATATAGCTGTTGCCGGCAATACTTAGAAAATCATATCCATAGAAATAATTGAAATTGTTTATTTTGTTGTATCCATAACCTCCAAATATAAAATCAAAAAACGGAACACTATCGCTGCCAATATTAAATCCAGCATCGGCTCCAAATTTTATAGTTGCTTTTTTAAATAGTGGTCTAACAACTGCTATTTCAGCTTTGGCAATCGAGAAAGGTTTGAATTGCTTTGTATAATCTGATGATGCCATATAAGTTTGCAAATCTGTAGAAAAATATAATCCAGAACTTGGATAATATTTTTCGTCTAGCGAATCGTATTTTAAATAGGCAAAGGCACTAAAATAATTGCTTTTTTCTATTATGTTGTCTTCGTTGGTAAGTGTCGGTGAGCTAATTTTTAGATATTTATATTCTAAGCCGCCACCCATTAAAAACTTCTGTACAAAAATGGTCTGGAAATAGGCCTGATTGGTTATATCCATGAAGTCAACATTAATAAGGTTGACATTGGGATTCTCTTTTAGAACGCCACTTAAACTCGTAGTTACATTTCGATTAAATTGATTCAATCTAGAACGGAATCCAAAACTGATATTAAAACCATTTTCAACATAATAGTTAAAATCATATCTGAAATTATCACCCAAAATAATATCCAACGAAGTAACATCGTTTTTTAAGAAAGTCTTTTTGTGAGTAAGATTTAATAAAACGGCACTTTTGTAAAGACCGTCATAATGAAGTCCAAGTTTTAGATAAGTTTGGGTCGGATTTTCTCTTAGAACTAAATCCAAGTCGTCTTTGTCGCCATCTGGCTGAAGACAATAGGAGATTGTGCTAAAGTTTTGCGTTGCATTTAAGTTGTTTATCCCAGCTTTAAGTCCATCATAAGTTATGGTGCTTTCAGGTTTAAAACGAAGCTTACCGCGAATATATTCTTTAGTATAATTTTCTAATTTATCAGTATTAATGTCTTTAATATGAAGAGTATCTGTTGCAACTTTTAATTTTGGTTTTTTATAAAAATTGCTTTCATCCGTCAATGTTTTGAGTTTTTCGTAAACAGCAAAAGCGGCTTCTTCTCCTTTTCTGATGATTTCTTCGCCTCGGTCAAATGAAATAACACCAAAGTCACGAATATCTGGTTTGATATAGACATCGGTATCTTTTACTTTGCTCTTCATCTTTTCGATGGACTGCAGATTGGTAATCTGAACCAAGATTCTCGTAGCATTTTTAAGGTTTTTTCTTTTCAGCAAATCGTCCTGAACATCAACTCCAATAATAATATCAGCACCAAGATTGCGAACTTCTTTTATAGGATAATTGTTTACAACACCACCATCAACCAACAGATTTCCGTCAATTTCTACAGGAGTAAATAGAGAAGGAAAAGCTGCACTTGCCATCATGGCCTGAACCAGATTTCCTTTGTTTAATAAAACTTCTTCGCCAGTTTCAATATTGGTTCCGATACATAAAAACGGAGTTGGCAGTTTGTTGAAATCGCGAACATGGCGTACATTTCTAGTTAAACTGCTCAATAAATTATAATTGTACATTCCTTTTGAAAGCGCTTCTGGAATGCCGATTCTGAAATTGCTAAAAGGTAAAACAACGGCATACAACTCGTCATTCTTTTTGCCATAAAAGTTTTTGGACGAACGCGGAATGTAATCGTTTATTAATTCGTCAAAATTGGTCTTTTTAAAAATAGAATCAATCTGAGAGGCATTGTAGCCAGAAGCATAAAGTCCGCCAATAACAGAACCCATACTGGTTCCTCCAATATAATCGATTTTGATTCCTGCTTCTTCCAAAACTTTTAAAACTCCAATATGAGCAAAACCTTTGGCACCGCCGCCGCTTAGAACCAAACCAATTTTTGGTCTTTTCACGCTGTCTTTTTTTGTTTCCTGCGAAAAAGATTCTTGCGAAAACAAAAATGTTATCAATAAAACAAATGAGAATGCGTACGAATAAGCTCCTTTGAACCGAATTTTTGAAATGTACAGTTGGAATGAACGCATAAAAACTTTAATTGGTTTTGTAAAAGTCGACAATTTTTTTGGCTTTCGAAACACCTACAACAGCTGAAATTTCTTTTTCTGTAGCCAATTTCAATCTTTTAACACTTTTAAAATGTTGTATTAATGTTGTCATGGTTTTTTCGCCAATTCCCGGAATGCTTTCAACCGAAGAATTAAGTGCCGATTTACTGCGTTTATCTCTATGAAATGTGATTCCGAATCTGTGTGCTTCATTTCTTAAATGCTGAATCACTTTTAAAGTTTCTGATTTTTTGTCTAAGTATAACGGAATCGAATCACCAGGATAGAAAAGTTCTTCCAAACGTTTTGCGATTCCAATGATTGCTACTTTTCCGCGTAAGCCTAAATCGTCGATACTTTTTAATGCTGCCGAAAGCTGTCCTTTTCCACCATCAATAATAATTAATTGCGGTAAAGGTTCATTTTCATCCAATAATCTTTTGTAACGACGATATACGATTTCGGTCATCGAAGCAAAGTCGTTTGGACCTTCAACGGTTTTAACATTAAAATGGCGGTAATCTTTTTTGCTCGGTTTTCCGTCTTTAAAAACCACGCAAGCCGCAACCGGATTGGTTCCTTGAATGTTGGAGTTATCAAAACACTCGATATGTCTAGGTTCTGACGGAAGACGTAGATCTTTTTGCATCTGCGCCATAATTCGATTTACGTGACGATCCGGATCTACAATTTGCAATTGTTTTAATTGTTCGATTCGATAAAATTTAGCATTTCGAATGGACAAATCTAAAATCTGTTTTTTGTCTCCAAGTTGCGGAACAGTAGTTTTGATGTTTTCGCCCAAATCCATTTCAAAAGGAACAATAATTTCTTTTGATAACAATTGAAAACGCTCGCGAAGTTCTACGATGGCTAGTTCCAGTAATTCTTCATCACTTTCATCTAGCTTTTTCTTCATTTCTAAAGTATGCGAACGAATAATCGAACCGTGAGAAATCTGAAGAAAATTGACATAAGCAGCACTTTCGTCTGAAACAATAGAGAAAACATCAATATTGGTAATCTTCGGATTAATGATGGTCGATTTTGATTGATAGTTTTCTAAAACCTCAATTTTCTCCTTTATTTTTTGCGCTTCTTCAAATTGTAGATTCTGAGCATAGTTGTTCATCAATTTCTTGAAATCCTTTAAACTTTCTTTGAAGTTTCCTTTTAGGATTTCGCGAATAGCATTGACTTGTCTTTGGTATTCCTCCAAAGGTTCCAAACCTTCGCAAGGGCCTTTACAATTGCCAATGTGATATTCCAGACAAACTTTAAATTTTCCTGAATTAATGTTTGATTCGCTCAAGTCATAGTTACAAGTTCGAAGCGGATATAATTCTTTAATTAAATCTAAAATAGTATGTACTGTCTTGAAACTGGTGTATGGACCAAAATATTCAGAGCCATCCTTGACCATGTTTCGAGTTGAAAATATTCTCGAAAAAGGTTCTTTTTTAATACAAATCCATGGATACGTTTTGTCGTCACGAAGCAAAACATTGTATCTTGGCTGAAGTGTTTTAATTAAATTGTTTTCTAATAAAAGCGCATCTGTTTCGGTTGGAACTACAATGTGTTTTATCGTCACGATTTTTTTTACCAATACATTAGTTTTGGCAGTATCGTGAATTTTATTGAAATAGGATGAAACCCTTTTTTTTAAATTTTTAGCTTTTCCGACATACAAGATTTTCCCGTCTTTATCATAATATTGATAAACGCCTGGACTATCAGGCAACGTTAAAATTTGAAGATCTAAGGACGGTTTTTGCATTCTATTGTGTTTCTGAAGATGTTTGATAAGCTTTTCAAAAACCATTCCTGTTTCTAAAAGAAGCTTAACATTGAATTAGTTTCAAATTTACAAAATCAAAAGAATAATTTCTATATTTAGATTTTATAATTCTACATGAAAAATAGTGCTCCATTGGTTATTTTCGGCGAATCGATTTTGCCGGGAGAACATAGAACAATAAATGTCGAAATTGCTCGGCTTCATACTACAACAAAACTAAATATTCCTGTTATTGTACGTCGTTCCAAACATGAAGGGCCGACTGTTTTATTTTCTGCAGGAATTCATGGCGACGAAATTAATGGTGTCGAAATTGTTCGACAGATTATCAGTAAAAAAATCAACAGACCGTCGCGAGGGACTATTATCTGCATTCCGGTAATCAATATGTATGGTTTTGTAAATAAATCACGCGAGTTTCCAGACGGGCGTGATTTGAATCGTGTTTTTCCAGGAAGCAAAAAAGGTTCACTTGCCAGTCGATTTGCGTATCATATTGTCGAAGAAATTTTACCGATTTTAGATTATGCAGTCGATTTTCATGCAGGTGGTGCAAGCCGTTTTAATGCTCCGCAAATCAGAATTACAGAGAATAATCCTGAATTAAAAGTTTTGGCCGACATTTTTAATGCACCATTTACATTGTATTCTAAAAACATAAATGGTTCTTTTAGAAAAACTTCTGAAAATGCCAATGTGAAAATGTTGCTTTTTGAAGGCGGAAAATCATTAGATATCAATAACGAAATTGCAAATCAAGGTGTTTTGGGAACCAAACGTTTGCTTCATTATTTAGGAATGCTCGATTCTAAACAAATTGCTGAGCCAGCTTTGACTCCTTCCATTTATATCAAGCAATCGGTTTGGCTTCGCGCAAAATGTTCTGGCTTACTTCATGATTTTAATTTGGTCGGAAAATTTGTTACTAAAGGCACAATCCTGGCAATCATTACAGATCCGTTTGGTAAATTTGAGCAAAAAGTAAAAGCGCCCCATGATGGTTATGTAATTAATGCCAATCATTCGCCAATTGTTTATGAAGGCGACGCAATCTATCATTTATCTAAAATTCCAGACAATGCCGACGAGTAAAAAAGAACTCCGATTAGAATATAAAAATCTCCGCAAAGCGCTTTCTTTTGAAGATATAGAAGAAAAAAGTTTGGCAATTGCCAATCAATTAATTCAAATGCCAGTTTGGGATAAAAGTTATTATCATGTTTTCCTTCCGATTGAAGAGCATAAAGAAGTGAATACCGAATATGTTCTGCATTTGCTTTCTGGAAAAGACAAAGAAATCTTGATTTCTAAAAGCGATTTCGAATCTAGAAAAATGACTCATTTTCTATTAACAGATAATACCAAAATTAAAAAGAACGAATACAATATTCCGGAACCAATTGACGGAATTGAAGTTCCTTCGTCTAAAATTGAAGTTGTCTTTGTTCCGCTTTTGGCTTTTGATATTCATGGAAATCGAATTGGTTACGGAAAAGGTTTCTACGATAAATTCCTCGCCGAATGCAAACCAGAAACCATCAAAATCGGACTTTCGTTTTTTGAAGCCGTAAACGAGATTGATGATGTTTTTGAATCGGATATTAAATTGGATTATTGCGTTACGCCTGATAAAATATATCAATTTAAATAAAATTAATGCCACAGATTAAAAGGATTAAAAAGGATTTCTAAAAAACAATCCGTTTAATCCTTTTAATCTGTGGCAAAAAAATCTTTGCATTTCAAAAAAATATTCCACACCAAATCCCTTTAAAAATAAGGGTTTCTCATTTTATTTTCACGTAAGAAAAATATTTGTAAAAAAATTGGCACGATTTTGCTTACTCGAAAAATTGCAAATAATCGCCTCTAGTAAATCCGGAATGCTAGTCCTTATTTGAAGCCTATAACCTTTTATTAATTTTTTAAAAACTTACTTTATGAGAAATCTTAATTTCTTTATGATGGCATTCCTTGTACTTACTATTTTTAGCTGTAAGAAAGCGTATGCACCAGACCAAAGTTACGAGGCAGTTGATTCTGCTGCGGCTGTGACCGATGCAATTCCAGAGGAAATGTACATTGAACCGAATACAGAAAGCTACGCAGGATTAGAAGAAAATCCGTTTGAATCTCCACTAAAAGAACCACTTTCTACTTTTTCCATCGATGTTGATAATGCGTCCTACACCAATATTCGCCGATTTATAAACGAAGGGCAAAAAGTTCCAAAAGACGCTGTCCGTGTGGAAGAAATGATCAACTTTTTTAAATACAAATATCCACAGCCAGATGGCCAGCATCCATTCGCAATTAATACAGAATACAGCGATTGTCCGTGGAATAAAAACAGTCGATTGCTAAAGATTGGTTTACAGGGAAAGAATGTGCCAATGGCAAATTTGCCGGCTTCTAATCTGGTTTTTTTAGTGGATGTTTCTGGTTCTATGGATGAACCAAATAAATTGCCTTTGCTTAAAGAATCCATGAAAATTTTGGTAAAAGAACTGAGAAGCATTGATAAAGTTTCGATCGTAGTTTATGCAGGATCTGCGGGAGTCGTTTTAGAGCCAACTTCTGGCGATAATAAAGATGAAATTATGGATGCTTTTGACGATTTGCATGCTGGAGGAAGTACAGCAGGAGGAGAGGGAATCGAATTGGCGTACAAACTTGCACAACAAAATTTCATTAAAGAGGGAAATAATAGAGTGGTAATAGCTACAGATGGTGATTTTAATGTTGGAGCTTCTTCAGATGATGATATGCTAAAATTGATTGAACAAAAAAGAGAGTCTGGAGTTTTCTTAACCGTTTTAGGATTTGGAATGGGGAATTATAAAGACAGTAAAATGGAAATTCTGGCCGATAAAGGAAATGGAAATTACGCTTATATCGATAACATTCAGGAAGCAAACCGTTTTCTTGGAAAAGAATTTAAAGGATCTATGTTTGCTATCGCGAAAGATGTAAAAATTCAAATTGAGTTTAATCCAAAACATGTTCAGGCGTATCGATTAATTGGTTATGAAAACCGAAAGCTGAATGCTGAAGATTTTAAAAATGATAAAATTGATGCGGGTGAATTGGGAAGCGGACACTCAGTTACCGCTTTGTATGAAATCGTTCCAATAGGTGTAGAAAGTGACTATGTTCCGTCAGATCTGAAATACACTAAAACAAAACAAGCAGAGGGAAATTACAGTGATGAATTGGCGACAGTAAAATTTAGATATAAAAAACCTGATGGCAACAAAAGTATTGAAATCGTAAATATTATAGCAGATCAGAAAACAGATTTAGAAAATAGCTCTCCAGATTTTAAATTTACAACTGCGGTTTCTTGGTTCGGATTAAAATTGCGTGAATCAAAATATATAGCAAACAGTTCAAGTTCGGACATCAAAAGATTAGCAAAATCTGGTTTGTCAAATGATGAAGATGGTTACAGATCTGAATTTGTTCGATTGGTTGATGCAGTGAATTAATCAGTAAATTTCAAAAAAGAAAAATTCCAAACTCCAACTTAAAATTGGAATTTGGAATTTTTTATTTGAATATTTTTAAAACCTTATTTTACTTCTTTGATTGTTGCCGATTCAATCCAGCCTTGAGTTCCATCTGTCAATTCGATTTTTTTCCAGCCTGCAACACTTTCCAAAACATAAACTTTTGCCCCTTCGTGCAATAAAATAATTCCGTTTGAAGATTTTTGAGGCTCATGTCTCACTTGGCTTAATTCAGAAAAAACAATGGCAACACGATCGTTTTCAAAATGACTTTTTTCAGACATTCCAGCCGAAATGCTTAAAGCAAAAGCTACCAAAATGATAAACATTCCGACAAAATAAATCCTTTTTGCAATTGTAACGCTCGAAAAATAATATCCAATAAAACTCAATAAAAACACAAAACCAAGGACAACAGAAATTTTAGCCCAAGTATTATAATCAAAAATGGAAGTAAAGTTCTGAATCAGTTTTGCAAAACCAACTTTAGGCACTTCTTTGATTTCGTCAATAGTTAGTTTTTTGGCAAATTTTAGATTATTTAAAGTCTCTGGATCATTTGGTTTAAGCACCAAAGCTTTTTCATAATTATAAATCGAAGGCGCAACCTGATTTAGTTTGTAATAACAGTTTCCAAGATTAAAATACACTTCGGCAGAATGTAATTTATCTTCCTTTATGATGTTCTCATAAACCTGTGCTGCTTCTTTATATTGCCCTTTTTGGTACAATGCATTGGCCGATTCAAAGCGACCTTGCGCAAAGAAAACCTGCGTGACGAATAAAAAGAGATATAGTATGTTTTTCATCTTATTTTGTTTAAACCTAACAGGTTTTCAAAACCTGTCAGGTTTGTTTTATTACATTTAAACAATCTGTTTTTCTAATTCAGAAATAATCATAACCGCTTTATCATAATCCTGCTGAATTGAAGCGCTCGATGCTGGTGCATAACGTGCAAATTCGCAGTTTTCAGTCAAAGCAATAAAATTCTGAACCGTTTCTGCATTTGCATTTCTAGATAACAATAACTCTCTAATATTGTCTTTACTCATTTCTGAAGTTTCAATATGTAGTTTTGCTTTCAAGAAATTATGCATTGCTTTTTCAAGTGCGATATAGAAAGGCTCTTTGTTGTTAAGATGTTTCTTCGCTTGCGATAAATATTTCTTAGCCAGCTTATTGTTCATTCTAATTCTATTTCCAGTAACATCACTATCCATAGCCTCTTTTTTCTTTCTAGCTAAAATGATGATCGGAATAATGATAAATGGAGCTAACAACAATCCTAAATATAGATTTGAATCATAAAAATCTTTTTTCGCAATAGGAATTAATATTGTTTTAGGTTTTATGTTTTTGAATTGATCAGCTTTGGCTACAACATTTTTAGATGCTGCTCCTGTATTTGCTTCCGCTGGCGTTGGTCCGTCTAAAACATCAACCATAATTTCTTTTGAAGTAATGGTTTTATATGTGCCAGTACTCAAATCAAAATAAGAAAACTGCATTGGTTTGATCGCATACTTTCCTCTGTATTGCGGTACAATAGTATATTTATCTGTAATTCTTCCAGACATGCCAGTCAAAGAAGTGGTTACGTTTTCATCGTGAACTGGATCATACATTTCCAGCGCATTTGGAACAACTGGTTTTGGAAGTGTGAATAACTTCATGTTTCCACTACCTTGTGCGCTTACGATTAAGTCAAGTCCTTCACCATTTTTAAGTGTTGTTTTTGATGGAGTAACGGTAAAATTAAATCTTCCGACAGCACCCGTAAATCCTTCTGGTTTGTTTGTTTCTGGAAGCGGTCGCACATTGATTGTTTTTGCTCCGGCAGAAACTACCTTATTGTCTTCTGCAATAATCATTTGACCAAACATGTCACGACGATTTGTTGGTAACTGTACGCCAATATCTAGTGAAAGAGGCTCAATTGTAAGTCTTCCTGATTTTTGAGGATATAGAATAGTCTTTTTTAAGATTACATAATAAGCTTGCTGGCCTTGGTAAGAACCTTGCTGTACAGAAAGTTGCTTAACATCAATGTTCTGATTCCAGAAATCATTGTATTTAGGTTTTGCTAATTCTTTAAAACCAGTAACGCCAATATTATTGAAATACAGCTTGTAAACGACTGTAATAGGTTCGTTTAGATAAGGGTTTGTTTTTGAAATTTCAGCAACAAGTTCCAATAATTCATTTCCAGAACCTTGTGGTCTGTCATTTGGATCTCTTTCTTGAGCCACAGCATTGGTTACTGTAACCTTTATCGGATTGGTTTTGTAAACCTGTCCATTGAATTCTATAGCGGCCTGTTTTATTGTTAAGGCACCTTTTCTTTCAGGCTGTAAGATATAGGAGTATATTTTTTGAAAAGAACTGCGTCCGTTTATCCAAGATTGGCTAATCTGTTGGCTTGGTCCCGCAACCATTTTAAATCCGTCAAAAGAAGGTTGCTCGAAATTATCTCCGTCCACATTCATGACGAAGTCTATACGAAGTCTTTCATTTATTCCAAGCGAGTTTTTGCTGACTCTGGCTTCAAATTGTACTTGAGCCATAAGTCCTTGAAAAGTGATTAGAAATAGAATTAAATATCTTTTCATTACTTGTTTTAGTCGTTGTTTGTTTAACTGTTAAACCGTTTAATCGTTTTGTAATAACAAATAAACGATTAAACGATTCAACTTATTTTACCAGTCTTTTTCTGTTTTCTTAGGACTACCTTTTACTTTTTGAGCGTTTACTTTGTCCTGAATTTTCTTTTCTTCATTATTAACCGCATCTAATAAATTCTGAACACGCTCTTTTGATATTCCTCCAGGCTGTGGTTTTGGCTGGCCTTGATTGTCTGATTTGTCGTCTTTCTTAGGATCATTTTGGCCATCTTTTTTGTCTTTGTCTGGATCGCCTTTATCGTCTTTTTTATCCTTGTCTTTATCTTTATTTTTATCCTTGTCCTTGTCCTTGTCTTTGTTTTTATCCTTATCCTTGTCTTTGTCCTTATTTTTATCTTTCTGATCGTTTTTAGGAGGATTTTCTTTTAGCTTTTGTTTTGCATAAGCGTAATTGTAACGTGTTTCCTCATCGGTTGGATCATTACGAAGCGCTTGTTTGTAAGCTTCAACTGCCTGAGTATAATCTTTCTCTTTCATGAAAGTGTTTCCAAGATTATGATAAGCCTTGTGTTTTTCAGGTCTTGTTTTGGCATTTTTTATCGCTTTCGCGTAAGCAAATTTAGCTTCCGAAATCTGATTTTGTCTGTAAATCGTATTTCCTAAATTATAAGGCGCTATTGATTTTTTAGGAAATTTTGATTCCGAAATTCTATAGTTTGCCTCAGCATCAGTAAATTTATTCTGCTTATATTCTTCATTACCAGTAGGCAACGTTTTGTCTTTCTCTTGAGCAGAAACTGCAAAAGAAACGGTTAGTAAAATATAAAGGAGTAAATTTTTCATTCTAATTTTGTTTTCTGTTCTGAATTTCACTCTGAACATTTATTTCTTTTCATTAAATAAATCCAACTCTTTGATCCAGCTTGTTTTTCTTTCTAATAAGAAAATGTCTAGGAAAAGCAATAAAAATGCAAATCCGATAAACCACTGAAACTGCGATTGAAACTCGGCCATTTGTGTTGCCTCAAATTCTGTTTTCTGAATATTGTTTAAAGCATTTTTGACATATTCTAAAACTTCTTTTGTGCTTGCGCCATAAACATAACCACCTTTTGTTGCTTTTGCAATTGTTTTTAAACCTTCTTGATTTAATTTGGTAATTACGGTTTCTCCGTTTTGATCTTTCTGATAGCCTCTTACAACACCATTTTCTTTTAATGGAATTGTTCCTCCTCTTTCTGTACCAACACCAATTGTAATGATTTTCATTCCTAGTTTATTGGCTTCTTCTGCCAGCTGCACCTTCAGAATGATCTTCGCCATCAGAAATCAGAATTAATAATTTGCTGGTTTTACTTTTTTCATCAAAGTAAGTCGAAGACAATTTAATCGCCTCGTCCAAAGATGTTCCTTGAGACGAAACCATTCCTGGACTCATACTTTGTAACAACATTTTTGCAACGCTGTAATCTGATGTAATTGGTAAAACAGGGAAAGCGCTTCCTGCGTAAGCTACGATTCCAATTCTATCGCTTCCTAAATTATTAATGATCTGAGAAACCAGCTGTTTACTTTTGTCTAGACGACTAGGAACGACATCTTCTGCCAGCATACTTTTAGAAACGTCAATAGCAAAAACGATGTCGATACCTTCTCGTTTTACGGTTTCCATCTTGGTTCCAATCTTCGGATTTACCAAACCGATAATCAAACAGGTAAGTGCCAAAAGGATAACTACAATTTTTAAAACAGGTTTAAAAACCGATTTCTCTGGGCTTAATCTTTTTACCATTTCCAAGTCACCAAATTCACGCTGTGTTCTTCTTTTCCAATACATATTGAAAAGGAAAATGCACACCACAATTGGGATAAGCAGTAAGAGATATAAATATTTTTTTTCGTCTAATTCCATTTTTTAATTCTAGTTTTCAGTCCCAATTTTTGGTCACAGTTTTCAGTTGTTTACTGTAAGCTGCGACTGCGACTAAAATATTAAATAAAGCTTCTATAAACCGTATTTCTTAATCCAACTTCTAGTAACAGCAAAAAGCCTGCAAATAAAACAAAAGCTCTGTACTTTTCATCATAATCATAGAATTTTAATTCTTGAATTTCTGTTGTTTCCAGTTTATTGATTGAGTTGTATATTTCTGCTAATTTATCGTTACTTGTAGCTCTAAAGTATGTTCCGTCTGTTTTTTGGGCAATACTTTTCATCAGCCTTTCATCGATTTCAACTTTTTGCATTTTGAATAAGAAACCTCCGTTTGGTGCGTATGCGTATGGAGATTCTGCCATTCCGTTTGTTCCAAGACCAATAGTGTAAACTTTTATTCCGTATTGTTTTGCAATATCAGCGGCAGTTTCTGGCTCGATAAATCCAGCATTATTTACACCATCTGTAAGCAAAATAATAACGCGGCTTTTTGCTTTACTGTCTTTTAGACGATTTACAGCAGTTGCCAATCCCATTCCAATTCCAGTTCCGTCTTGTAAAACCGTATCGTATTTAATGCCTTTTATAGCTTCAAGAATGATTGCTTTATCACTTGTTACAGGAGTTTTGGTATAGGCTTCAGAAGCGTACAAAACCAATCCGATTCTATCATTTGGTCTTTCTTCAACGAAATCTGCTGCCACTCTTTTTAAAGCTTCCATACGGTTTGGCTTTAAATCTTTTGCCAGCATAGATCCAGAAACGTCAATTGCCATTACAATATCAATTCCTTTTGTTGTTTTGGTTTGGTTGCTAATGTCTACTGTTCTTGGTCGAGCCAATGCTATAATCAATGAACATAAAGCAAGAATTCTGAAAACGTATAAAGCAGGTTTGAACTTGGTCCAAAACGATTCATTATTTTGGAATCCTGCTGTCGAACTCATTTTTAAGGTAGCCGACTGCTGGTTGCGTTTCCAGAAAAACCAGATTATCGCAATCGGAATTAATAGAAACAACCAAAGAAACTCTGGATTTAAAAAAGTGATCTTGCTCATTAGTTGTTTGCTCTTTGAAGTTCAACAGAATTTAGTATTCGGGTAGTGATTTCATTTGCATAAGTATCGCCTTCTTCATGTAAAATCAAAATTTGCTGTAAACCTTGATCTTGTTTGAAAAGCAGTAATTCATAATACGCCTTCGTACTTGTTTTGGTTGCTGGATTCAAAACAGTCATTGTTCCGTAACCTTTTACTCCCTGAATACCTTCATTTGTTTGAAAATCTTCTTGTTTTAAAATAATATTTTGTCCGCCTTGAGCCTCGATAATTTTTAGATTACCCTCAAGAGTTTTACTTAGATCAATATCTGTTGGCTGTTTGAATTTGGATGTTGAAACGGTTACAAAAAAATTGTCAATCATACTTCCGTATGTAAAAAGTTGCATTTCTTTGATAAGTGCCATTGCTTCTTTTGGAAGTACTTTTTGAGCATCCATTCTTTTTAAAACCTTTGGAGTTTCAATAATAACAGCTGGGCTTCCGTAAGCACTTTTTACCCATTCGCCTTCTAATAATTCTTTTGAAGGATGTCCAATTATATTGTCTTTTACATAATTGAATCCTTTGGTAACCACAAAGAACGTTGTTGTAGCAAACAATAAAAGTATGATAGCACCAACCGCATAACCAATTCGTGCATTACGTTGTTTTTTAAGCTGTGCCTGAATCTGTTTTTGTCTTTGCGCTTCGTTTAATAGTTGATTTTCAATATCCTCAGGAACTTCTGTCGGAATTGCATTATCAAGCGTTAAAATTACTTTCTGAATTTTATTTTTATCCTCTTTAATTTCAAATTCAAGCGGTTTCGATTTTGCAAATTTTACTAAATCGGCCTGACGTAAAACGCGTTCTAGATTTTCAACTGTTTCTGGCGTAAGCGTCATTTTCTTTTTAGTAGAAGCATCTCTAATTGCTGAAATTAACTCAGAAGTAGTACTTTCCATTGCTGGAATATGAATCGCTTCTTCGATATAATTACGTGCAATATCAGTTAATTCACTGTAGTATTCTTTAATCTCACCTTTTTGAACCAGTTCTTTTTGTTCTAAGTTGTTTAATAAGCTTGTCGCTTTTTCGATAGGTGTTTTGTAAACTTCCTCTTCGATTTTTTTGAGCTGACGTTTTTTAACGTACCAATAAACAAAGACTCCGATTCCGATAATCACTAAAGCGATTAAAACATAAATCCACCAATTGCCGATGCCTTCGTCAACAGTGGAAATATCTTTAATATCGTACATTTTTTGCTGTAGTGTGTCCACTTTTACATTGGCAACTTCAACTTTAATAGAATCGCTATAAAAAGGCTTTTTATCTATTAAAATCTTAACACTTGGAATTGTATAACGACCAGAATCAAACTGTGTTAAACCATATTTTTTGATTAACTCATAAGTATCATCTTTCTTAACCGTATCAACTGGATAAGATTGAATTACTTCTAATGGTCCAATGTTTTTAAGCTTTGGAAATTCAACTTTTGATTTTGAGTTTACGACCGTTTTTAGTGTCAGTTTGAACTCTGCACCAATTTTGTTTTTTGTAGTATCAATGCTTGTTTCTACTGGTTTTTGCTGAGCAAAAATCATAGTTGAAAAAAGCAATAAAAATATATAAAGTTTAAATTTCATTTGATTAGTGATTGAAGATTAACGATTTTTGATTTTTGATTTTTCCAAGGATTGTCAATAGTTTTCTAAAATTGTAATCTTTAATTTTTATGAATTATTTTTTGATGTTTTAATGCTGGATACAAAAATGGAAATTAATTGATTTGCTTCTATTTTTACCTGCATTAAACTTTCTCTGTCTGTCGATAAATTTGCTTTTTCTATTATTTTCAAACAAACAAATGTTTCTCTTAATTCTTTCAGACAAATTCCCATTTTATGAATAAAATCTTTTTTACTCTCTGCACTTTGTGCTTCACCGTAATTTAGCGCTGGCGATGTTCCCGATCGAATTATTTGCCCAGATAAATGATTTCCTGCATAATTTTTTTCAAACTTACTTGCTATAATTATAATTGTTGCTGCAAAATCAATCAATCTATTTTCTAATTCTTGCTTAGTCATTTCTTAAATACTTCCTTATAATCTCAAATCTCACACATCATAAATCAAAAATCGTTAATCAAAAATCAAAAATCTTACCTCGATTTAAAATAGCCTAATAATTTAGTAACGTAATTTTCGTCTACTCTGGTATTAACAATTCCTGCTCCAGATTTACGGAAAGTATCTTTAAAATAATTTAGTTTCTCCTGATAGTGCTTTTCATAATTCATACGAACAGCTTTTGAACTTGTATCAACCAATTGTATTTTTCCAGTTTCTGCATCTAGCATGTTTACCATTCCTAAATTTGGAATTCTTTCTTCACGGATATCATACACACGAACACCAGTGATGTCATGCTTCTTAGACGCGATTTTTAAAGTGTGCTCATAAGAGTCAGACATAAAATCGGAAATCATAAAAATAATAGCTTTCTTTTTCTGGGTTCCAGATAAAAATTTCAAGGCTTGAGCAATGTCCGTTTTATGACTTTTTGGTTCAAATTCGATCAATTCACGAATGATGCGAAGCACGTGCGAACGTCCTTTTTTTGGCGGAATATATAATTCTACAGTATCAGAAAATAATATTAAACCAATTTTATCATTATTCTGTGTAGCCGAAAAAGCCATCGTTGCCGCAATTTCGGTTACAATGTCTTTTTTAAATTGATTTTTAGAACCAAAAGATTCCGAACCCGAAATATCAACCATTAAAACCATGGTTAATTCGCGTTCTTCTTCAAATACTTTAACGTGAGCTTCGTTGTAGCGTGCGGTTACATTCCAATCGATGTTACGAATATCATCTCCGTATTGGTATTGACGCACCTCGCTAAACGTCATTCCTCGTCCTTTAAATGAAGAGTGGTATTCTCCCGAAAAGATGTGATTACTCAGTCTTTTCGTTTTGATTTCTATTTTCCGTACTTTTTTTAAAAGCTCTTTTGTATCCATTTGATTTGTTTAAAGTTTAAAGTTTAAAAGTTTCAAGTTTGCCTTGCAACAACTTGAAACCTGAAACTTGAAACAAATTTTTAAGGTACCTCAATCTCGTTAACGATTTTGTTGATAATGTCTACAGAAGTGATGTTTTCTGCTTCTGCTTCGTAAGTGATTCCAACTCTGTGACGTAACACATCGTGAACAACTGCACGAACGTCTTCTGGAATTACATAACCACGACGTTTGATGAAAGCATAGCATTTTGCAGCATTAGCCAAGTTGATACTTCCACGAGGAGAAGCCCCAAAACTGATAAGCGGTTTTAAATCGGCTAATTTGTATTTTTCTGGATAACGAGTAGCAAAAATGATATCCAAGATATATTTCTCAATTTTTTCGTCCATATAAACTTCACGAACAGCTTCTTGCGCACGTAAAATCTGATCTACAGAAACTACCGGATTTACTTTTTCATAAGATCCTTTTAAGTTTTGGCGAATTACAAAACGCTCTTCATCAATTTTTGGGTAGTCGATTACAGTTTTTAGCATAAAACGGTCAACCTGTGCTTCAGGAAGTGCGTATGTTCCTTCTTGTTCAACAGGATTTTGTGTTGCTAATACTAAAAACGGACGATCTAGTTTAAAAGTAGTGTCACCAATAGTAACTTGTTTTTCCTGCATTGCTTCCAAAAGTGCTGACTGAACCTTAGCAGGAGCACGGTTAATCTCATCGGCAAGTACGAAATTGGCGAAAATTGGTCCTTTTTTAATTGAGAACTCGTTTGCTTTAATGTTGTAAATCATGGTTCCGATAACATCGGCTGGTAATAAATCTGGCGTAAACTGGATACGGCTGAAAGAACCCTGAACCGCTTGAGAAAGCGTATTAATGGCTAAAGTTTTTGCCAGACCTGGAACTCCTTCCAATAAAATATGCCCCTGTCCAAGTAATCCGATCAATAGACGCTCGACCATATGTTTCTGACCCACAATAACTTTGTTCATTTCCATTGTAAGAAGGTCTATAAAAGCACTTTCTCTTTCAATTTTTTCATTTATCGCTCTAATGTCTAAAGTCGTTGTATTTTCTTCCATATAAATATTTTTAAAACCTTGATTTTTACGCCTTATTTTTGAGAGTGCAAATTGAATATTTTTTGAGAAGTAAGATGTTAAAGAATGGTTAAAACTTCGACCAATGACTTAATTTTAAGGACTAATTGTGAATCTATTTTTATATTTTTAAGAACTTTGATGATTATGCTTTAGTAAAGCATAATTATTACCAAAAATAACGCATAATTATTATGAGCAAAACAGTCTTATCGCCTATAATTTCGGGCACTATGAATTGGGGAGTTTGGGATAAAAACCTTACAACCAAAGAAATGGAAAACATGATACAGGTAAGTATCGAAAACAAAATTACGACTTTTGATCACGCGGATATTTACGGTTCGTATACGACCGAAGCCGATTTTGGAAAAGCCTTTCACGCAAGTAAAATTGATCGTGAAAAACTACAATTAATTACCAAGTGCGGAATTCAGATGATTGCTGAAAAACGCCCTGAAAACAAAATCAAACATTATGATTATTCTAAAGACTATATTATTAAGTCTGTAGAAACATCTTTGAAGAATTTAAAAACAGATTATGTAGATGTTTTTTTACTTCATAGACCAAGTCCGTTAATGCAGGCTGATGAAATTGCCGAAGCAATCGAAAAGTTAAAAGGAGAAGGAAAAATTATCGATTTTGGACTTTCTAACTTTACGAGCTCTCAAACCGAATTAATCCGTAGTAAAACAGAAGTGAGCTATAATCAAGTACAATTTTCGGCAACTCATTATGAAGCAATGACAGATGGAAGTTTAGATTATATGCAAACACATGGAATTCGTCCGTTGTCTTGGAATCCGCTTGGAACTGTTTTTAGAGAAGATACCAAAAAAACACGTCGTTTGAAAAAACTGTTTTCTGAATTAGTAGAAAAATACCATTTAGGGTCTGATACTTTATTATTAGCTTGGATTTTAAAACACCCTGCCAAAATAATTCCTATTGCGGGAACTGTAAATATTGCCAGAATTCAGTCTTTAATGAAAGCAGTAGAATTGGAAATGGATACGCAAGACTGGTTTGCAATCTGGACAGAGAGCATGGGCGACGATGTGCCTTAATTTTGTACTATTCTGAAAATGATATACCTAGAAAAATTTGAGAGAAAAGATTACTTTGAATTGATCAATTCTGTCAAAAGCGCAAAAGATTTAATGCAATTTGGCGGACCAGAGTTTACTTTTCCTTTAACAGAACAGCAGATAGATAAAACACTTTCTGATGAAAACAGAATTGCTTTTAGAGTTGTAGATGTTTCTAATGGAAATACTATTGGACATTGCGAAATTTATTTTTACGACGGTTTTGCAAAATTAGGTCGAATCTTAATTATGGATAAAAACCAAAGAGGAAAAGGAATTGGCGAACAAATGGTAGCTTTATTGCTGCAATATATTTCTGAAAACAGAAAAGAAAAAAAAATCGAATTGAATGTTTTTGATTTTAATATCGGAGCTCAAAAGTGTTATGAAAAAGTTGGGTTTACTTTAAATCCCGATAAAAAATACTTAAGAGAAGTAGATGGAGAAACTTGGACAGCGCTCAATATGGTGTTGAATTTGGAGGAGTGGAAAAATAAGAATTAGAAATATTTTACCAAAGATTAAAGAATCATTTTAATCCTTTAATCTGTGGCAAAAAATCTTTTTTAAAGAAAAAATAATGAAAAAAACAGTTTTAATTACTGGTGCAACAAGCGGAATTGGAAAAGCAACTGCTCAGATTCTAGCAAAAAACAATTATAAAGTTATTCTTTGCGGAAGACGTACAGATCGTTTGGAAGAACTTCAAAAAGAACTTTCGGCTTTTACAGAAGTTCATTCTTTATCATTTGATGTCCGAAACAAAGAAGAAGTTTTAAAAAAAATAGGAGCTTTGCCAAATGATTTTTCTACAATCGACGTTTTAATTAATAATGCTGGAAATGCCCACGGTTTAGATCCGATTCAGAACGGAAATTTAGATGATTGGGATGCCATGATTGATATTAATGTGAAAGGTCTTTTGTATGTTTCAAAAGCGATAATTCCGCAAATGGTCGAAAGACAATCGGGACATATTATTAATATTGGTTCAACAGCGGCAAAAGAAGTTTATCCGAATGGAAATGTATACTGCGGTTCTAAACATGCGGTTGATGCTATAACTGCTGGAATGCGAATCGATTTGAATCCGTTTGGAATTCGAGTTGGAGGTATTCATCCAGGAATGGTAGCGACAGAATTTAGCGAAGTACGTTTTAAAGGTGACGTTGAAAGAGCAGCAAACGTCTACAAAGGGTTTGATCCATTGCAAGCAGAAGATATTGCCGATATTATTCATTTTGTGGTTTCGAGACCTTATCATGTAAATATAGCAGATTTGGTTGTTATGAGTACAGCGCAGGCGTCTTCGACGATTGTTAAAAAGAATATTTAAAACTAGATGGTTAAACTTCTTAGAAAATCAGATCTTTAGTTTAACTTAGGAAACTGAAAACCAATCTAAGAAGTCTAAAAATCTAAGTCAGTCTAAAGATCCGGAATAATGATTAATAAACGCCTTTTAATAAAAAATCTCCTCGCTCATAATGACGAAAGCAGTTTTTATGATAAGAAAAGGCAGTTGAATCTACATTCCAGAGAAGGAAAAGGAAAGTTTTTAAAGCACATTTGTGCATTATCCAATTCCAACCCAAATAATAATTCTTATATCGTTGTTGGCGTAGAAGATCAAGATAACGAAATTGTAGGCGATGACTTCTTTGATGATAGCAGAATTCAGAATCTGGTCAATGCTTTCTTAGAAAATCCACCGAAAATTCAATACGAAAACGTCCCTTTTCCAAACCTTCCAAAAGACAAAGTAATCGGCCTGGTTACTATAAAACCCAAAAGTAAAATCTCTTACTTTAAAAAAGGAATCCACACCATTCTTGCTAATAGTGTTTTTATAAGGAGAGGCAGTAATTCGATTCCTTTAGAAGAACACGAGGAAATCGAAAAAAGCAATCAGAATACCGAAACCGTAATCGGAATAGAAAACAGCTCTCGAAATAGTATTCAATATACTTTAGACGGTGTTATCGATTTTATGAATTTCAGACATAAAGATATGTCGCCAAAATATCGTGTTTTTAAAGAATTATTCGTGATTTGCTGGGCTGGAGTTCCCAAAAAATTACGCGATAAAACTTATTTGTCTCGTGTTGATATTGAACTGATAAACGAACAGATTAAGCTTTTTTATTCGGCTCAGGACGTTGTTACAATCGAATATAATGATGATACTTTTACCATCACAGAGTACGTGCCACTTGGCTTAAATGACAAAACGAGTTATTATCCGTTAGAAGAACAAACGATTTATTTTTTTGACAACGGTTATTATAAAATTGATCGCCAAATGCTTTTTCAGCCACCAGAGTTTAACCGAAAAATGTTGCACCATATTTATAATTCTAATATAGCGCTGCTTAGAAAACTGGAAAAAGAGATGTCATTATCTGAACGTGAAATGAAAGATTTAGAAAACCTTCCTTCTACTTTTATGATTTGCCATCTGAATGGTTTCGAAGATGCCAGACAGAAGCTAATTGATGCAAAATTGCTTTTGAAACCTTATAAGAATATCTATTCTTCTTTTAAAGAAGCTTTACGAGTTTTGCGTAAAATGAAATATGATGTTCAGTAAACTAAGGTTCTGAGTTGCTGAGATACTAAGGTTCTAAGGTTTTTCTGTAGACACGTACTGCAGTGTGTCTAATTCATACTGAAATTATCTACTGAAAATTTAAATATTTTTTTACTTCTTCGTATGGGAATAAAAGCTCTTTTGGACCATCTGCGTAAGAAGCGGCTTCGTATGAGTTGTAATATAAAAGTAAACCTTCAGAAGTATAAAATATATTCTGCGGCAGTTGGAATTTGTCACCTTCAAACATTAAACCTGTAGCATTAATGTTGGCTTTTTCGGGAATTTTATATTTCGATCTAAATGTTTTCTCAGCAAAAGTTTTAAACTCATTTTCGTTTTTAAACAACTGTTTATTGAAAATGGTTTTTCCTGTTTTTTTATCGAATAGTAACGAACGGTAACCTTGATAACCATGTGCGCCACCAGTAAAAGTGTAATGATCAATTTTTAAATTCAGAATTTGGTCTGATTGAAATTCTACATTCCCGATTATTTTTGCTTCCCAGCCAAAAGTATCGTTCGGAAATTTTTGATGCATTTCTTCGTATGAAGTAATAAAAGATTTTGACAACGCTTTGTAATCATTGACTTTTACTGAATCTTCTTCAAAAAAAACAATCTCCTTAATAACAGCAAAGACTTTTTTATTGATGCTGTCTGATGTTACTTTAATATTTTTAGCAATTGGAACTTCTATGGTGATTTTTGGGCAGTCATTTGTGCACGGTACAGTAGATTTCTCTTCAAACGTTTCATTTTCAAATGAAAGCTCTTTTTTGCAACTTGTAAAAATCAAACACAAAAAGAGTATAAATAAGTAATTTTTCATATCAAAAAGTGTTAATTATCTACAAAGGTAAGAAGTTGTGTCGCGATAAAATAAATTAAGCGGTAAATTTGTAAAAGAATTAAGGAATTAAAATTTATAACTATATGAAATTCAATACAAAAGTAATTCACGGAGGACAACATCATGATCCAAGTACAGGAGCTGTGATGCCACCAGTGTATCAGACTTCAACATTTGTACAAACAAGTCCAGGAAAACCTTTGGCAGATTATGAATATAGTAGAGCTTCGAATCCTACTCGTACTGCTTTAGAAGACGCTTTGGCAAGTATTGAAAACGGAACTCGCGGATTAGCATTTTCGTCTGGTCTTGCTGCGACAGACTGTGTTTTAAGATCTTTTAAAGCCGGAGACGAAATTATTGCGATGGATGATTTATATGGCGGAACATACAGGATGTTTTCTCGTGTTTACAAAGATTCAGGTATTAAGTTTCATTTTGTTGATATGACGAATATCGAAAAATTGAAAAGTTTAATCAACGAAAATACGAAGTTAATCTGGGTAGAAACACCAACAAATCCGTTGATGAAGTTGGCAGATATCCAAGAAATAGCAAAAATTACTCAGGAGAAAAAAATTCTTCTTGCAGTAGATAATACTTTTGCAACTCCATATTTACAGAAACCATTAGATTTGGGAGCTGATATTGTAATGCACTCAGCAACAAAATATTTAGGCGGACACTCTGATGTTATTGCTGGTGCTTTAATTGTAAAAGATGCTGCTTTAGGAGATCAGTTGCATTTTCAACAGTTTGCTACTGGAGCTACGCTTGGACCAATGGATAGTTTCTTAGTTTTAAGAGGAATTAAAACTTTGGCTTTAAGAGTTCAGAGACATTGTGAAAATGGAGAAAAAGTAGTTGAATACTTGAGTAATCACCCAAAGATTAAAACAGTTTATTATCCAGGTTTGAAGAATCATCCGTTTCACGAAATTGCCAAGAAACAAATGAAAGCTTTTGGCGGAATGGTTTCTTTTGATTTTAAATCGGGAAAGAAAGAAGATTCGATTGCATTTTTAGAAAAACTGAAAGTATTTACTCTAGCAGAATCTCTAGGTGGAGTAGAATCATTGGCCAATCATCCTGCATTAATGACGCATGCTTCTATTCCTGCAGATAAGAGAGCAGAAGTTGGTATTACTGATGATTTAGTAAGATTGAGTGTTGGTATTGAAGATGCAGAAGATTTAATCGCAGATTTAGAGCAAGCTTTAGCTTAAGATAGATAAATTCCAATAAAAAATCCCAAATTCCAATTTTTATAATTTTGGAATTTGGGATTTTTATGTTTTGAGATTTAATTTTTTTAGAATTCTAAATAGTAGATGTATCCAAAGTTAAACCAAACCTGCCAATCATTAGATTTGTTTTCTTTGTAAATATCTTTATTTGGGTTTAATCCGTCAATCCAGTCTGAGTTATACGTTTGGAAACGAGTTTCGAACATTAAATCGCTCATTTCTGATAATTTATAATGAACACCAACTGATGCTGTTGCAGATAAAGCTACACCAGTTTCAGTAGAGAACCCATGCGCACGGCCATCAGACGGAGTTAAGTATTTTCCTGGAGTATTAGCTGGAAGTGTAATGTCTCCTAGATGAGATCCAACTTTTGTTGAATAATAGCTTACCTGAAATCCTACAGCGCCATACGGGCTGAAGCTACCAACTGTGTTTTCAAAATCGTGAATTTTCATAAAAGGAGAAAATTCCATTTGTGCTCCCAAGCTAACTATGCTAGAACTTGCATGCATGTTTCTTAATTGTCTTGCAAATAATCCGTTAGGCTTGTAATCAACCCACTGGCCATGATGCTTTAAATTAGTTTTGCTATAAGAAAGATCAGATCTTACTTTGAAATGTTCTGTGAAATAATTCTCTCTATTGTTATTTGCAGAAAAGTTTATGAAGTGCATAATTCCAATGCCAAAACCTGTGTTTCCAACATTATTATCGAAGTTATTTCTTTCTCCAAAATCAGACTGTAAAGTAACTGGTCCTCCGTATATTCCGATTTCTTGGGCTAATCCTTGTGCTGATACTGTAGTTGAGATGCCTAACAAGGCAAATAATGTGATAAATAGGGCTTTACGCATTTTTTGGGGGCTTACAAATCTGGGCAAATATATAAAAAACCTAATCGATTCAAAATATTAAATACCTGTATTGAAAAATAAGTAACAAAATACTTAATTTACTAATTTTTAAGAGGCAATTTGCATGTAAACACCTACATGAAAAATGTCTTTTTTTTGGAATGTTTGAAAAAAACACAAATCGATTCAAAAAAGCGAAAAATATAACAGCGAATCATTATTTGCTATATCTTTGTCTGTTAAAACGAAAACGTTTTCTTAAACGTAGTTTCTTATTTTATAAGAGTGAAAATTAAATCTAAATTATCTGAAAATTTATTTCAAAGATGGAACAAAAAATAAATGAATTTATGGCTCTTGTTGAGTCAAAAAATCCAAACGAGCCAGAATTTCTTCAAGCTGTTAGAGAATTTGCAGAAACTGTAATTCCGTTTATATCTGAACGTAAAAAGTATGATGGAAAGAATATCCTTTTAAGAATCGCTGAACCGGAAAGATCTATAATATTCAGAGTTCCGTGGGTAGATGATAAAGGAGAAATTATTGTAAATAGAGGTTTCAGAATTCAAATGAACTCTGCAATTGGGCCTTATAAAGGAGGAATTAGATTTCACCACACAGTAAATTTATCAGTTTTAAAATTCCTAGCTTTCGAACAGGTTTTCAAAAACAGTTTGACAACTCTTCCAATGGGTGGAGGTAAAGGTGGTTCTGATTTTGATCCAGAAGGGAAATCAGACGGAGAAATTATGCGTTTCTGCCAGTCATTCATGACAGAATTATGCCGTCATATTGGTCCAGATCTTGACGTTCCAGCTGGAGATATTGGTGTTGGAGCAAGAGAAATCGGTTATTTGTTCGGACAATATAAAAGAATTAGAAATGAATTTACTGGAGTTTTAACTGGAAAAGGTTTGGCTTACGGAGGTTCATTAATCAGACCTGAGGCTACAGGATATGGAGTAGTTTATTTTACAGATCAAATGCTTCGTACTATCGGGCATGAGATTAAAGGTAAAAGGGTAGCTATTTCTGGATTCGGAAACGTAGCTTGGGGAGTAGCTTTAAAAGTAAATGAATTGGGAGGTAAAGTTGTTACAATTTCTGGACCTGACGGATACATTTATGATGAAGAAGGAATCTCTGGAGAAAAAATTGACCATATGGTTGAAATGAGAGCTACTGGAGATAATAGAGCAGAAAGATATTTAGAGAAATATCCAAACGCAATATTCCATAAAGGGAAAAGCCCTTGGGAAGTAAAAGTTGATATCGCCATTCCATGTGCTACTCAAAATGAATTAAACGGTGATGATGCTAAGAAATTAATCGATAATGGCGTTTTATGTGTGACTGAAGCTGCAAACATGCCTTCTACATTAGATGCTATTAAACTTTTCTTAGATAATAAAGTATTATTTGCTCCAGGAAAAGCTGCAAACGCTGGTGGTGTTGCTGCTTCTGGATTAGAAATGACTCAAAACTCAATCCGTTTGAACTGGACTAGTGAAGAGGTAGACTTAAGATTGAAAGAAATCATGGTCGGAATTCATAACCAATGTAAAAAATATGGCGCTGAAGAAGACGGATATGTAAACTATGTAAAAGGAGCAAACATTGCTGGATTTGTAAAAGTAGCTGATGCAATGCTTGCACAAGGTGTTGTTTAAAATTTACTTACTGCTATAAAAAATACCCTCGATTATCTTTATAAGATATCGGGGGTATTTTATTTGTGCTAAAAAATAAATAAAATCTCGTTTGTAGTATATTTGTCCTAATAGAATACATTAAATGATGAAAAAAATATTTTTCTGCGGTTTGTTTTTACTTCTAATTCAGTTTTGCGGAGCACAAAGCAAATTGTCTTGGCAGGGATATTTTTCATTTAATGAAATAAAAGATATTTCTGAATCGACTACGGGGGTATTTGCAGCTTCCGAAAATGCATTCTTTTCTAAAAATATCTCAACAAATATTCTTAAAACAACAACTACTGTTGACGGACTATCAGGTCAGACAATTTCTGCAGTTTATTATAGTGAAACATTCAAAAAAACATTGATTGGTTACGAAAACGGTTTGATGATTTTAGTTAATGAAGTTGATGGTAGTATTTTAAAAGTGGTTGACATAATTAATAAACAGCTTCCAGCAAACAAGAAGAAGATCAACCATTTTATGGAAGATAATGGGCTGGTTTATGTTTCTTGCGATTTTGGAATTGTACAATTTAATTTGAAAACTTCTCAGTTTGGCGACACATATTTTATTGGCGATAATGGAGCTGAAATAAATGTTAAGCAAACAGCCATATTTAATGGATTTATTTTTGCTGCAACATCGAGTGGCATTAGAAAAGCAGATAAGACAAATGCCAATCTGATAGATTACAATCAATGGTCGGTTGTAAATACGGGAGTTTGGTCGAGCGTAGAAACTTTAGATATGGAGCTTATTGCGGTAAATGATTCTGGGTATATTCACAGATTCAATTCAAATACATTTATAGGGTTTTCACAATTGCCTCAAGCAGCGGTCGATACAAGAGCAAAAAATCATAATTTATTTATTACAACTGCCAATACAGTTTATGTATACAATAATCAGATGGTTTTGAACCGTCAAATTGCAAATTCTCAGGTTTTAGATAATACTTTAAATTTTAGCTGTGCAACGGCGGTTGGAGATCAGATTTTTATCGGAACAAAAGAAAAAGGTCTGTTTGCTTCTTCTCTTAATAGCGGTGGAGTTTTCGAAAATAATACTCCAGCTGGGCCAGTCCGCAACAATATTTTTGCTATAGATACAGGTTCAAGTGTTTTATGGGCAGTTTACGGAGATTATGATGTTTCATACAATCCTTATCCTTTAGATAATTATGGAATAAGCAAATACAATACTTCGGGATGGTTAAATATTCCGTATTCTGAAGTGTATGATGCAAAATCAATTACGAGAGTTCTTGTTAATCCAAACAATGAAAAACAAGTTTATGCGAGTTCTTTCTTTTCAGGTTTAGTAAAAGTTGAAAACGATGTACCGAGTTTTTTATACAATGAAAAAAATAGCGGTTTGGAGTCTATAACTACAGAAGGTCCAAATTATATTGATGTTCGTATTAATGCAACATCATTTGATAAATCTGCAAATCTTTGGGTTACAAACAGCCGAATAAAAAATGGTCTGAAAGTTTTAAAAACAAATGGACAATGGGGAAGTTATGCTATGACTTCGATTCTGGATAATGCAGAAGAGAGTAATTATTCAAGCCTAGCTATTGATCGCAACAATGTAAAATGGATTGGAACAGATAAAGATGGGGTGATTGGTTTTAACGAAACCACGAATGTTTTCAAAAAAATGACTTTTGGTGTCGATACAGGAAATCTGCCAATAGCCGATGTTAGAACTTTAGCTTTAGATACAAAAAATCAGCTTTGGATAGGAACAACAAAAGGTTTGAGAGTTTTGTCGAATATAGGAAGTTTTCAATCGGAAAGTCAGTTAAAAGCAAATCCAATTATTATTACAGAAGATAATTTGGCACAGGAATTAATGTACGAGCAATTTATTACTTCGATCGTTGTTGATGGGGCAAATAATAAATGGATTGGAACGGCAGATTCTGGAGTTTTTATGGTTTCGCCAAATGGTCAGGAAACCAAATATCATTTTACTATAAATAATTCACCATTGCCAAGTAATTATATAAATGATATCAAAATAAATGCTAAAACAGGCGAAGTCTTTATAGCTACCAATAAAGGCTTAGTTTCGTTTAACGGAATTGCCACAGAAGCCAACGATGATTTGAGCAATGTATATGTTTATCCAAATCCAGTTCGACCTAATTATAGTGGAACAGTAAAAGTTGCTGGATTAATTGATAAAGCGAATGTAAAAATCACTGATATTGAAGGAAATTTGGTTTATGAAATCACATCTTCAGGCGGAACAATTGAATGGGATACCACTGCATTTGGTAAATACAAAGTTGCGTCTGGCGTTTATATGGTTTTTATTTCTGCAGAAGACGGAGGAGAAACTAAGGTTAAAAAAGTAATGATTATAAGATAGTACTCAGTCGCAGTTTCAGTTTTCAATTTCGTTCGACAACTTGAAACTTTAAGCTTGAAACAAATAAAACAAAAATTGTGCTCGTCAAAACAAAAGCCATAGTAATCTCTTCTTTAAAATTTCAGGAAAAAAGCTTGATCGTAAAATGCTTTACACTTTCAAGCGGACTGAAATCGTATTTTGTACGCGATGCTTTTTCAAGCCGAAAAGCAAGTCAGAAAATTGCTTATTTTCAGCCTTTTTCGATTTTAGAAATTGAAGCCGTTCATAAAAATAAAGGAACGCTTGAAAATTTTAAAGAGATAAAAACTGCCGTTCCGTTTCAGAGTATTCATACTGATATTGTAAAAAGTACCATGGTGATGTTTCTTTCAGAGATGCTTCATTATTCTATTCAGGAAGAAGAGAAAAACGAACAGCTTTTCTTGTTTTTAGAAACTGCGCTGACTTGGCTGGATCATCATGACGAAATTTCTAACTTTCATTTGATTCTTCTTTTAGAAATTACAAAATATCTCGGATTTTATCCTGATCTGTCCGATATTGATCTTCCTTTTTTTGAAATAAATGAAGGGATTTTTACGGTTTTCCACAATTCAACCGCGCTTTCTGAGCATGAAACCAATTTGTTAAAAAAACTTATTGAGCTAAAGTTTGATAACAGTCAAAAAATCTTTAATGTAATTGAAAGACAAATATTGTTAAAGATTTTAATTAATTTTTATTCTGCTCATTTAGAAGGTTTTAAGTGCCCAAAATCATTGGATATTTTGAAAGAATTTTTTTCATAATCGCTTTTCTATTTTTATATATTTGCTCAGTAAATTTTTACTAAAAAAATCCCATTTTTTAGTAAAAAGCAAATTCTCATAAATATCTAATACCAACTAATTTTAAAAAAAAATCTACCATGAAGAAAATTACGTTTTCGATTATTTTGCTTCTGTCGGTAGCAGTTTCATCAATTGCCCAAAGAAAGTATGATGAAATAGTTACTACAGAAAACGCTGTACAGGATTTGGTACAGAATGGAGTTACTGGAGTTGTTGTCTTTAAAGAAGGCGCAAGTATTAAAGGTCTTGATCCAGAGACAAAAAAAGTGATTTGGACTTTGACTAAAGAAGATTTTGGAGGTAGATCAGTATTGGATATGGCAGGTGATGCCGATCTTACAAAGCTTTTCGCTGATAAAAGTACTTTAACGAATGTTCCTGGAAGCCCATACGTAGAAGCTTATCTTGAAAGTAAATACCTTATTATCAATACAGATACCGGTAAAGTAGTTTATAATTCTGCAAAAGAGTCTTTCTGGGTTACACAGTCAGATTTTATTCCTGAAACAAACGAGTATCTGCTTACTGTGAAAAAAGATGGAGATATGGCAATTGCTTTGCTAGATATGGCAACTGGTGAATTAAAATGGAATACAACTGTTGATAAAGCTAGATCATTGTTTAGTTTTTCTTTCAAAGAGTCAGTAAACACAAACGTTGCTACAGTACATGGTTCAGTAATTTATTATTTATTGTACGGAAAATTATATTCTTTTGACAGAGCTACTGGAAAGTTAAACTGGAAAGGAGAAGAAGATTATTCTAAATTCTTTTTAACACAAAACGATAAAAATATTGTTGTGGTAAATAACACAGGAACTTTTTCTTCAAAACAATATTTGAATGTATTAAATACAGAAACTGGGAAAAGTATCTGGAAAGAATCTATCAAAACAAAGAGAGTTGTTTATCTTGAGGATTGGGGAACTAAAATATTAGTGGCTCATTATAGCGGATTTAACTTTTTTGACTTAAATTCAGGAGAGAAAATCTGGAAAAAAGATGCTCGTGGTGATGGATTGAAAAGAGTAATTCCGATCGATCAAGATTTCTTATACGTTGCAGAAAATGAAATGATGCTAATCAACAAAGACGGAGAAAAGCTTTGGAAAAAATTCATCGAAATTTCTGATGACAAAGAAGATCCAATTTACTACTTAGGAAAAGTAGGCGAAAAAGTAATGTACCTTACAGGAACTTACGGAAACATGGTGGACTACAAGACAGGAGTTAAACTTTGGAAACGTAATATTAAGTTCGAAAAAGACCGTCCAGTATTACCAACTTATGATGAAGCTACAAATTCTTACTTAGTTTATAATGACGAGAAATTGTACAAATTTGATCCAAGCATTAGCGACAAACCAGAACCATTTGCTAAAGTAAATATCAAAAAAGAAAAAGAATTAAATAGTATCGAGCAATTTCCTTGGGGAGTTGTGCTTTCTGGCCCACTTGAAGTTATGGGAGTTAATATGGATGGTACAGTTAAATACCACCTTACTTATTCACAGCCTGGAGAAGGAACAAGACGTTTAATTAAAAGTGCTGCAATTGCAGGAAGTATTGGTTTAGGAATTGGTTCAGGAGTAAGTTCAGTTAAAGGTGCTGATTTGACTATGACATATCGTGATGCTGACGGTAACATGAGAACCGTAGTTGCAAAAGGAGATCAAGCAAATAAAGATCAGGCAAAAACTTATGCAGCTGGATCAGCGGCTTTAGGTATAGTGGCTGCTAAATTTAACTCTCGTTTTAATGCAATGAAACAAAACAGAGACTTCTCTTATATTTTTGCAAAAGCAGATTCTGGAGAAAAAATTCTTGTAAAAGTGAGTAAAGTTGATGGAGTTGAAGTTGATAAAATTATTTTTAACAACAACAAACCAATTTATGAAGTGGATCCTGCAACTCAGAATATTTTTTATGTTTCTGATAAGTCAATCCAAATCTTCAATAAGAAAGAAAAATAAAAAAAAGATACAGCCATCAGGATCTGATTCTGATGGCTTTTTTTTGCCTATGAAAAAAATATTACTCCTTATGGCTTTGCTTGCAATTGCTTCAATTCAAGCGCAAGAAAAAATAAGCTCTAAAAAAAAGAAATTCTACATCCCTGTAATTAGATATTCAGAATATCCTGCTTTAGACAATGTATTGACACAGACTGCTTTTTATCAGATGGACAAATCATTGCAAGAAGAAGAATCCAAACTGAAAAAGTATTATTTTAATATAGATGGATATATAAAAGATCCTGTAAATGGAAAGCTGAAAATTTATCTGACTTTTGACCTTCCTAAATATACAACAACACAAATAGATAGTTCTTATAATAAAAAAGAAAATAGATGGGTTTACGATGCACACTCGAACTATGTTACAAGTGTAAGGTTGGATGTTAGATATGGTGATAAGATTTTATTGACTAAGGATTTTGGAGGCTCAGAATCTTATTCCATAAGCGTTGGAAATAGTATGGGGGCTATGAGAATTGCGGCCGCAGAACATGATAAAAAAATCAGAGCAGCTGTTAGCGATTCAGATTATAGTGATGATGGTTTTGAAAATGTTATTTATAAAGCTGCAGGCCGAGTACAGAGTTTCCTAAATTATAAATTTGGATATACTACTGACGAATCTAAAGTAAGATTTGAATTTGTAACCTCTAAAGGACATTCAGAATACAAGCAAATGTTGGATTTTGAAACAGAGATTACAGCTCAGATGCAGAAAATAACACTTGAAAAAGGCTTAGATGAAAAATTGCTGATGCCTCATTTGCAATATTTGGAAAGTCTATTGGTTAAATATCCGCCTTCGCCACAGAACGTAAACATTCGATTCATTGTTACAAACAATTTAGCTGAAACCTATTTGTTGCTTGAAAATAAAGAAAAAGCGCTTTTATATGCCAATTTATTAGTCGAAAATGACAAGTTGGATTCTAGAGGTTCTTCCATTATTGAAAGAGTAAATAATGCCAATTTTGTAGATAAAAAAATCAGAAGCCATACCAATCGTTTTGTTGAGCTTAAAAAACTTGGACTTAAAATAGCGGAAGAGAAAGAAGAAAAAAGGTTAGCATTTTTTGAAAAGATTCAGCAGCAAGATGCAGAATGGGAAATCGAAAAATCGAATCGTGAAGCTTATTTAGAAAAGATTAAAACCCAAAGACATAATTTACTTGATTCTATACCGTATCAATTAAATGCAAATCTTTTGGCAAAAGTAGTCGATAATCTGGGAGGAAGCCAAGCCTTGAAAAAAGTAGAAAAAGCACATTTGTATTCTAAAATTTCAATCGAAGGAACCAATATTCCTCAAACAGAAGAAAAATGGGCAACAACATCTCATTATCTTCTTAAGAAAAAAATGCCTGAATCTTATTATGAAATAGTTAATGGAGCAGAAGCATGGAGTCATGACGATCGTGAAAAAGGCGTAAATGCTAAATGGGCAAAATTAACCGCTTATGATTACAGCAATTTGTCTAAGAATGTTGACTTGGTAAATTTCTTAACCGATTTAAGACTCGATCTATGGAATAATTTTGAGGTTTTGGGTGAGGAAATGTATGAAGGGAAATTATGTTATCATTTAAATTATTTTGAAAAAACATTAAGTTCTGGAAACAGAACAATTCCTAAAACAGATTATCATGTTTTTATTGATAAAGAAAACTTCAATATAGTTTCTACAGAAAAAACAGAGTTTGATAATGGTAATAAAAGTTTTTTTGAGAAAAAATTATTTGGTGATTATCGCCCTGTAACGGCATTAAATTCTGGAAAAATTCCTCATAAGATCAACTATGAAATTGAAGATTTTAATGGCGAGACTTTTTATCAGGAAATCAGAGAAAAGGTGGAGATAAATCCAGTTTTCGGAAATCGAATTTTTATGAAAGAAGTCTATTTCGGAGGATTTAAATAATATTTTAGCTTATTAGAAGCTGCTTTAAGAATTGGTTATTTTTTGATTTATTACGCTCAAAAAAATGAGAATAATATCAGAAAGTAACCAATTCTTATGTTTTTGTATCTATTATCTCAACAAAAGTTTGTGAAATTTAAGGAAATTGGCGGTCAATAGTTCAAAATTTCTTACTTTCGCACCTCGTTTAAGAAAAGGATAAAATGAGTACAAAATTTACTGAATACAAAGGACTTGACTTGCCAACTGTAGCGTCTGAAGTTCTTGATTTTTGGAAGAAAGAAAATATATTTGAAAAGAGTGTAACAACTCGCGAAGGTGCTGAGCCTTTCGTATTTTTTGAAGGTCCGCCTTCAGCAAACGGATTACCTGGAATTCACCACGTAATGGCACGTGCGATTAAAGATATTTTTTGCAGATATAAAACTCAAAAAGGTTTTCAAGTAAAAAGAAAAGCTGGATGGGATACTCACGGTTTGCCTGTAGAATTGGGTACCGAAAAAGAATTAGGAATTACAAAAGAAGATATTGGCAAAACGATTTCTATTGAAGAATATAACGAAGCGTGTAAAAAAACCGTTATGCGTTATACCGACGTATGGAATGATTTGACCGAAAAAATGGGGTATTGGGTTGATATGGAAGATCCATATGTGACGTATAAACCAAAATACATGGAATCGGTTTGGTGGCTTTTAAAGCAAATCTATGATAAAGGTTTGTTGTACAAAGGATACACGATTCAGCCTTACTCTCCAAAAGCAGGAACGGGATTGTCTTCTCACGAAGTAAATCAGCCTGGAGCTTACAGAGATGTTACGGATACTACAATTGTAGCACAATTCAAAACTTTGCCAGAAACACTTCCAAGCTTTTTACAAGGTTTTGGAGATATTCACATTTTGGCTTGGACGACAACTCCTTGGACATTGCCGTCAAATACAGCTTTGACAGTTGGACCAAAAATCGATTATGTTTTAGTTAAAACGTTCAATCAATATACTTTTGAGCCAATCAATGTGATTTTGGCTAAAAACTTAGTTGGAAAACAATTTGGAAAAGGATATTTTGTAAGTGAAGACGATGCTGATTTTGACAATGTTAAAAATGGCGACAAAAAACTTCCGTACAAAATCTTAACTGAGGCGAAAGGAGCAGATTTAGTAGAAATCCGTTACGAGCAATTGTTGCCTTACGTATTGCCATATCAAAATGCTGAAAACGCATTTAGAGTAATTTCTGGAGATTTCGTAACAACAGAAGACGGAACAGGAATTGTACATACAGCTCCAACTTTTGGTGCAGATGATGCTAAGGTAGCAAAAGAAGCACAGCCGGAAGTTCCGCCAATGTTAGTATTGGATGAAGAAGGAAATGCAGTTCCATTAGTAGATTTACAAGGAAAATTCACTTCTCATGTTGGTGAACTTGCTGGTAAATACGTTAAAAACGAATATTACGATGCAGGACAAGCGCCAGAGAAATCTGTAGATGTTGAAATCGCAATTCGTTTAAAAGAAGAAAACAAAGCTTTTAAAGTTGAAAAATACGTGCACAGTTATCCACACAGCTGGAGAACTGACGAGCCGTTATTATATTATCCCCTAGATTCATGGTTCATCAAAGTAACCGATGTAAAAGATAGAATGTTCGACCTGAACGAAACTATCAATTGGAAACCTAAATCTACTGGTGAAGGACGTTTTGGAAATTGGCTTAAAAATGCTAATGATTGGAACTTATCTCGTTCTAGATATTGGGGAATTCCGTTGCCAATTTGGAGAACTGAAGATAAAAAAGAAGAAGTTCTTATTGGTTCTGTTGAAGAATTGTACAATGCGATCGAAAAATCTATCGAAGCAGGTTTTCAGAAAGAAAATCCGTTTAAAGGTTTTGAAATTGGAAATATGTCTGAATCAAATTATGATTTAATTGATTTGCACAAAAATGTAGTGGATCAAATTACGTTGGTTTCGGTTTCAGGCCAGCCAATGAAACGCGAAAACGATTTGATCGACGTTTGGTTTGATTCTGGAGCAATGCCTTATGCACAATGGCATTATCCTTTTGAAAATCAAGATAAAATTGATGGGAACAAGGATTTTCCTGCGAATTTCATCGCAGAAGGAGTAGATCAAACACGTGGATGGTTTTATACATTACACGCAATCGGAACTTTGGTTTTTGATAAAGTAGCGTATAAAAACGTTGTTTCAAACGGTTTGGTTTTAGATAAAAACGGAATTAAAATGTCTAAGAGTAAAGGAAATACAATAGACCCGTTTAAAACCATTGAAGAATACGGTCCTGATGCCACACGTTGGTACATGATCATGAATGCAAATCCGTGGGATAACTTAAAGTTTGATCTTGAAGGAATTGCTGAGGTTAAACGCAAATTCTTTGGAACTTTATACAACACTTATTCTTTCTTTTCGTTATATGCTAACATCGACGGATTTAAATATGCTGAAGCAGAAATTCCGTTAAACGAAAGACCAGAAATCGATCAATGGATTATTTCTGAGTTGAATACTTTAGTGAAATTTGTTGATGAATGTTATGAAGATTACGAGCCAACAAAAGCGACAAGAGCTATTTCTGAATTCGTTCAGGAAAACTTAAGTAACTGGTATGTTCGTTTGTGTCGTCGTCGTTTCTGGAAAGGGGAATATGCTAAAGATAAAATTGCAGCTTACCAAACGCTTTACACTTGCTTGTTAACAATCAGTAAATTAAGCGCTCCAGTAGCTCCATTTTTTATGGATAAATTGTACAGAGATTTGACTGCTTCGACGGGAACCGAGGATTTTGCTAGTGTTCACTTGGCTGAATTCCCGAAATTTGTCGAAAACTTTGTTAATAAAACGTTAGAGAGCAAAATGCAGAAGGCGCAGACAATCTCTTCTTTGGTTTTATCACTTAGAAAAAAGGAAATGATCAAAGTACGCCAACCTTTGCAAAAGGTAATGATTCCAGTACTTGACGAGAATCAGAGAGCTGAAATAGAAGCGATTTCTGACCTAGTAAAAGCCGAAGTAAACGTGAAAGAAATTGAACTTTTAGACGACGCTTCGGGTATTTTGGTAAAACAAATCAAGCCTAATTTTAAAGCTCTTGGGCCACGTTTTGGAAAAGATATGGGTCTGATTTCTAAGGAGATACAGGGTTTTTCGCCAGAGCAGATCAACCAGCTGGACAAGCAGGGAACGCTAGATATTGTTATTTCTGGAAATAATGTAACTTTATCATTAGAAGACGTCGAGATAACATCACAAGATATTGAAGGTTGGCTGGTTGCAAATTCAAACGGAATAACCGTTGCACTTGACATCACAATATCTGAAGAATTGAAAAATGAAGGTATCGCGAGAGAATTAGTAAACAGAATTCAGAATATCCGTAAAGATTCAGGATTTGAAGTTACTGATAAGATCAAAGTACAGATAAAGAGAGATGGCATTTTAGAAGATGCAGTTTCAAAAAATGAAGACTATATTAAGTCTGAGACATTAACAGATGATTTGGTTTTTGTGGATGTTTTAGAAAACGGCACAGAAATTGAGTTTGATGATATTAGAACAATGATATTAATTTCAAAATAAGTATAATACCATGATAGATGAAATTACAAGATACTCAGACGCTGACTTAGCGGAGTTCAAAGAAATAATCCAAGCAAAAATTAAAAAAGCACAAGAAGATCTTGATTTGATCAAAAGTGCCTATATGAACGATTTGAATAACGGAACTGACGATACTTCTCCAACATTTAAAGCTTTTGAAGAAGGAAGTGAGACCATGTCAAAAGAAGCAAATTCTCAGTTGGCTATCAGGCAAGAGAAATTCATTCGTGACTTAAAAAACGCTTTATTCCGTGTTGAAAATAAAACATACGGTATTTGTAAAGTAACAGGTAAATTAATCAGCAAAGAAAGGCTTAAAATCGTTCCTCATGCAACAATGAGCATCGAAGCTAAAAATTTGCAGAGATAATTATAAAAATATCTTATCAAATAGAAAAAACGCTCCTAATTTTAGGAGCGTTTTTTTTGTTTAATGTTTGATGAAGCTTTGTTTTGAAGCTACAAGCTGTTATTGAAAGAAATTATTTATAACTAGTCAAAATTAATTAATTTTAATGTCGATTTTTTTTGTAAGAATAAAACAAGTAGAATTACCTAGGAGTAAATACAAAAAAAAACCGCCTTAATGAATGGCGGTTTTTTAAAAGTAAAAATGTTACATCATTATGCTAGATTTTTTTCAACGTCTGCTTTGTGTTTTCTTAAAATAGCTCTTGTCATACCTAAATTTGCTTTTGAAGCATCTGCAGCAAGATAGATCATGAATTTTTTGTTCGGAGAAATATCGATAATGTGAATTTGATTCGATAGCGTAATCAAAATATCTTCGATGTCCTGGTTTAAGTTTAGTGCTTTTACGGCACTCAATTTAGCTTTTACAACTTCTAAGTTATAGGCCGCAGCTAATTCAGGGTCAAAACCCGGATCGATAGTTAAATTTCCAAAGCTTAATCCAGATTCAATTTCTGTTACTGCTACAGCGATAAAGCCGTTTACGTTAGTTTTCATTTCGTTTAAAAACACGTTTAAAAAATCATTGCTCATAGTTCATTTGGGTTATTTGTTAATAGAATTTTATGTTATTTCAATAGTGAATTTTTGCTTAATTCAGCAGAAACTTCTTCTGTAGAACGCATTAATAATGCTAGATTGCTTCCTTCTTTAGAAAAAGCAACGATAAAGTTAGAACCGCTTATTTTGTTTCCAACAATAACGCCTTCGGCGCTTTTTAGGTATAATTGTTTTAAAGAGCCTTTTTCTAAATCAATTAAGAATTTTTCGCTCATAGATAAAATAGCTGCGCTCATTGCGGCAATACTGTCGCCATAGTCAAGATTTAAGGAGGTAATGAGTTTTCCTTTTCCGTTTAAAATTAATGCTGCAGTAGATTTGGTGCTGACAAGGAAGTCATTTAGTGTAGTTGTGATTTCATTCATGATTTGTAGGATTTTGGGAGGAATGTTAAATTTAGTTTGTGTTGGTATTCGTTTTCAAAAATTAATTCATGCTATCCTAAACAAGTGTTAATTTTTATTAACAAATATAAATTAAATTATGTATCATTGTAGTACCAAATCAGTAATAATTTTAATTATTTACGACGAAAAACTTACATTATGGCTAAAGTATTGAAATTCAAAGAAGTAAACTCTGATGTAGAACGCAGAATGAAAGAATTTGAAAAACTGCGTGTTAAATTTAAAGCAGATGTAAAAAAGGGCGAAGCTAAGAAGCTGGCTGCCGGAAAAGAAAGCAAAGGGATTTTTAAGTCGATTTCAGAATTTTTCTCCGACAGCCCGAAAACCCCGGCAAAAGCTGCTGTGAAAAAGTAAACTTTATTCGGTTTAGATTAGCAGATAAACTTGTTTAGTTTGTTACAAAAGAATTAACGCTCCTTTAGGAGCGTTTTTTTTGATTTAATTGTTATTTTTGCCCATCAAAAAATCATAAAATGTCATTACGAAAAGCGTATTTCCTTATATTTCTAGTTTTAATTGTTGATCAGCTTTCTAAAATTTATGTCAAAACAAATTTTGTTCTGGGCGAAGAAGTTGTAATTGCAGATTGGTTTAGAATTCATTTTATAGAAAACGAAGGAATGGCTTGGGGGACAAAAATACCTGGAGAATATGGAAAATTAATTCTAACGGTTTTTAGGATTTTTGCTGTTTTCGGAATTGGCTGGTGGCTTTCTGACTCTATAAAAAAACGTCACTCTACATATTTAGTTGTTGCCATTGCATTAATCTTTGCTGGAGCAGCAGGAAATATTATCGATTCTGTTTTCTACGGAGTTATTTTTGATGATAGTACTCATAATCTTGCGACAATTTTTTCTCCAGCCCCATACGGAACTTGGTTCCATGGTTTGGTAGTAGATATGTTCTATTTTCCTATTTGGGAAGGAAATCTTCCTGAATGGCTTCCTTTATTTGGAGGAAAACATTTTGCATTCTTTAATGCTATTTTTAATGTAGCCGATGTTGCAATTTCTACAGGTGTAGGCATACTTTTGGTTTTTAATAGAAGAGCTTTCCCAAAACACACATAAATTCCAAAATTCTCAAAATTCCAAATTCCAATATTTAAGGCATTCGCAATAAATAGATATTGGAATTTGGAATTTTTCATTATTGGCATTTAATATTATTGTATTATTTTTACAATACAAAAAAATCAAACTATGCAAAGTCCGTCTTTTTCCATTTATGATGCTTCTGCGGGATCAGGAAAGACGTATACATTGGTAAAAGAATATTTAAAAATTATTCTTTCTTCTCCAAAAAACGATGCATATAGAAATATTCTAGCCATAACTTTTACCAATAAAGCGGTTCATGAAATGAAAAGCCGTATTGTTGGAAACCTGTCCGAATTTGCAAAAGACGATCCGTCTCCAAAAGCGGCCGATTTGATGGAGGATCTTTCTCGCGATACTGGACTTTCGATTATTAAAATTAAAACCAAATCACAGCAAATTATTAAGCACTTAATTCATAATTATGCTGCTTTTGATATTTCTACTATTGATAAATTTACCCATAAAGTTATCCGTGCTTTTGCACATGACTTAAATCTTCCAATGACTTTTGAGGTTACATTGGATACCGAAAATTTATTGGTTGAAGCTGTTGATGCCATTATTGCACAAGCGGGTGAAGACGAAACATTGACCAAATTGCTCATCGATTTTACAATGGAAAAAACCGATGATGACAAAAGCTGGGATATCTCGCGAGAAATTCTCGATACGGGAAGATTGGTTTTGAATGAGAATAATCGTAATGAGATTCTGCATTTTCAAAACAAAACAATCGGAGAGTTTGTTGAGATTAAAAAGAAAATGCAAACGCTTTGCAAAGAATTGGAAGAAACTAACGAAGGTCTTGCAACGAAAGCAATTGAATTAATTGATAAAAATGGAATCGATCAAAAATCATTTTCAAGAGGAACTTTTCCAAATCATTTGCAAAGTATTAGAGACGGAAAGTTTAATCCAAAGAATAAAACTTTTCATGAGTTTGAAGATATTGCCATTAATAAAACGGCAAAGGATCGAGCTTTAATCGAAAATATTATTCCAGAATTACTTCAGATATTAAAAGAGGTTTATCAAAATTTTGAAAAAAGAGATTTTTATAAAGCTTTCCTAAAAAATATTACACCGCTTTCTTTGTTGAATACAGTAAGTAACGAACTTGCAAAAATTCAATCAGAACAGAACGTTTTGTCTATTTCGGAATTCAATGCGATAATTCACCGTGAGATTCAAAATCAGCCAGCGCCATTTATTTATGAACGTTTAGGTGAGCGTTATCGCAATTTCTTTATTGACGAGTTTCAAGACACTTCAGAAATGCAGTGGCAGAACTTGATTCCGCTAATTGATAATTCGCTTTCTGGTTTGGATGATTTTGGAAAAAAAGGGACTCTTATGATTGTTGGAGATCCGAAACAATCTATTTATCGCTGGCGCGGAGGAAAAGCAGAACAATTTATCGAGTTGAGTAAAGAAGAAATACCTTTTTTTCATCATGAAAAAGTAGTAAGACATCTAGATACAAACTACAGAAGTTATAGCGAAGTTATTGAGTTTAATAATGCTTTTTTCAAATTGATTTCTAGTGAATTTTCTAATGAAGATTATAAAAATCTGTATGAGAATCATAGTTTTCAAAATACTAATTCAAAAAAAGGCGGTTATGTAAACATTTCCTTTCTTCCGATTATTGATAAAAATGACTTTGCAGATGAAGACGATGTGGTGGAGAAATCGGATTTGTATGTTTTAGCTACTTTAAATATGATTCAAGAAGTTGTTAAGCAAGGTTTTGAATATAAAGATATAGTAATTCTGACCAGAAAAAGAGATCAGGGAATTGCAGTTGCAAACTATTTGACAGAACAGGGAATTCCTCTGCTGTCTTCTGAAACTTTGATGATTCAAAATGCGTCGGAAGTTCGTCTTATAATTCATCTTCTTAGATATTTAAATAATAGCTCAGATTTAGAGTCAAAAGCTAACTTTTTACATTTCTTAGCTTCAACCAAAGATTTGTCTATGCCTATCCATGATTTTATTGCAATGGGAATGAATCATAGATTTGAAAAAGATTTTGAAGAATGGCTTTTAACGTTTGATGTTTCTTTTTCTTTTGAAGATGTTCGAAAAAAATCTTTGTATGAAGCAGTTGAAATTATTATTTCTAAATTTATTCTTCCGTCAGAAGGAAATGCCTATGTGCAGTTTTTTCTGGATATTGTTTTAGAAAGAGATATTAGAAATCAAGCTGGAGTTGCAGATTTTTTAATCTTCTGGGATAAGAATGCGGAGAAATTTAGTATTCCGTCTCCAGAAGGGAATAATGCTGTTCGAATCATGACCATTCATAAATCAAAAGGCTTGGAATTTCCAGTTGTAATTATGCCATTTGCAGATGAAGATTATAATCGAAAACCAAAAGATAAATTGTGGCTTGATACTGAGGAAATAGATTTAGGGATTCCAAAAGCATTGGTTGATAATAGCAGTGCAGTTGAAGGTTTTGGAGAAAGTGCATCGGCAGTTTTCAATTTAAAAAAGCAAGAAGAGCTTTTAGATAATATAAATGTACTTTATGTTGCTCTGACTCGCGCCGAAGAGCAATTGTATGTTATTTCTCAATCGTTGAGAGCTAAAACTGATGGTGAGTATCCAAATAATATGGCTTCCTTTTTTATTAAATTTTTGATTAATGCAGGAGTTTATGATGAGGAAAAATTGAATTACGAGTTTGGAAATAAGACTAGACTGTCAAAATCTTCCAAAACAGTCGATATGGTTAAATCGATTCCGATTGTGAGAGAGGTTTTGAATCCTAAAAATATCAAAATCGCACAACGCGAAGCTTTAATGTGGGGAACGCATCAACAAGAAGCGATTTCGTATGGAAATATAGTGCATGAAATTTTGGCTTTTGTTAGAGATAAATCAGATATTGATTTGGCGGTTGCAAAATCACTTGAAAACGGTTTGATAACTTATGATCAAGTTGATAAAGTGCTGCAGACCTTGAAAGAAATTGTAAATCATTCGGAACTCAGTGTGTGTTTTGATGGAAATCATACTGTGTTAAATGAGCAAACGATTGTTCAGAAAGAAGGGAGAATTTTAAAGCCTGATCGTGTTGTGTTTTTAGATAGTAAAGAAGCTTATCTGCTGGATTATAAAACAGGGGTATCTAATGCTAAGTATCAGCAGCAAATTCAAGACTATCAGGATGCAATTGAAGATTTGGGGTACAAGGTGTTAAAAAAGGCTCTTGTGTATATTGGCGAAGAAATTGAAGTAGTAAATTTGTGAAAAAATTAATCAGATGTTAAAGAAAAAACGAAGCTTAATTTTGGTTAAGTTGTTAATTTTTAACGTTTTAAATAAATAAAAAATGTACGGTAAAATAAAAGAACATCTGCAGAAAGAATTGCAGACGATTGAAGAAAATGGAATTTTCAAAAAAGAGAGAATTATTACTTCTCCTCAAGGCGCTGAAATCACAATTTCGACAGGAGAGACAGTGTTGAACTTTTGTGCGAATAATTATTTAGGACTTTCTTCGCATCCAGAAGTGGTCCAAGCGGCTAAAGACGCAATGGATACACATGGTTTTGGAATGTCGTCTGTACGTTTTATCTGCGGAACACAAGATATTCATAAAACATTAGAGAAAAAGATTGCTGATTTTTATGGCACGGAAGATACTATTTTGTATGCGGCTGCATTTGATGCTAATGGAGGTGTGTTTGAGCCTTTGTTAGGTGAAAATGATGCAATTATTTCAGACAGTTTAAATCACGCTTCTATTATTGATGGGGTACGTTTGTGTAAAGCGGCTCGATATCGTTATGAAAATAATAATATGGAAGATCTAGAGCAGCAGTTGATAAAAGCAAATGAAGCAGGAGCTCGTTTTAAATTGATTGTAACTGATGGGGTTTTCTCCATGGATGGATTAGTTGCACCATTAGATAAAATTTGTGACTTGGCTGATAAATATGATGCGATGGTAATGGTAGACGAGTGTCATGCGGCTGGTTTTATCGGAGCGACTGGAAAAGGAACTCTTGAAGCAAAAGGAGTAATGGGAAGAGTGGATATCATTACAGGAACTCTTGGAAAAGCTTTAGGTGGAGCCATGGGTGGATATACTACTGCGAAAAAAGAAATAATCGAATTGTTGCGCCAAAGATCAAGGCCTTATTTGTTTTCAAATTCGTTGGCACCAGCAATTGTTGGGGCTTCAATTAAAGTATTTGAATTATTAGAAAAAGATACAACGCTTCGTGATAAATTAGAGTGGAATACCAACTACTTTAAAGACGGTATGAAAAAAGCAGGTTTTGATATTATTGATGGAGATTCTGCAATTGTTCCTGTTATGCTGTATGATGCAAAATTATCTCAGACAATGGCTAACGAACTTTTGAAACAGGGAATTTACGTTATTGGGTTTTTCTTTCCTGTGGTTCCAAAAGACAAAGCGAGAATACGTGTACAGCTATCTGCGGCCCATGAAAAAGAGCACTTGGATAAAGCTATATATGCCTTTACAGTTGTCGGTAAAATGTTAAAAGTTATATAATTACCACTTCCGTTAAATTTTTGTAGGTTTTTTTTAACATTTCATTTTGTATTTAAAAAATTTGGTGTTACTTTTGCTTGTAATTAACTAAATTGTAATTAAAAAAATTAAGTATGAAACATCTTAACAAACTTTTAGTTGCTGTATTGATGGCGATGGGTTTAAGTTCTCACGCGCAAGACAGTAACAATCCATGGGCGATCTCTTTCGGGGTTAATGCTGTGGATACTAGAACAAGTTCAGGTTCAGGAAGTGGATTTTTCGATCAGCACTTCTCTCAACCATTCGCTGTAAAAGACAACTGGAATATTCTTCCTTCTCTATCTTACATTGGAGTAAATAGATATGTTGGTCATGGTTTCTCAGTTGGTTTACAAGGTTCTGTGAACAAAATTGATAAATTTGTTACTTTTGATCCAAGTAATCCTGCTCATGATGGTAGAGGTAACGTAGTAACTAATCCTGGGGATTTAATGTATTATGGAATTGATGCTACTATCAAATACAGCTTCCAAGAATTAATCAAATCTAAAGTGGTTGATCCTTCGTTATCTGTTGGTGGAGGTTATACTTTCTTCGGAGATAACAGTTTTGGAACTGTTAACCCAGGTGCTGGTATCACATTCTGGTTTACAGATGCTATTGGTTTAGAGTTAGCTACAAAGTACAAATGGGCTGTTGCTGCTAATGAAGATAAAACTTATGACAGATCTGTTTTTCAACACACAGCTGGTTTAGTTTTCAAATTCGGAGGTAAAGATACTGACGGAGACGGAATCTACGATAAAGATGATGCTTGTCCAGATGTTGCTGGTTTAAAACAATTCAACGGATGTCCTGATACTGACGGTGACGGAATCGTTGATGCTTCTGACGCTTGTCCAGATGTATTTGGTTTAGCTGCATTAAACGGATGTCCTGATACTGACGGAGACGGAATCGCTGATAAAGATGACGCTTGTCCAGATGTTGCTGGTTTAGCTGCTTTAAAAGGTTGTCCTGATACTGACGGTGACGGAATCGCTGATAAAGACGATAAATGTCCTACAGTTGCTGGTCCTAAAGAAAATGGTGGTTGCCCATTCTTAGATGCTGATAAAGATGGTGTTGCTGACAAAGATGACGACTGTCCTACAGTTGCAGGTCCTGCTAGTAACAGAGGATGTCCAGAAGTAACTTCTGAGGCTTTAGAAGATCTTAAAGTTCAAGCTAGAGCAATCTACTTCAACTCAGGAAAAGCTACTTTCAAAACTGGTGACAAAGAAACTCCAGCTAGATTAGATGCAATTAAAGAAATCCTTAAAAACTATCCAAACGCGAAATTCTCTATCGAAGGACACACAGATAGTACAGGTTCTGCTAAAATCAACGATAAACTTTCTCAAGAAAGAGCTGACGCTGTGAAAAATGCTTTAATCGAAAGAGGTGTTAATCCAGAAAACTTAGAAGCTAAAGGATTTGGATCTTCTAAACCAGTTGCAAGTAACAAAACTGCTGCAGGTAAAGCACAAAACAGAAGAACTGAAATTAGACACATTGGTTCTAAATACCAAGGAAAACTATAATTTTAGTTTCTAAATAAAAAGGAAAAGCCATTCTTAATTGAATGGCTTTTTTTATTTTTATACTATGGTAAATGATTCTTTTCTTCAAAAAATTGCCTCTATCGTAATTCAGGATTATGTAGGGGAACTTTCAGAAATAACTATAATTCTTCCTAATAAAAGGGCAAAAGTTTTCTTGATTGAAGCGCTTAAAAATGCAACTTCAAAAACTATAATTGCGCCACAGATTACTAGTATAGAAGATTTTGTTCAAGATGTCGCGTCAATTCGTTCTATTGATTCGATCGAGCTTTTGTTCGAATTCTATGAGGTATATTTATCCATTACAGAAAAAAATAACCAGCAGTCATTTGAGTTGTTTGCAAATTGGGCTAAAACCCTTTTGCAGGATTTTAATGAAATTGACCGATATCTTTTAGATCCTTCACATGTATTATCTTATCTAAAAGATATTGAAGATATAAAAAGATGGGGGCTTGAAGTGGATCAAAAAACAAAGCTTTTAGAGAATTATATTGATTTCTGGAAATTACTCCCGATTTATTATGAGTCTTTATATAATCATTTACTGTTCAAATCGATTGGATATCAAGGGCTGATTTATCGAGAAGCGGTAAATAACCTGAATCATTTTTCAAATACAATCGGAAATCGCACTTTTATTTTTGCTGGATTCAATGCTTTGAATGCTGCTGAAGAAAAAATTGTGCAACATTTATTGGCGCTAGATCAAGCAAAAATTTATTGGGATGCAGATCAGTCATTTCTAAATGATCCGTATCACGATGCGGGGCTCTTTTTAAGGCGTTTTAAAGAAAGCTGGAAACATTATAAGTCAAATGTTTTTGAGTGGATCGTTGATGATTTTTCAGAGCCAAAAAACATTCAGGTTATTGGAACTCCTAAAACAATTGGACAAGCTAAATTGGCTGGCAGTATAATTGAAAATTTAATCGATCAAAATCCTGATGCTGCTTTAGATAAAGTTGCAGTTGTGCTTGGCGAGGAAAACTTATTAGTTCCGGTTTTGTATTCGCTTCCTGCTTCAGTTGGAGCGCTAAATATTACAATGGGATATTCGGGAAAGAATAATCCTTCGCAGATTTTTGTTGCTAAATTATTTAAAATGCATACCAATGCACTTTCCAGAAAAGGCGGAAGTTATGTTTTTTACTATAAAGATGTTCTTGATATTTTAACGCATCCTTTGGTTGAGCCTTATGCAAATGCACAAAGGTTGGTAAGAATTATTAAAGAGAATAATTATACGTTTATTACGCATCATAAAATTCTGGAACTTCATCCGGAACCTTCGAATTTTTTTAATTTATTATTTGAAAAATGGGAGAGTGGATCTATTGCAGTTTTAAAGAATATTTCGGCTTTACTAATTGTGATAAAGGAACATTTTAGTAATGATAATGAAGAAGAAAAAATTGCCAAAACTTTTGTTTATGGCGTTTTTAAGGTAATTAATAAGCTAATAAATTATTATTCAAAACATCATCATATTGATAATATTGATACACTGCATTCAATTTATAAGCAAATTATAGATTTGGCAGAAGTGTCTTTTGAGGGTGAACCGTTAAGGGGTTTGCAGATTATGGGAGTTTTAGAGAGTCGTGTTTTAGATTTTGAAACGGTGATTATAACTTCTATGAACGAAGGGAAATTTCCTGCTGGAAAATCTCAGAATTCATTTATTCCCTATGATGTTAAAAGAGAGTTGGGACTTCCAACATTTAAAGAAAAAGATGCGATTTATACGTATCACTTTTATCATTTGCTTCAAAGAGCAAAAAATATTTATTTGATTTATAATACAGAAAATGACGGATTGGATGCTGGTGAAAGAAGCCGTTTTATTACGCAGTTAGAAGTTGAAAAAAAATCACGTCATAATCTTACTTTTGATATCTATAATCCAGAATTGCCAAATACAGCATACGAACCAATCTCTGTTCCTAAATCTGATTTGGTAATGGAACGGTTGAAAGAAATTGCCGTTAATGGCTTTTCGCCGTCTGCATTGACTAGTTATATTAGAAATCCGATTGAGTTTTATTTTCAAAAAATATTAAGAATTCGTGAAGTGGAAGAGGTTGAAGAAAATATAGCCTTGAATACTTTGGGGACGATTATTCATGAAACTTTAAAAGCGCTATACGAACCTTTTATAGGGAAATTTATTTCGGAGACGGATCTTCTCAATTGTTTCAAATTATTGGATGACGAAGTTTTAAAGCAATTTAAACTAGTTTACAAGGAAGGAGAAATCAAAAAAGGACGAAATCTTCTGGCTTTTGAAGTAGCAAAACGAAACGTTTCTAATTTTTTGAAAATGGAATTAGAGTTTATAAAGAATAATGAAGCAATTCAGATTATTGCATTAGAACAAACTTTTGAGCGCGAGTTTGTTCATCCGAAACTGCCATTTCCTGTTTTGATTAAAGGAAATGTCGATCGTATTGAACGCCGAGACGGAAGAATTAGAATTATTGATTATAAGACAGGAAAAGTTGAGAAAGCTAATGTTATCTTGAAAACATGGAGCGGATTGACTCAAGAGCTTAAAAATGATAAAATAATTCAAGTTTTAGCGTATGCCTATATGTTTGAAAGAGAAGCAGGCGGACTTCCAATTGAAGTTGGTATTATTTCATTCAAAAACTTAAAATCTGGTTTTTTACCTTTTGGTTTTAAAGAAGAAAAAGATTTAAATATTGTAGTAACGCCCGAGATATTGAGTTCTTACTTAGAAGAAATTGCCAATTTGCTCAGTGAAATTTTTGACAGTAATATCCCTTTTGAGGAGAGAGTATAATTCAGCTTTCTTGTAAATTAAATTTAACTGCAGATAGTCAATAAATAAAAAGGACTCGTTTAACGAGTCCTTTTTATTTATCAGTTTTTTAGCTGAATATTTTTTTGAAAAAACCTTTTTTAGATTTTTCTTCAGAAGTTGTATTGTTAATATGTCCGTTTTCAATACGAAATCTTCTAAACCTTTCTAGTTTTACATTTAAGTCAAAGCGTAATTCGTCAACAGTTTTCATTTTTATAAATTTTTTTGCAAAGCTATAGAAAAACTTTTGCCAAATGCAACAATCTGCAAATGTTAATTTTAGAAATGAATTTTATAAAGTAAAATGTTATGTTTTTGATGTTATTTGATTTTAATGTTAATTTTTTTTGCATTTTTTTTGCAAAAAAACAGGTTTGATTAAGTGATAAATAAAAGTGACTCAATACGTTATACAGCAACTTTTTTTAACAAGTGTTTATCGCACAATTACCAATATTAAAATATCTTTGACGCTCCAAAAACATGACAATAAAAGAATATGATTGATTTGCAAACACTAGTAGAAGAGACTGGCGCAGAGTCTGGGCTAAGTTTTAATATTGATGGAATTTTAAACGAGTCTGTTAATTTAGAATACGACGGTAACGTTGCTGCAATGATCGGAATGATTTTAAAGATGTGCCTTGAAATGTCGGAAGACGTTAATAATGGAGATCTTAAACAAGTAATGATCAAGAATAACGACGGAATTGTCGTGGCAAGCAAAAATCAAGATGATAATTGTATTGCGTTGCTTTCTAAAGATTTAAGTAAAATGGGATTATTGCTGAGAAGAATGGATTCTATTTTTAACAACTAATTTAAAAACCAAATATTTTAATAAACATGTCAGATTTTTTACAAAATTTTCAAAACGATTTAAAAGAGAATATTAACGGATTTATTGCTGTTTCTGTTACAGAAGTAGAAACAGGAATGTCTTACTGTTCGTTGACCGTAAAATCGGATTTTGATCCAGAATTGGCTTCGGCTTATAATTTAGAAGTAGTAAAAGCTAAATTAAATGCCATTAAAGCTTTAGGATTAGATCAAAAAATTAATGATATTTTAATTACCCTTACCGATCAGATTCATATTATTGATGTTTCTGAAGACGGAAGATACTTTATCTACTTAGCGGTAGATTCGACTAAAGCAAATCTTGGTTTAACAAGAGCGACTTTATCTAAATACAAAAAAGATATTACTTCAAAGTTATAACGATATTTTGCCCCCAAGAATGAGAAAAAGGCTGTTTCAACCCTAGGTTAGAAATGGCCTTTTTCGATTTTTATACTTAGTTTTTATTCAAAGAAATGTTGTAGTACTGTTTTTAATTCTGTTTTGTTTTCAATCTGACTCATATGTCCATCCTCAAAAGAAACTAATTCTGCAGTTGTGTCTTCAATTTGCAAAAGACTTTCTTCGTAGTTCAAGACAGGATCTTTTTTTCCTAAAATTAATAAAACTGGAAAACGGTTTTCTTTTAAAAGCCACTCTCTGTCTTTTCTAATCTTCATTCCTTCTTGAGAGGCTATAATTCCTTGTAAAGGAGTTTTTAAGGCTTCTGTTTTTACTTTTTCGATTTCTTCAGCCAGTCGTGTCCTATTATTTTCGCTGAATAAATTTGCTATTGCTAAGCTCACAAAGCTCACATAGTTTTGTTTTACGGCTTTAATTGCACGAGTTCTGTTTAGTTTTTTTTCGGCACTGTCTTCTTTTGAAGTTGAATTTAATAAAACTAATTTTTGGATTTTCTGCGGATACAATTCGGCGAAAGCCAAACCAACATAACCACCCATTGAATGTCCAAGAATTGTTGCTTTTTCAATTTTTAAGTGTTCTAAGACTTCGTTTACTGCATTTGCATTATCTTCCATTTCGTGAACATAACCTAATGGTTCAGATTCGCCGTGACCTAATAGATCGATTGTGACCACACGATATTTTTCTGAGAAAAAATCAACATAATCTTTCCACATTTTTTTGTTTTCCAGAAAGCCATGAAGTAAGATAATTGCGTTTCCTTTTCCAGTGTCAGAAAAAGATATTTTTGTGTTTTTGTATAAAGTATAACTCAAAATGGAAATTTTAAATAGCAAAAATACGCTATTTTATTAGCCATATGAAATACAGAATAAATTTTAACTGAGAGATATTCTGGGATTCTCTTAAAGAGGCATAAGCTCTTTTCATTTGCGTTTTTACAGTATTTACTGAAATGTTGTTGTCTTCTGCAATTTCCTGATAGCTTAATCCCTCAACAACATGCGATATGAAAATTTCTCTTCTAGATTGTGGAATCTTGTCAATTAGGGTTTGAATTTTTGGTTTCTTGTCCTCTTCTATATTTTCAAATGCTGTTGGCTCTTCAGATTTCGGTGTTGCTATTTTGGTGTTTTGCAGGCTAATTGTTTTGTTCTTTTCTAAATATTGCAGGCTTAAATTTTTTATAGCTTTTGTCCCATAGGCTTTAAATGAAATAGTGAAATTAAGAGTCTCCTCTTTTTCCCAGAGATAGGTAAAAAAATCCTGAACAATGTCTTTTGCTGCATCTTTATCCTTTACAATGTTAAACGAAACCAATGAAAAAAAGATAAAATGGTCTTTGTATAAGGCTTCAAATGTTTTAAAATCTTTATAATTCGGCATCTCCAAATGTCATTTATTTGTTTGTAATGGATTACATAATGCCAAATGTAAAATAAAAAGTTATTTATTTTTAATAATGTGTAAAAAAAATCAAAAAATATTGATTTGTTGTCACCCTAAAAATCTTTTTCTCTAACATGATAAAAACCACTATATAAAAAACAATGACTTTAAATCCAAAATTGATTAATGTCCTAAGACAAATAAAGTCTGAAGGAAAGTATGATGCTTCTAAAATAGCATCTTTATCTCCTGAAGAACGGGAGTTGATAGAAAATCTTCAAAGTAATGGTTTACTAGAGGAAGCATTAATGTATGCAGAATCGATAGATACAGATAAAAGTTGGGAAGAATTAAAGGAAAAATTAGATGTTGATAAAAAGATATTTGTAATTGATTGGAGAAAAATTTTTCAATATGCCGCAGTTTTCATTTGTCTGATAGGTTTAGTTTATGTTTTTCAATATAAAAATGATAAGCAAAAAAACACTATCCCTTCAGATGCCGTTCAGCTGGTTTTAGAAAATGGAGATATTCAGGTTTTAAATCCTAATGGAGAACAGCAGATCATTAAGAAAAATGGAGAAGTGGTTGCTTCTCAAAAAGAGAATGAAATCAATTATCGTTCGGCTAAATCAATTAATAAATTGGTTTATAATGAAATAAAAATTCCTTATGGTAAAACCTTTAAAATAGAGTTGTCAGATGGAACGTCGATAAATATGAACGCTGGTTCTTCTTTGAAATATCCAGTTCAGTTTATAAAAGGACATAATAGAGAAGTTGTTCTGGATGGAGAAGCTTTTTTTGATGTTGCAAAAGACAAAGCGCATCCATTTATTGTGAAAACAAGAGGAGTTAATGTAAAAGTTTTAGGAACAAAATTTAATGTGAGTTCATACAAAGAAGATAAAGATATTAATACAGTATTGGTTGAAGGTTCGGTTAATTTAGCTGATTCTCATAATGCAAAAAGTAACACAATACTGGTACCTGGCGAAAAAGGATCTTGGAGTGATGAAAAAGCGGAGATAGCTGTGGAGAAAGTCGATACTCGTTTTTACACAGAATGGATAAACGGGGAAATAGTTTTTAGAAAAACAGCTTTTAAGGATATCATAGTAAAGTTAGAACGTACTTACAACGTTACAATTGAGAATAATAGAACGGATATTTTAGATAAAAAATTTAATGCCAGTTTTAATAAGAATATCGAAAGTATAGAAAAGGTATTAGAAACAATGAGTAAAATTCAAGGCTTTACTTATAAGAAAGAAGGAAAGCTTATAAAAATAAACTAACTATTTATTAACCAACCAAAAAGAAAACAAATTATGAAGAGGATGTAATTTTTTAAGAAATACAAAAAAGTAAAATCGGAAAATACTACCAATATTTCCCGATTTAAGTGTTTCAAACGACGTATCGAAATTAAATCATTTAAAATCAATCCAAAATTATGAAAAAAATAATTAAGAGGAATTGGCTTAGTCCTTATTTGCCTAAAATTAGTCTAAGAATGAAATTAACCACATTATTACTGATGCTTTCTTTGATGAGAATTCAAGCAAGTGTCTATTCACAAAATACAAAGTTGACATTAAACATAAAGAATGCTCCAGTCGAGAAACTGTTTAATAAAGTAGAGTCTATCTCAGAATACAGATTTCTTTTTGAAAGCAGTATAATTGACTTAAACAGAAAAGTGACAGTTAATGTAAAGAAAACAGGAATTAACGAAATACTGGAAGAGGTATTTAAAGGAACCGATATTTCTTATAGCATAAATGATCGCCAGATTATTTTGGTAAAGAAAAAACAGCAAGTACATCTTCTGCAAAAGAGTACAGCACCAAAGGTTGTAATGGAGCAAGGTATTGAAATTACAGGAGTTGTGGCCGATTCTAAAAATATGCCGGTACCAGGAGCAAATGTTATTGAAAAGGGAACTAATAATGGAGTACAAACCGACTTAGACGGAAAGTTTACCATTCGAGTAAATGGAACAAATAGTGTTCTCGTTTTTTCTTTTATCGGATTTGAAAATAAAGAAGTAACGGTTGGTCAAAGCAAGTCTTTGAATGTGATTTTAAATGAGCAAAATTCGGCACTAAATGAAGTGGTAATTGTGGGTTACGGAGCTGTGAAGAAAAAAGATTTGACAGGAGCCGTAGCAACAGTAAAATCAACAGATATTGTTTTGAGTCCAGTTTTAAGTCCAATGGAAGCGCTTCAAGGACGAGTTTCTGGTTTGGATATTCAACGCGGATCTGGACAAGCAGGAACTTCGCCAAAAGTTTTGTTAAGAGGAAACCGATCTTTGACAGCTAGCCAGGATCCGTTATATATTATTGATGGAATTCCTTCAAGCATCGATAATTTGAATCCAAATGATATTGAAAGTATTGATGTTTTAAAAGATGCTTCATCAACTGCAATTTATGGTTCTTCGGGAGCCAACGGTGTTATTATTGTTACTACTAAAAAGGCAAAAGCAGGAAAAACGCAAATTGACTTCAATACTTATTTCGGATTAAATGGTTTCTCTTCTTTTCCTGCTCCACTTACGGGAGACAAATGGCTAAATTACAAACGCGACCGATTTTATTTAGACAATGGTTATGAGGCTACAAGTCTAACCGATTTAGGTTTAAACGCATCTGCCGTAGCTGCGATCGAAAAAGGACAGTATGTAAACTGGATCGATAAAACTTTGCAGGTAGGAACACAGCAAAACCATAATCTTTTTATGAGAGGTGGATCTGAAAAAGTACAGGGCTATTTTTCTTTAGGATATGTAGGTGAAGAAGGAATCTATCAAAACGATAAGGTAAACAGTTTTAATTCTAGAGGAGGAGTTGATCTTAAATTCAGCGATAAATTTAAAACAGGTTTTCAGCTGATTTTAAACTATCGTAAAAACAGCACAACCAACAGTAGAATTAATAAGGCGTATAGCGTTTATCCTTTAGGAGTGCCTTTTGATGAAAATGGCGTTGTAAATCTTTATCCGATAGAAGGAGATCCTAACAACATTAGTATTCTGGCTAATAATTATCCAGGGGCATTTGCTAATGAATCGTTAAGTTATAATGTACAGTTTAACCCTTATTTGGAGTTTGAATTTGCTAAAAATTTTAAGTTAAGATCTAATTTAGGAACTCGATTTTCAGCAAGCAGAGCAGGGACTTTTCAAAATAAAAATTCATACAATTTATTAGCAGAAGGTAGAACTGCAAGTGAAGCCACTTATAATAATGAGTTAGCCTATAGCTATATTTGGGAAAATATCCTGAACTATAATTTTAAGCTTGGTAAAGATCATGATTTTGGTTTGACAGGAATTACTTCTTGGGCAGATAACAGATCTGAAGGAGCCTATTTAGGCGGTAATGGAATTGATTACGATGACTTTCAGTTCTATAATATGGGCGCTGTAAAAAATCTAACTACAAGAATGAATACTTACAGTCAGTTTAACAGAATGTCATTTGCCGGACGTTTTAATTATAGTTTTAAAGGAAAATATTTGTTTCAGTTAACCAATCGCTGGGACGGAGTTTCTCCTTTGGCAGAAGGTAACAAATGGGCATCTTTCCCATCTGCATCTTTAGCTTGGCGTATTAGTGATGAAAGTTTTATGCAAGGAACGAGTTCATGGCTGAATAATTTAAAACTGAGATTAGGTTATGGCGTTTCTGGATCGGCAAATATTGATCCATATTCGAGTTTAACGCGAACAGCAACCAAAACAAGCAATCTTTCTCTTGGCGGCGGAACAGCTTTGCCTATGTATGTGCCTACTGAGCATATTTCAAATCCGGATTTAACTTGGGAGCGTTCTACAAATACAAACTTAGGTTTAGATGTTTCTGTTTTGCAAAATAGAATTGATTTGGTAGCCGAATATTATTGGACGAATACAGATGGTATTTTATGGGATCGCCGTCTGCCAACCAGTTCAGGGGGTTACGATGCTAAAACGCCGTATAAGAAAACTTCTAATATTGCAACTTCTGAAAACAGAGGTTTTGAACTTTCGATAAATACTAAAAATATTGATACTGAAAATTTCAAATGGAATACGACATTCACATATACACATGCTCAAGAAAAACTGACCAATATTGATTTGGGGAATTTAACAGTGAATGAACTAATTTCTGAAGGACTTTTTATCGGACAAACGCCAGCATCAGGAGGAGTATTTTATGATTATAAAAAAATAGGAATCTGGCAATTAGGACAAGAGACAGAAGCTGCTTTGTATGGTGCTAAGCCTGGAGATATAAAACTGCAGACAGTACCACAAGTTGATGCTAACGGAGTATCAGATATTGGAGTGCATGTTTATTCTACAAAAGATAGAATGATTGTTGGCAATAATGTTCCAGATTATTTCTTTGGTTTCCAAAATACATTCAAGTATAAGAATTTTGATTTTACCGTATTTGTAAACGGAAGACAAGGCGGTATGATGCGCGCTCAGGTACTTGGATACTGGAATAAAGAAGCGCAGCCAGAAACCTATAGCTACTGGACAAAAGATAATCCGACAAACGATTTTCCTAGACCAGGCGGTAGTTTTAATACGCAATTTCAATCGGCATTAGAGCTTGTAGATGCATCTTATATCAAAATCAAAAATATTACACTTGGATATTCTATGCCCGAAGATTTTCTTAAAAAAACAGGTCTGAAAAATATGAGACTCTATATAACATCTTATAATCCTTTTGTTTTTAGTCGTAGCCATTTATTGAAAGATGTAGATCCAGAAAGCGGAGGATCAGATTCATTCCCATTGTTTAAACAAGTTATTTTCGGTCTCAATTTATCATTATAATATCATGAAAAAATATATAAACTTAAAATCGGTAATTGTCTTCATGTCTTTTATGGTTGGTTTGCAATCATGCAGTTTAGACGAAAAAAACCTTACCACGGTTTCTCTAGATAAATCCTACAGTGAAAGACCAGGATTTGAAGGATTAATCAATAGCTGTTATGAAAATTTGTATTTCCTTCACGGAAAAGTAGATTATATTGCGCCCACAGAAGCTGGAACAGATTCTTGGGAAAATGTAAGCACTAGCGGAATTGGTTATGCGCAATACACCAGTCAGTTAAATCCAGATGACGGAAACATTAAAGTAATTTGGGGTACAGCTTATACGACAATAAATCTTTGCAACACAGCTATTTATTATTCAAAAAATGTTAAAGGATATTCTTCTACAGAGGAACTGAATGCCAAATTGGCCGAAGCTTATTTTTTAAGAGCTTTTAGTAATTTCATACTAGTAGAACAATTTGGCGGTGTAGTTTTAAGAACACAATCGTCAATTATTGAAGGAGCAGATAATGCACCAGTTCGCAGTTCTGAAAAAGAGTTTTACGATTTAATTATTGAGGATTTAAAATTTGCCTGTGCCAATCTTCCATTACAGCAAACTCTACAAGGACGTGCGGCTAAAAAGGCAGCTTATGGTTTATTGGCAAAAGTGTATCTGCAGAGAACAAGATTAGGAGAGGTTTCAGATTATGCTAAACTAGCTTTGCAAACTGCAGAAGAATTAATCAATAACGCAGCAAAATACAATACAGCTCTGTATTTAAGTGATAATACTAAATCAGGATTTAGCAAATTGTGGGATGGCAATAATAATAAGAAAAACACAGAATTTTTATTTACACAAGGAATTGATCCCGGAGGTTTAAATCCAGAAGGTTTCAACAGAGGAAGAACAAGACAGTATTATTTGCCAGATTTAGCAACTAGAGGTGCCGAGTGGGGAGCTGGAGCAACCAGTATTTTATACGGAAGAGCCAATAGCCGTATGCTAAAACCTAGTAAATATTTATTGATAGAGGTTTTTTCTCCAGTAGAATCGCCAGCAGATACTCGTTTTGCAGAAACATTCACCTATAAATTTTACGCTGCAGCCAATAAGCCAATTACACAGACAATGGCGACTACCTATAAAAAAGATCCTTCTGTGGTAGGTTATACAATTAAAAATACCTTGGCTCAGGCAGTACCATCAGTTAATTTTTATTCTCAAAAAATTGAAGAACAAATTAATATGAATAATGATGAAGGTTTGGCTGTTTTTACTCCAAATTGGAATATTGATCCTGTTGTTAAGAGCAAAATGCCAATGCTTGTTGTTGATCCTAGCGATATTTTTGAGCCTGGAACCAATAAATACAAAGATCCAGCAATGTATCCAAATGACCCGAATCTTATTAATATGTTTCCGGCTATGCGAAAATTCTCTGCAGCGTTATATTGTCAAAGCAATCAGTATTGGCTAGGTGATATTCCCATTATTCGTTTGGGAGAAGTGTATTTGATTGCCGCAGAAGCAGCTATCTTAAACAGTGATCAAACAAAAGCTTTAACATACGTAAATGCTTTGAGAAAAAGAGCTGCTTTAACTTCTAGAGAAAATGAAATGTTAGTATCAAGCGGGCAGATGAATATCGATTTTATTTTGAAAGAAAGAGCAAGAGAATTATCTGGCGAACATACAAGATGGATTGATTTAAAACGTACAGGAAAATTGACTAAAACCTATTTAGATCAGACAAACCCAATTGCGGGAACAAATTTTGTTGACGGTAAACATACAGTTAGACCAATTCCGAGATCATTTTTGGATGCAATTTCAAATTCCAAAGAATTTGGCAATAACGGTTATTAGAGCACTTTTGGTTAGGTGTTTGGGGCAGTTCGAAAGAGCTGCCCTTCTTTTTTATAATATAGAATGGCTTTCGTTTCTGAAAGCCATTCTATATTAAAATCTATTATCACCATCCAAAAGATTTCCTAATCCGCCAAGAAGACTTCCTTCTTCACGGCTGTTTCCGCCTGATCTTGGTGCCGATGCAATAATACGATCGGCTAATCTAGAGAACGGCAGCGATTGTATGTAAACCGTTCCTGGACCTTTTAATGTGGCATAAAATAATCCTTCGCCACCAAAAATAGAATTCTTGATGCCGCCAATAAATTCAATATCATAATCGACATCTTTGGTAAAACCAATAATACAACCTGTATCTACTTTTAGAACTTCGCCATGACCCAAAACTTTTTTGGCCATTGTTCCGCCAGAATGTACAAATGCAATTCCGTCTCCTTCAATTTTCTGCATGATAAAACCTTCACCGCCAAATAAACCGCGTCCTAATTTCTGCGAGAATTCTATTCCGACAGAAACGCCTTTGGCAGCACATAAAAAAGAACTTTTTTGACAGATAAATTTGCCTTGAAATTCTGTTAAATCAATCGGAAGGATTTTTCCAGGATAAGGCGATGCAAATGAAACTTTGCTTTTAGTATTGCCTTGGTTTAAAAATGCCGTCATAAATAAACTTTCGCCAGTAAGAACTCTTTTTCCTGCATTTAAAAGTTTGCCAAATAAACCAGAACCTTGTTGCTGAGAACCATCTCCAAATATGGTTTCCATCTGGATATTGTTTTCCATCATCATAAAACTGCCAGCTTCGGCAATTACAATTTCCTGCGGGTCTAGTTCTATTTCGACATATTGCATTTCTTCCCCAAAAATCTGATAATCTATTTCGTGTGCTTGCATGATTTCTTAGTTATTTGTTTTTAAAATTAGACTCTTGATCCTTTAAAATGTTACACTTTTTTGCGTACTTCAACTGTTTTTAAGAACATTAACAGTTTTTGTTATTTTAAATTAGTCTTAATTATGTGTTTAATTACTTTAAATTCTATATTTTTGCACCGTTATTATATTTTATCAGAATGGCATTAGTTAGTGATTTGACCACCAAAGTATTATTTGAAACCGAAAAAGGATACAGTTATCAATGTGATTTGACCAATAGTATAATTATCAATTTTGTTGATACAGTGTCAAGTTATAAAATTCAGGATTTTTTGATTTTTCAAAGAAAGGTTAATAGCGTTGACATTCTTAACATGCTTTATGACTTGTCTGACCAGTCAGATGCGCAGCTGATTGAAACTACCAAAAGAAATTTCTCTAGAAATCTTACTATCTGCGAAATAGTGCAGTTAAGAGATTTATTAAACGGAACAAAATTTACTCTTACATTGCATTCTATGCTTTGCAGTGTAGCGAATGTTGAGCTTATTTAGATTCTTACTTAGATTAAATCCAAATTTTCAAGCAGTTACAGATGCTTCCTTTAATTTTTGTAATTTTACACGTATAAAAATTAAAGGTTATGAAAGATTTACTAAGAACACGTACTTCATTAACTGAAGGTGTAGAAAATATATTGAATTTACAGGCAAAATTAGAAAGTGATGCTTCTAACAAATATCTAGCTATGGCAGCATGGTTAGATAGAAACGGATATGCTAATACAGCATCTTACTTGTACAAGCAAGCTGAAGAAGAAAGAGAGCATTTTCTAAAAATTTTCAAATTCATTACAGATATGGGAGGGATTGCAGTTACGCCATCTGTTCCAGAGGTGCAGCAAGAATTTGCTTCTTTTAGAGAAGTATTCGAAATTGCTTTGCAAAACGAAATTGCAGTTACTCAGGCAATCAATAAAGTGATTGCAAAATGTAGAGCTGAAAATGATTATGCTACAGAAGATTTTATGATGTGGTATGTAGCTGAACAAAGAGAAGAAGAGAAAAACGCAAGAAGAGCTTTAGAGCTTTTTGACCTAATCAACGGAAATGAAGCTGATGGCAAATTCCAATTGGATGTTCAGATTTCAAAAATCGGATAAATAAACGATTTATATAATTTAAAAAGGAGCTGTCTCAAAAAGATAGCTCCTTTTTTGTAAGCTTCGGAGAAGCGAAATATTTATAGCTAAGAATGTTTTTTACAATATAAAGCTCCGGAGGAGCGACATATATTAAATTACACAAAAAAATGTCGCTCCTCCGGAGCTTTTTTATTTGTCTTATTGAAATTCTATAAATATTTTACCCCGCTGGGGTCTGCTGATGGAATAATTTTATAAATGTTTCACTCCTCTGGGTTTTTTGCAAATAGAATAAATTTTATAAATATTTCGTCCAGCAAAAAAGCTGTCCTTTTGAGACAGCTTTTTTTAAATTTTTATGATTTTAAAAAGGAATTAATATCCGAGAAATACTTTTCTCTGGCATCAAGCCATCCATAATGTTTAGAATGTTCTAATAAAATCAATTTTGAATTAGGAAAAGTCTGCTTTGCCAATTCTCCAATTTCATTACTGATAATATCCTCTTTTCCTTGAATGATTAAAACGGGATTTTTGAAATCTTTCAGTTTAGCTTTACAGTCAAAATTCATTTTCTGCATATCCGACCATAACAAACCATTAATTGTCGAATTTCCCTGTGTCAATCTTTCAGCAATAATCGGAATAAATTTCTGATCGTAAACATAAGCCGGAGCCATTGCGCGACCACGTCCAAGTCTAGCTTTGTGAGACGTATCGCCTTTTTCTATTTTGTCGTTCCAATAATTCATAGAATCTTTTTCGATTTGAGAAAGATTCGATTCAATCAAATTTGGGCCTTTCAATAAAGATAAATCAACACCGCCAGATGACGATAAAACCAGTTTATTGATGTTATTCGGATAAATTGTCGCGTAATAAGAACCTAACATTCCACCAAAAGAATGCCCGAGAATATTCCATTTTTTAATTTTAAGATGTTTTCTCAACGATTCGATATCATCTGCCATTAAACGCATCGAAATAGTCGTAGTGTCTAATTTTGAAAGTTTCGATTTTCCGGTTCCTCTTTGGTCGTAAATAATCGTTTGCTGGCTTTGACCCAGAACTTTCGCCATATCTTCAAAACCATTACTGTTCATTCCAGGTCCGCCGTTTATAATTAAAAGCGGTTCGCCTTTTCCGAATGTTTTGTAATAGGTTTTACTTCCATCAGTATTTACGGCAAAACCTTCAGTTTGAGCAAAAATATTTGTTGCAATTAATAATAAACCAAAAAGAAAAATCTTTTTCATCAAGAAATTATTCATTCATCAACGTTTCTATTTCGTCTGCTTCAAGAGGAATATTTCTCATTAAGTTAAAAGGCTCTCCTTTTTCCTGAACCACAACATTATCTTCTAAACGAATTCCGAATTTTTCTGCTGGAATGTAGATTCCTGGCTCAACTGTGAAAACCATATTTGCTTTCATTGGTTCGTGAAGCAATCCGTAATCGTGCGTGTCAAGTCCCATGTGGTGAGAAGTTCCGTGCATGAAATATTTTTTGTAAGCAGGCCATTCTGGATTTTCGTTCTGAACATCGGCTTTATCCAATAAACCTAAACCTAATAATTCTGAAGTCATAATTTTACCAACTTCAACATGATATTGTTTCCAAAGTGTTCCTGGCGTAAGCATTTTTGTTGCCTCGGTTTTTACTTTCAAAACAGCGTTGTAAACTGCTTTCTGACGATCTGTAAAACGCCCAGAAACTGGAATTGTTCTAGACATATCGCTAGAATAATTAGCATATTCTGCCGCAACATCAAGCAAAATCAAATCACCTTCTTTACATTGCTGGTTGTTTTCAATATAATGTAAAACATTTGCATTGTTTCCAGAAGCAATAATTGGTGTATAAGCAAAACCTTTAGAACGGTTACGTATGAATTCATGAGCCAATTCAGCTTCAATTTCATATTCCGTAACATTTGGTTTCACGAATCCTAATAATCTGCGGAAACCTTTTTCTGTAATATCACAAGCATGCTGAATCAAATCGATTTCTTCGCTTTCTTTTATAGAACGCAATCTTTGTAAAATTGGGTTACTTTTTGCAACATTATGCGCTGGGTAACGCTCTTTCCACCATTTTACAAAACGAGCTTCGCGAGTTTCTGTCTCAACAGTTGCACGGTAATGTTCGTTGGTGTTAATGTACATCGTATCGGCATACGTCATCATTTCGTTCAAAACTTTATGAAAATCCTGTAACCAATAAACGGTTCTAATTCCAGAAACCTGAAATGCACGTTCTTTAGTCAATTTTTCACCTTCCCAAACTGCAATATGTTCGTTGGTTTCTCTCAAGAAAAGCATTTCTCTTTGGTGCTCATAAGGCGCATCTGGAAACAAAAGCAAAACACTTTCTTCCTGATCTACACCGCTCAGGTAAAAAATATCACGGTGTTGTGCAAACGGCAAAGTACTGTCGGCACTAACTGGGTAAATGTCATTTGAGTTGAATACTGCAACAGAGTTAGGTTTCATTTCAGCCATGAACTTTCTGCGGTTTTTTACAAAAAGAGCGCTGTTTATTTGATGATATTTCATAATTATTTCGTTTTTGAACTTCGAATTTCAAAATTAATGATTTTTGAATTAGTGGCGTATAGCAGATTTATTAAAGTTTTCTTATTTGTTTTGGTTCTAATTTTTTGGAGTTTATTTAACCGCAAAGAACGCAATCCCGATAGCTATCGGGATACGCAAAGTGCGCAGGAGATTTTTGCTCGCAAAGACGCGAAGTCGCAAAGTTTTTTGTTGCAAAGAACACAAAGTTTAAGTTCTGTTTTGTCTTCCTGAGCGGAGTCGAAGGATCGCAAGTAGCTCTACAAAGATTGATAAACAAAAAGTTTGTCATTCTGAGGAACGAAGAATCACACTCGGAACTCGATAAAGATTGGCGATTTTGATTGTGGAATTTCTAGTGTGATTCTTCGTTCCTCAGAATGACAAAACTATGAGCATAAAAAAACCGAAGCCTTCAATTTCAAAGCTTCGGTTTTTTTCTTTTATAAAAATAAATTTCTATTTCTTATCAAGTAACTTTTCCAAAAGAGCGACTTTCTCTTTTTCAGCTTGAATTAACTGCTGGTAAAGCTTTTTATTTTCTTCAAAAGTTTCAAGAAGTTTGTCCAACGGATTAAAAGTACATCCGAAACTAACAACTGAAGAACTATTTTCTGCGGTGTTTCCGATAATATTAAAAACAGCTTCTTCGGAGAAATTCTTAATTACTTCTGCTGGTACTCCCAAAGCTTCTGCAACTCTGCTTAGTTTTTCGTCATCAACGTTTTCACTTCCTTCAAGATTAGAAATAGATTGCTGACTAACACCAAGCGCAATAGCAAGTGCTTCCTGCTTCATATCTCTCAGTTCTCTAATTCGGCTAATGTTTCTGCCGATATGTTTTGGTTTTATTGCTGTGCTCATGATTCAAAGATATTTAAAATTCTTTTACATTTTTGGTTTATGCAGAAAACAAGTTTGCAGTTGCAAGTTCTTTTTTGTGGAGTAAAAATACAATTTTTCTGACTAGTATTGATTTTGAAATATAGTGTTTACATCGTTTTTGTTATTTCGACGAAGGAGAAATCTCCACAAGTAGCTCCGCAATCAAAATCGCCAATCTTTCTCGAGCTCCTTACGAAGATTTCTCCTTCGTCGAAATGACAAGATTGTTGAAAATCTTAGTAACTTAGAATCTTAATAATGGCATTAGAAGATGAAACTAAAAATTAAAACAAGAAAAATACAAAATCAAGACCTAGACTTCGTCTACAAAGCAATCTGCGAACTCGAAAATGAAGTCTTAGATTTTGAAGTTTTCGAAATGATATTCAATGAAAATATTTCAAACCCAAAAAATCTTTATCTAATTGCCGAAAACGAAAGTGAAGGTTTAGGTTTTATTAGCTTTCACACCCAAAATTTGCTTCATCATTGCGGTTTAGTTGGCGAAATTCAGGAGTTTTTTATTCATCAAAAATACCGTGGTCAAGGCGTTGGAAGAGTATTAATAAATGAGATTTTGAATTTTGCTGAGAAAAATAATTTGAAAAGTATCGAAGTGACGACGAATAAAAAGCGAGTAGAAAATGTCGCAATTTATGAGAATTTAGGTTTTACTTTGAGTCATAATAAGTTTACGATTTATAAGTAAATAGGTTTTTTAACCGCAAAGGCCACAAAGGTTTACACAATGCCGATAGCTATCGGGAGCAAAGTTTTGCGTTTACAGCTTTGCGAACTTTGCGTTTATTTAGATAACTTAAATAGAAAACTTTGCGTGCTTTGCGGTTAAATTTCAAAGCTGACAAAAAAACTTATTTTTAAAACCCATGATAATTCAAAAAGCCAACATAACCGACGACGAAATCCTCACAACAATAACCAAAAAGTCAAAAGCTTATTGGGGGTATTCTGCAGAACAAATTCAAAAATGGGATAAAAATTTAACCATTTCTCAAGATTATATTAAAGATAATAACGTTTTCAAATTGGTAGACAATGGTTTTATTGTAGGATATTATTCTTATGTTTTCAAAGATGAAAAAGTAATTGAACTCGATAATTTATTTATCTTGCCTGAACATATTGGAAAAGGATTTGGAAAATATTTAATTCTCGATTTTTTAAACCGAATAAAAGAAGAGAAAATAGAAAGAATAATTCTCGATTCAGAACCCAACGCCGAGGAATTTTATTCAAAAATGGGATTTATAAAAATTGGTGAATTCGAAACGTCAATAAAAAATCGGTTTATGCCTATTATGGAAATGAAACTTTAAAATCAAATCGAAAAGTGAAACAGCTGAACATTTCTATAAAACATAATCTTCTAGTCGGTTTACTGATTGGGTTATGGCTTTTTGTTTTTGCTTTCATCATAAAGCCATTTGATGATGGAACTATAAATTTCAGAGCGTGGTTTTTAATTAGTTTTGGTTTTAGTGTTATGGCATTTTTGTGTTATGGTCTTTTAGCTTTTATCCAAAAAAGCTTTTATGAAAGAATAGGAAAATGGAATATCGGTTTAGAAATAACAGTCATTTTTCTGTTTCATTTGCTCTACTTAATTGGTGTTTTTACTTTTTATAAAAGCCCAATTTTAAATGGCGGATATAGTTTTTTAGAATTCTTTTCGACAATATTTATAAAAGTCGCTCTAATTGTAACTCCTGTGATTATTCTCGCAAGAAGATATTTAATCAAACTAATTCCGATAACGGACGATGTTTTGCTATTTAAAGGAGAAAACAGATTAGATGTTTTAAAAATTAAAAAAACCGATTTAGTTTGTATTTCGAATGCACAGAATTATGTGGAAATTTTTTTTCTCGAAAATGATAAACTTCATTCAAAACTTATTCGATCTTCGCTCAAAAAAGTTCAGGACGATTTCGATTTTTTAGTGCAAATTCATCGTTCGCATTTAATAAATCCGTCGCACTTTAAATCCTGGAGAAATCCGACCACAATTATTTTGACGCAAATAGAACTTCCAGTTTCCAGAAATTATAAAGATGTTTTGTTGGCATTGTAATTTTGTACCTAAAACAATGCATTTCGTACCTAAGTCAATAAAATAGGGATTTTAGGCAAATTTTCATTCTAGTTTTGCTTCATCAATTTTTAAAACAAATTATGAAAACAAAACATTTCTGCACGATCGGATTGCTATTTTTCTTAGCTAGCTATTTATTATTTTCTAACATTTTTCCGAGTTTCAATACGTCGATAGATTTTGCGCATTGGTTCAATTTAATTGGAGCTTGTTTTTTATTATCATTTAATGACGCATTTCCAAAAACGAAAATCAATAAAGTTGCTTCTGTACTGACAACTTTAGGCGTTATTGCCCATATTGGACTTTGTACAATCGATTTTATCATGTCGAGTTACGGAAATAACGAAATCGCAAAAGATGGATTAAGTCAGCAAATTAGTAATTCTCCATTGATTTTTTATCCATTTGTGGCTGTTGGTCCGTCTTTGCTTTTTCTTGGTTTGGCTTTGCATGCATTTGCTTTTATAAAAACAGAAACTGTAAAATCTTTAATGGTAATTGTGGGGTCGGTTGCTGTTGGATTTTCGTTTTTTGTTTTGAAAAATGGCGTTTGTATGTTTTTGAGTTGTCTCGTTTTTGTTATAGGATTGGGTTTATTGCTTTACGTGCCACGACCTTTGTCAAAGTTTTAAACTTTGACAAAGGTTTTTAAATACAAAGTATGTCATCCTGAGCGAAGTCGAAGGACACGTTAGTTGCTCGACAAAGATTGGATTATTGTTGCGGAGTTACTTGCGTGTCCTTCGACTTCGCTCAGGATGACAACTCCTTGATGTGAAAATAGAAAAACGGAAGCATTTACTTCAGTTTTTTTATTTGAAATTCGTATTTTCGTTCTATAATCTAAAACATAAAAGATTGAAAAAACATATAAAATACTTAATCGCACTCTTTCTGACTTTTGTCGTGATTGTGGGCGATGGTACTTTATATTCTCAATCTAAATCGGCAGAATATTATCAGTCTTCGTTTGTAGTTTTAAGAAAAGAAATAGAGCTTAAAAGTTCTCGTTTATATAAATTCGGACAAGCTGTTTCTTGGAACGAAACAAGATTTTCAATTGTTTTGAATTTTCTAAAAACTGAAACTGTTTTTACTTTTCAAATTAAGAAACTGCTAAAAATTCAAAATCTGCTTCATCAAAATCTAACTTCATTTATAAAACAATCTATTTTTATAAATGAAATAATCACTTCAAAATACTTCGGTAAAAGTTTATACAACGCTTAAGAAGATCTATTTCTTAGCATAGATGATACAATAATGTCTAATCATTTATCATTTTTAAAATGTATAAACAAAATAAAAATTCTCGCTTGGGGCAATCTAAGCGACCACTTCTTCATTGGATAAAAAGGAAATTTATAATCGTAATTACAGCCTTTATGTTAGGAATGGCAAACGGAATGCATACGGAAGATACTAGAATTAAAGGAAATCAAAATTATACTGAACAGCATAAGAAGGATTGATTATCTTTTATTTAACCGCAAAGGGCACAATGGTTTTTTTGCGATATCTAAAATAAACGCGAAGTTCGCAAAGCTTTGTATTCATGAAAAGCTTTGCGAACTTTGCGTAATCCTTTGCGAACTTTGCGGTTAAATTTAAAAAAAACATAAAAAAAACCGAAACATCAAGCTTCGGTTTTGGAATTTGGGATTTCAAAATTTGAAATTTAATCCACCCATTTATAATATCTCGCCCCAATTAAAACAGGAATCTCTTTTTCAATTCTATCTAAAACCCATTCGTTTTTCGGAGTTCTTACACTTTGTTTTTGTTCTTTTTTATGAAGACTTTCGTAAGTGTTGAAATCAATTTCTACGCTTTCGGCTAAGTTTTCAAAAAGTTTTACGTTTTCTAAAGCCGATTTCCATTCTGGCTGAATCGTTCCTTCAAAAACTTTCGATTTTGATCCGCTTCCGTAAGCTAAGAAACCGAATTTAGTTCCAGCTACTTCTTTATTCGTATTATAAAAATGAGCAAGAGTAGATAACAATCCCATGAAAATAGAACCAGTATAAAGGTTTCCTATTAAAGAAGAAGCCAATTCAGCAGGTTGTAATTTCTCGGTTACAAAACTTCTGTAATCTTCAGATTTTGCCACTTCTTTAATTTTTGTCTGATAATCTGCAGGAGCAATATCATCAGCAATAATTTTTTCGGAACTGTCTAAAGCGTATATTTCAGATAACATTCTTCTTCCTTGAAAAGAATATGGCAAGTGCATTACGATACTGTGCCAAGTGTTATATAAAGTTTCGGTAGTGTTTTTTAATTTTTTGAATGAAAAATACGCATTTCGCGTACGATCCATGTAACATTGGTTGGAATATTGACCGTCAAAAACAGGCTGGTCTTTATGAATTTCGATTTCGGCTTCTAAATTATCAAACCAAGAATCGTTGTTTGTGTTTTTGGTAATTTCCTCTTTAGAAATAGTTCTGTATGGTTTAAAGAAGTCGAAAACACCTTTTGTACTCGTTGCCCAATTGTCATCAAAAGCAATGATTTTTGGGTTTGCAGCAATTAACATGGCAACAGCTCCGGCTCCTTGAGTGTATTCTCCTCCTGAATTTAAATCGTATTTTGCAAAATCAGAAGTAACTACAATTGCTTTTTTAGTCGGATTCAGTTTTACAAAATCTAGACAGTTTTGCATCGCATCAACTCCACCAATACAGGCAAAAGTGAAATCTACAACATCGCATTCCGCTAATGAATCTTCACCAAATTTTTGCTCCATTAAACTAATTAAATAGGAAGCGATTGGTTTTGAGCTGTCAATACCGCTTTCGGTACCCACATAGATTCGGCTTATTTCTTTTAAGTCTATTTTATTGTCAATGATAAGCTTGGTTAAAGCATTTGCTCCAAAAACAACTGCATCCTGATAAACGTCTGGAAAAGTCATTTTTAGTAATCCAAGACCTTTTTCTAATTTTTCTGGTTCAATATTTCTGGCGATTGCCAAAGTTTTTATGGGTAAATGTATGTTTGCTACATCGAAGGATATAGCATCAATTCCTGTTTTCATTCTTAATTTTTTGAGCCGCTAAAGGTAAAACTATGTTGCGGAATGACAATTTTTTACTTAGATAAAATTTCTGTCAACGAGCACTTTTGAAGAAAATAAATCAAAAGTTTGAATAAAATATCAATATGATAAATTTTTGGTAATCTACTTAGAATAGAATTTCCCTGCGATAGCTTAAAAAGCAGTATTTTGAAATTTACATAGTGAATTATTTTTTAGCAGCTTTATTATTGTACGTAAAAATACGTAGAATCGTGCTATTTTAAAATCATTATAAATAAGAGCGAAATGGTTGTAGTTCTTTTGTAATTGAATTATTTTTGTGTAATTTTTTAAAACAAACTACTTAACACTTATGGCACAATCTGCACTATTGAATGCTTCCATCTTAAAGAAAGTAGCTATGGCTCTTTCGGGAATATTCTTAATCACGTTTTTAGCGCTGCATGTTTCCTTAAATTTTATTTCTATTATTAGTGAAGACGTTTTCAATGAAGCTTCTCACTTTATGGGATACAATCCGCTGATTCAGTACGTAATGCAGCCAATTTTGGCAATTGGAGTAATTTTCCACTTCGTAATGGGATTTATTCTTACGGCTCAAAACAGCGCAGCACGACCAATCGCTTACGCTAAATACAACGGAGCTGCGAATGCTTCTTGGAGTTCTAGAAATATGATTATTTCTGGATTGGTTATTTTAGCTTTCTTAGGATTGCATTTTTATGATTTCTGGTTTCCTGAAGTTACCTACAAGTATATTGCGGGTACAGCGCCAGATGCTACAAGGTATTATGGTGAGTTGGTTCACAAATTTCACGACCCAATCCGTACAGCATTGTACTGTGTGTCTTTTATCCTTTTAGGATTCCACTTATGGCACGGGTTTGCATCTTCTCTTCAATCTGTAGGGATGCACAACAAATACTCAAGATTTTTATCAAAAGTAGGTTACTGGTTCGCAGTTGTAGTTCCAGCGCTTTTTGTAATTATCGCTTTATTTCATCATTTCAATAATTAATATCAATTATAATGGCATTAGATTCAAAAATTCCAAATGGTCCTATAGCGGACAAATGGACAAATTATAAAGATCATATTAATTTAGTAAACCCTGCTAACAAACGTAATTTAGATATTATTGTAGTTGGTACTGGTTTAGCTGGAGGTTCGGCTGCGGCTACTTTGGCTGAGTTAGGATATAACGTAAAAGCATTCTGTTTCCAAGATTCTCCACGTCGTGCGCACTCTATCGCTGCACAAGGAGGTATCAACGCAGCAAAAAACTATAAAGGTGACGGTGACTCTATTTACAGATTGTTTTACGATACTGTAAAAGGTGGTGATTACCGTGCTCGTGAGGCAAACGTTTATCGTTTAGCTGAGGTTTCAGGTAATATTATTGACCAATGTGTGGCTCAAGGGGTGCCATTGGCTCGTGAATATGGTGGACTTTTAGATAACCGTTCTTTTGGAGGAACTTTGGTTTCTCGTACATTTTATGCTCAAGGACAAACTGGACAGCAATTATTGTTAGGAGCTTATTCTGCAATGAACCGTCAGATTGGTCGTGGAAAAATTAAAATGTACAACCGTCACGAAATGCTTGACATTGTAATCGTGAACGGAAAAGCGAGAGGTATTATCGCTCGTGACTTGATTACAGGAAAAATAGAAAGACATTCTGCTCACGCTGTAGTAGTTGGTTCTGGAGGATACGGAAACGTATTTTTCCTTTCAACAAATGCTATGGGAAGTAATGCAACAGCAGCTTGGAAAATTCATAAAAAAGGAGCGTTTTTCGCAAATCCTTGCTACACGCAAATTCACCCAACATGTATTCCGGTTTCAGGAGATCACCAGTCAAAACTGACTTTGATGTCTGAGTCTTTACGTAATGACGGTCGTATCTGGGTTCCTAAAAACCTTGAGGATGCAAAAGCAATTCGTGAAGGAAAGAAAAAAGCAACTGATTTATCTGAAGATCAAAGAGATTATTTCTTAGAAAGAAGATATCCAGCATTTGGTAACTTAGTACCTCGTGACGTTGCGTCTCGTGCAGCTAAAGAAAGATGTGACGCTGGTTTTGGAGTTAACAAAACTGGAGAAGCAGTTTACTTAGATTTCGCAGCAGCAATTAAACGCTACGGAACTGAAGATGCTTATGTAAAAGGTCTAGATGATAAAGATGCTGCTTTGGTAACTAAATTAGGAGCTGCAATCGTGAAAAGTAAATACGGGAACTTATTCCAAATGTATTACAAAATCGTTGACGAAGATCCTTATACAACACCAATGATGATTTACCCAGCGGTTCACTACACAATGGGTGGAACTTGGGTTGATTATAACTTAATGACTACAATTCCTGGTTGTTTCTCAATTGGAGAATCTAACTTCTCTGATCACGGAGCAAACAGACTTGGTGCTTCTGCTTTGATGCAAGGTTTAGCTGATGGATATTTCGTACTTCCTTATACTATTGGAGATTATTTAGCTCCAGATATTAAAATGGGAGAAATTTCTACAGACTTACCAGAATTCGTTGAAGCTGAAAAAGCGGTTGTAGATCAAATCAATAAGTTTATCAATAATAACGGTAAACATTCTGTAGATTATTTCCATAAAAAACTTGGAAAAATTATGTGGAATAAAGTCGGTATGGCTCGTAATGCTAAAGGTTTAACTGAAGCTATCGAAGAAATTGCCGCTTTACGTGAAGAGTTTTATAAAGATGTAAAAGTTCCTGGAGGTGCTTACGAATTTAATCAGGAATTAGAAAAAGCAACTCGTGTTGCCGATTTCTTAGAATTAGGAGAATTGTTCGCGAAAGATGCTTTACACCGTAACGAATCTTGTGGAGGTCACTTCCGTGAAGAATACCAAACAGAAGAAGGAGAAGCACTTCGTGATGACGAAAACTTTGCATACGTTGCAGCTTGGGAATACAAAGGAAAACCAAGTGACGCGGTATTACACAAAGAACCTCTTAATTACGAAAACATTAAATTAGTTCAAAGAAGTTATAAATAAGAATTTGGTCGAAAGCCCAAAGTCTTAAAGTCAAAAGGCAAAATGTGCCAAGCGACTTTCGACTTTCGACTTTATGACTTTCAAACGAAAAAGGTATGAAACTTACATTAAAAATATGGCGTCAAAAAAACGCTCAAGATAAAGGAGGGATTGTAGAATATCCTATCGATGGAATCGAGCCGGACATGTCTTTCCTTGAAATGTTAGACGTTCTTAACGAAGGTTTAATCAACAAAGGAGAAGAACCAGTTGCATTTGACCACGATTGTCGTGAGGGAATCTGCGGAATGTGTTCTTTATTCATTAACGGAGAAGCACACGGACCAGACAGAGGAGTTACAACTTGTCAGTTGCACATGCGTATGTTTAAAGATGGTGATACGATTTTTATCGAGCCATTTAGAGCAAAAGCTTTCCCGGTAATTAAAGATTTAGTGGTTGACAGAAGTTCTTTTGATAGAATTCAGCACGCAGGAGGATTTATCTCTGTAAATACTTCAGGAAATACAATTGATGCGAATACTATTCCAGTTAACAAAGACGATGCAGATAAGTCATTCGACGCTGCTGCTTGTATTGGTTGTGGAGCTTGTGTTGCAACTTGTAAAAACTCTTCAGCAATGTTATTCGTTTCTGCAAAAGTTTCTCAATATGCATTATTGCCACAAGGTAAAGTTGAAGCAACGGATCGTGTTTTACACATGGTTCACCAAATGGATTTAGAAGGTTTTGGTAACTGTACTAATACAGGAGCTTGCGAAATCGAATGTCCAAAAGGAATTTCGCTTGAAAATATCGCACGTATGAACCGTGAGTATTTAGCAGCAAGCTTAAAAGGATAATACACAATTTAGTATATTTTAGAAAAACGCTTCCGTTACGACGGAAGCGTTTTTTGTTTTCTGAAACAGTGTGATTTATTTATAAATCTGTTCAAATCTGTAAAAGGCTTCAATTTGTCTTAAAAAAGAGCTTAAAACAGGTGATTTTAAGTTTTTGATGCAAACGGATTCTGTTTTGTTTTAAAGTGATCTAATGCGCTAATTTGATTTTTTGTTTCGATGAATTGTTTAATGAAATGTTTATTTTTGTAATTAGAAAAAAAATAATAGGCATGAGCACGGAAAATGAAGTTTTAAATTACAGTAAAGAAGAACGTAAAAATCATATTTTAAAAGAGATTAACCTGCACACTCGTGTAAGTTTTGAAACTCTTTCGGCTAAACTTGGTGTTTCTGAAGATACTGTTCGACGAGACATTAACGAGCTTGATGCCGATTCACTTTTAATCAAAGTAAAAGGTGGTGCGATGACCAAAGGATATCACTATTCGTCATCGAACCAAACTTATGCAGTAGAAGCAAAACAAGTTATTGCACAAAAAGCAGTAGATCTTCTGCATGACGGAATGGTTTTAATTGTGGATGGCGGAACAACCATTCGCGAATTCATTCGATTAATTCCAAACGATCTTAATCTGACTGTTTTTACGATCACTGCGTTAACAGCTGTACAGCTTTTAGATAAACCAAATATTAAAACCATTATGATTGGCGGAAGCATTTCTTCTTATAGTCAGATGTGTGTGAGCGGAGAGGCTTTTCATCAATTGGCTAACATAAAAGCAGATCTTCTGGTTCTAGGAACAAATGCTTTAGATATAGATGGCGGTTATTCTGATTCTGACTGGGAAACTGTCCAGGTTAAGAAAGCAATGATTCAGGCTTCTAAAAAAACAGCGGTTTTAACCATCACAGAAAAGCTAAATACAGTTCTTAAAATGAAAATAGCTAGTTTGTCTGAGATAAATTATGTTATAACTGAAGAAGAGCCAACTCATGCAAAACTAAAATTATATAAAGAGAATTTTCCTGACTTGACTGTGATTTAATTTCAAAACCTGTTTTTTCTACTTATCCATAAAACAAGATGAAAATTGCTTTAATCCAAACTGATCTTTTTTGGCAAGATGCCAGTAAAAACCGAGAAAACTTCGATTCAAAAATCAATGAAATCGATTCGGAAGTAAATTTGATTGTGCTTCCAGAAATGTTTTCGACCGGATTTACAATGAATGCTTCTGAAGTTGCAGAAACGATGCAGGGCGAAACTATTGGTTGGATGAAATTGAAAGCAAGACAAAAAAAGGCTGCAATTACTGGAAGTGTTGTCATCGCGGAGAATGGAGAATATTACAATCGTATGATTTTTGTTTTTCCGTCAGGCGAAATCCAGTATTACGATAAACGTCATTCATTCTCTCTGGCAGGTGAGGACAAAGTGTATACACGCGGAAATCAAAAAGTTATTGTAGACTATCTGGATTGGAAAATATGTCTGCAGGTTTGTTACGATTTGAGATTTCCGGTTTTTGTGCGCAATACAGAAAATTACGATCTGATTTTATATGTCGCCAATTGGCCAAAAGTGCGTACCAATGCTTGGGATGCTTTGCTAAAAGCACGTGCTATCGAAAATCTTTCGTACGTAATTGGAGTAAATAGAATAGGGAAAGATGCTCACCATTTTGAACATATTGGACATTCGCAAGCAATAGATTTCTTAGGGAATTATATTTTAGAACCGCAAGAAAAAAATGGTGTTTTTGTCGTAGAATTAGACAAAAACACCATGTATGAAACGCGTAAAAAATTAGATTTTCTAAGCGATAAAGATCAGTTCGAAATCAAACTTTAAAAAGCTTTCCGTTTCTTTTCTGCTTCTTTTTTCTTTTTATCGTCTTGTTTTTTCTCGACCTCAGGATTAAACGGAATGCTTAAGTCGATGGTTTCGTTCCTGTCCCAATTGGCACGGACATCAAATTCTTCCTGATTGTAAAATACTTCTTCGGCATATCTCTTTTCTAAGAAGTTTCCAGTGTCGTACACTTTATTTTTATTGTCATCATAAATAATACGAACCGTAAACATGTCAGGCTGCAACAAATTGAACTCTAAAGTAGTTGCGCCTTCAGAATATCCTTCGGCTAAAACAACATCTCCTTTTTTATTGGTCAATTCGACAATTATAGGGAAACGTTTTACATTTTTCAGATTCAAAATGATATTTCCGTAATCGGCATATTCTTTAGTGCTGAGTTTGTACGATAAAGTATCGTTTGTTTTTTCGTAAAAATCGGTCAAAGCGCCTGGCAAGAAAGTAAAACTGTATTTGTCTAGAGGTTCTTTTTTGAAATCAAAATAAAGCTTTTGGTCAAATACGTCGTATTCTGTCGTGTAAGGAACTGCAACAGAATCTTTGTTAACCAATTTGATTTTAGATTTATCAAATTTTACCAATGGAGTTTCAGTTTCCAATGTAAAACGGTCTCTAAAATTAAGCTGACCATTTTGCACTGCTTTAATATTTAAAGTGTCTTTTTTTAAGGCTTTAATTTTAAAAGAAAATCTCTTTTTGTAATCTCCTTTCTCAACTTCCATTGATAGCGAATCGGCTTTTACAGGTTTGTACCAAACTTGCAACGAATCCTTTTTAGGGAATTGGGTTACTATAGTTTCCAGAACTTCATTGCCGTTTTTTAGGGTAATTTTTGGTTGTGATTTCTTAAAATCCTGTTTTCCTTCATACGGAAGATACAGACGGTTTCCAGAAGCCTGAATAGGTTTGAATGTTTTTAGTGGAAGTGTTTCTTTAAATAATTCTAATTCGTAAACCGTATCTGAAGGAACTGTGATATAATTTTTTAGAAAACCAATTTTATCGTCTTTCGGGTTAAATTTGTTATTTGATCCTTTGTCTTTTAAAGCAACCAAAAGATATTTTCCTTCCTTTAAATTTTCAAACTGAAAAGTTCGCATACTATCTAAAGTATTGGTAATATAGCGTGGAAAATCTTTGTAAATGGTAGAATCTTTGAATTTATCATTTACTTCGTATAGCATCACAGAAACAAAATTGTCAACATATTTTCCGTAAGAATCTTTAATTCTTCCATTCAATTTAAGCGAATCAATATGCGATCCTGTTGAAAAAATATATTTGAACTGATTTAAAGCATTTCCTTCGTTATTATCCTGAATAGCTTGCCCAAAATTTAAACTGTAAGTTGTGTTTGGCAGCAAAGTATCTCGAAGTTCAATCTTTATAAATTTGCTGACACTCATAGGTGTAATTAATGGCTCATTTTTTAAAGGCGGAGAAATAATCAGCTGCTTGTTGGTGTTTTTAAGTTTGACATATTCGTCAAAATTTAAAGTGATTGTACTTTCTTTAAAATTGGTGCTGAAATTTTTTGGAAAGCTAGATGTTAAAACAGGAGGTAGCGTATCTTTTAAACCGCCGGTAATACTGCCTCTTTTTGCGCAGCTTATCATTGATATTAAAACTATAAATGCAATATATTTTAGAGTGTTTTTCAACATAACGGTTTTTCAATTTGATTGCACAAAATAACGATTATATTTGCTTTAATCGAAATTTTTTAGCCATTTATTAGGATTTGGAACTTTTGCGAATCTTCTAAAGTTTTGGTGTTTCAAACATTTTAAAATGATATAATTTCTTACTTTTGGGGTAAAATATAATTTTCTAAGTTTTGTTCAAGCGAATTTTTCCAGTTTTGTTTCTCTTTTTAATGTTATCATGCACTAAAAATGAAAAACCTGTAATCTCTTTTTATTACTGGAAAACGTTGTTCAAATTTTCAAAAACAGAAAAAGAGGTTTTGAATGAGAATGGTGTTCAAAAGCTGTATGTAAGGTATTTTGACATTGGACTTCATCCAGAATCAAATTTGCCCATTCCCATAAGTCCTATTCGATTTGAAGAAAACCCAAAAAACTATACAATTGTTCCAGTAGTTTTCATTCAAAACAAAGTGATGCTGCAACCCAATCTTGATGTGGAGAATCTAGCTCAGAAAACTTTTGATTTTATAGAACAGATTAATTCTAAAAACGAAATTACGTGTCAGGAAATTCAAATTGACTGCGATTGGACTTTAAAAAGCAAAGACAATTATTTAAAATTTATTGAGGTTTTTAAAGAACTTTCGAAAAAGAAGCTTTCAGCTACTATTCGATTGCATCAGGTGAAATACTTCAAAAAAACAAAAATCCCAAATGTCGATTCTGGAGTTTTGATGTATTATAACATGGGATCGATTGCGCCCGATTCTCTAAATTCTATTTACGATCAAAAAGTGGCAGAGCGATATCTTAAAAGTTTAAAAAGATATCCGCTGCATCTCGATTTTGCTTTTCCAATTTATTCTTGGGGAGTTCATATTAGAAATAATAAAGTGATTGGACTGCGCTCTAAAATGAGCAGTGAATCATTAGAAAAAGATTCCAATTTTGAAAAAACAAGTCCGATTTTTTTTAGGGTAAAACATTCCAATTATAAAAATGGCGTTTTTTATGAAGAAAATGATCTTTTGAAAATAGAAGAAATAAAACCAGAGGATTTAAAAGAAATGGCAGAAGATTTGCAAGATCATCTTGTCGAAAAGCCAAATGAAATTATATTTTACGATTTAGACGAATTCAATTTAAACAATTATGAGAAAAATACTTTTAAGCAGATTATTTCTTGCTTCTAGTGCCGTTTTGCTTTCTGCATTCGGAATTATATACGCCTGCGCAGATGGAGATTGGGATTATTTTGGTGCCTATAATTCAAATTTTACTCCAGAAACTTTTGCTGACAAATCGTATTCGCCTTTGTTTTTGTCGGGCGGAATTTTCTACGGAATTGGTTTTGATACCCAACACAATTCTCGTTTTAATAAAAATATAAAATCAGATTGGGCAGATTATTTAAAAGGAAAAGTCGACACAACAACAGTCAATTATTTTTTGATTGGTGACGAAAAGCCTAGATATTATTCTGATGACAAAAATACCATCAAAAATAAAGAAGAAATTGAAGGTTTGCATGTTTATTATAAAACGAAAAAAGAAAATAAAAGCACGCAAAAATGGGGCAAAAAGCTGAATCTGAAAGATGGGAAAGTAAAAAACTTTGTAGAATTTCTGTATTTGGCTCAAAAAATAGAAACGGTTTCAATTGGTGATGATTATTGGAGTTATGATCCTGTCGTGGCAAAAACCTTCAATGATGCCAAAATGATTCAGTCGATAGAAAATGTGTACAATACTTTGTCTGATCCTTTTTTGAAAAACAGATATTGGTTCTTGACCATGAAAGCTCGTTTTTACAGTAATGATAAACAAAAAGCAATTGACTTTTTTAATAAAACCGAAAGTTCTGTTACAAAGAACACTTTATATTATCGTGCTTTGGCGTATGTTGCTGGAATTAATTATAAGCAGAAAAAATATGCAACTTCTAACTATTTATACGCTCAGGTTTTTGATAAATGTCCAGAATTAAGAGTAGTTACAGCTTATAGTTTTAAGCCAAAAAACGAGTCAGATTGGACTAAAGCTTTGGCAATGGCGAAAAACAACAAAGAAAAAGCGGCGCTTTGGGCGATTCATGGATATTACAAAGACGAAAAACAGGCGATTGAAAAAATCTACGAATTAGATCCAAAAAGCGAACATCTAAATTATTTAGGGACAAGATTGGTTAATTCGCTAGAACAAAAAATAAATAATTCGTTCCAGGTAGACGGGCAAGGAGAAAATCAGAAACCAAAACCGCAGACTGTTGCCGAAAATAAAGCAGAAAACAAAGCAAAAGTAGACAATAGCGCTGTTGATTTGATAGCAAAAATTTCTGCTACAGGAAATACAGAAAAACCATATTTATGGGATATTGCCATTGGATATCTTCAAACGCTAAAAGGCGATTATGCAAATGCGGATAAAAATTACAGCAAAGCTGAAAAAACACTTCCAAAAACAGAATTGGCAGGAATGCAACTTCGTTTATTGCGTTTTGTGAATAATTTAAGCAAGATCGATAAACTGACAGATAAAAATGAGAAAACCATTCTAGCTGATTTGAATTGGCTGTACACTGAACTTCCTAAAAATTATAAAGGAGACACATTTCGTTATCAAAATGCTTCTTCATGGAGCAGAAGCTATTTGTCGCATTTGTATAAAGAAAAAGGCAATTTGGTTATGGCAGAGATTTATGGAGAATCCCGCTATAGTTATTGGAACGACGGAAATGCTTATTATGACAATGAAAAAAATCTGCTGGCAATAAAAGGCTTTTTAGAAAAATCTAATAAATCTGAAATTGAGAAAATTGGTGCAGGAGTTTATAGTTTAAAGTTGAAGGATATTAATAACTTTCAGGCGGTTCAGGCGACTTTCAAAAACAAAATTCCAGAAGCGATTGAATTCATGAAACAAACAGATTCAGTTCAATATTATAAATTCTTAGGAAATCCGTTTAACGGAAATATTAAAGATTGTCACGATTGCGAACATGCAGCGTATCAAAAGAGAAAATATACTTTCATGGATTTCTTAACTACCATAAAAGAAATGCAGGATAAATTGGCTCAAAAAGAAGATGTTTACACGAACAGTCTTTTGCTAGGAAATGCTTTTTATAATATTTCTCATTTTGGAAACGGAAGAACTTTTTATGAAATGAGTATTGTGGGTTATGGTTCAAGTCCATATTCATTTAGAGATTCGATGAAAGAAATGATTACAAATAATTCGGTTTCTAAAATGTATTACCAAAAAGCATTTGAAGCTGCTTCGAACAAAGAACAAAAAGCAAAATGTTTGTATCTGATTTCAAAATGCGAAAGAAATGATTATTACAATAAAAAATACAATAACATAAACAGCTATTGGGAAATTCAAGATGATAAAGTTAATTTTATTGCTTGGAACTCATTTAAAGCTTTAAGAAAAGACTATTCTGATACCAAATATTATCAGGATGTTATTGCAGAATGTGGTTATTTTAGAACATACACGAACCAATAAATTTGAAACAATGGTAAACAAAATAGAACATATCGGAATTGCAGTAAAAAATATGGAGGATGCTAATGTTTTGTTCGAAAAAATGCTTGGTGTTCCGTCGTATAAAATGGAAGCTGTAGAAAGCGAAGGTGTATTAACTTCTTTCTTTCAGACCGGAAATAATAAAATAGAACTTTTGGTGGCAACAAATCCAGAAAGTCCAATTGCAAAGTTTCTAGAGAAAAAAGGAGAGGGTATTCATCACATCGCTTTTGATGTTGATGATATCGAAGCTGAAATATCGCGTTTAAAAAATGAAGGTTTTGTCTTGATTAATGAAGTTCCGAAGAAAGGAGCCGATAATAAATTGGTCGTTTTTCTACATCCAAAGAACACAAATGGAGTTTTGGTAGAGCTTTGCCAAGAAATTAAATAAAAAAATGCCATTTTAATTTTTGAATAAGATGTTGAAAATCAATTTCGTTTTTGAAATTCGAGAAAAGTTTTAAAATTAAATTAAAATGATGTCTTAAAATATTTGGAGTGAATGAAAAATAGTAGTAATATTGCATCCTCTAAACCGGTCCTATAGCTCAGCTGGTTAGAGCACCTGACTCATAATCAGGTGGTCCCTGGTTCGAGCCCAGGTGGGACCACTCTTTTAGAAACACAAAGCCTTTACAGAAATGTAAAGGCTTTTTTGTTTTTTGACGCTTTGCAAATGTGAAAATTGAAATTTTCCGCATCAAAAATTAAACTTTTCTTTTTCTAAAATCCCTTAACTTTATCCATCCAAAACAAATTTAATCTTCAGATGGATAGATTAACTCCCGAACAGCGGAGTAAAACTATGCAGGCAATAAAAAGCACTGCAACAAAAGGCGAAGTAAGGCTTGCTAAAGCTTTATGGAAATTGGGCTACAGGTATCGAAAAAACAACAAAAAGATATTTGGAAGACCCGATCTTACTTTTGCCAAATATAAAATTGCCATTTTTGTTGACAGCGAATTTTTTCATGGTAAAGATTGGGAAACGCAGCAATTGAGAATTAAATCGAATCGAGAATACTGGATTCCGAAAATTGAGAGAAATATACAGCGGGACAAAGAAGTCAACTCTTTTTTAATTGATAGAAATTGGACCGTTCTTAGGTTTTGGAGTAAGGATATTGAGAAAAACCTAGAAGTTTGTCTCGCGAGAATTGAAGGAACAATAATGCTTTTGAGTATTTAAACTCTTGCTGCTTTTAGTTGTTTGGCTTCTATTTTTTCAATGCATTTGAATATTTCTGAAGCAAGTCTCTCAATAACAGGCATGCTTACCGAATTTCCTGCCTGCTTGTAAAGACTGGAATTGGAGATTTTTGGCAATTTGTAACTGTCTGGAAAACCTTGAAAACGGAAACATTCTCTTGGAGTTAGTTTTCTAAAACCAAATTCTGTTGTAATGATTGGAACATTATGGCCACCAGTTCCCATATTGGCAGTTAGGGTAGGGCATACTTCTTTTTTGTTTTCTCGTACATATTGTCTCCTGAACTGATAAATTCTATCTTCTCTTACAACAGCTTCTTTTAGCATGTTGTACATATATTTATCTTCAGTATAATAGAATTTCTTATCGACTTTTTCTTTTATGATTAAATCGGTAACCTTTTGGGTTAATTCTTCTTTTTCGGGGAAATTGAATTTAAAACCTTTTTTGACGAAATCTTTATCAAACGCAACCATAAAAATACGTTCCCGATTGTGCGGAATGTTTCCAAAATTTTTGGTGTTCAGGATTGCGCTGTCAAAAGTATAATTACGTTTTTTGATTTCGCGCTGAATCACTTTCATGGTGTTTCCTTTGTCATGTCCTTTTAGGTTTTTGACATTTTCAAGAAATACCACTTTTGGTCTCATTTCATCAATAAAATCTAATATTTTAAAGAAATGATTTCCTCTGCTATCATTAAAGCCTTTTCTATGGCCAGCAAGAGAAAAAGGTTGGCACGGAAATCCTGCGGTAAGAATGTCAATTTTATTAAGCTCTTTTACATCGAGTTGCATTACATCGCCTTCAATAAGAGTGTGTTCAAAATTGTTCCTATAAGTAATGCAAGCTTTTTTGTCAAATTCATTAGCCCATTCTAGTTTAAATCCGGCATTTTCAAATCCTAAACAAATTCCGCCTACACCTGCATATAAACTTCCGACTGTATATTTGTTTTTCATTTGATTCTTTTGAGGTTGAAATGGATCTGGATTTGTGGTTTTGAATTTTCTTAATTAATGGAATTAAATTTTACAAATATATTAATTCATGAACATTCTCTTGAATATAATTAGAATTGAATTCAAGCTCTATTTTTGATGTAAATTCTCAATATAGATTTTTTTGCAGATAAGATGAAAAATGATTTTTTTTCTAAATCAGGAAATTCTTATAAGCTTGTTTGTCTTGTAAATAGTGGCAGAAAGAGGATTTTCTTTTCTAGAATGTTTCCAGAAAAGGGTTGGCAGAATTTTGGAAAAAAAATGTTAAAATTTGTTTTTCCCTTTTTTGTTTTAAAAGTTGCTTTTCTGCAAAAAACTTATACTTTTGTTTCAGATTTTGGAGATAGAAAAGCATTCGTAAGAAATTTCTATTGAAGAATATTTGTCAATAACTATACAGACTTGCTTTTGCAAGAGCTTGAATTTATGAAAAATCTAAAAGCCCCATTTTTAGTAATTGCCTTATTGTTGTTAAATGTTTCTGTAGCCCTTTCACAAGGTGGTAATAGTAATGAAACTCCAGTTCCAGGTAACTCTGGTTTAGATGAAATGGAAGACGATCCCGGTTGTGATGAACCTCCTTGCGGTGGACAACCTCCTGATTTCCCGATAGATCAAAATATTAGTTTTCTCCTTGCCAGCGGTGTAGCTTTAGGAGCAATAGCGATACATAAAAATCAAACAAAAAAAGCTTCAATTTAATATTGAAGCTTTTTTTTATTGAAAATCTAGAATGTTATTTGTTTATCGAATAAAGTCTAGAAATATATTTTCCTACTACATCAAACTCAAGGTTGATTTTTGTTCCAACTTTGAAATCTTTGAAATTAGTGTGTTCGTAAGTATACGGAATAATTGAAACGCTAAATTCATTAGTCTTAGAATTAACAACCGTAAGACTAACACCATTTACTGTGATTGAACCTTTTTCGATTGTGATGTTGTTTTGGTTTTTATCATACTCAAAAGTATAATTCCAACTTCCGTTTGCTTCTTCGATTTTTATGCAGGTTCCAGTTTGGTCTACGTGTCCTTGTACTATATGGCCATCTAAGCGGTCGCCAAGTTTCATTCCTCTTTCAAGATTTACAATATCGCCAGTTTTCCAATCGCCGATATTGGTTTTTAAAATTGTTTCGTCAATTGCAGTTACGGTATAAAGAGAGTCTTTAATGGCTACAACTGTAAGGCATATTCCGTTGTGCGAAACACTTTGGTCTATTTTTAATTCGTGTGTTATGGATGAGTCAACTGTTATGTGAAGATTGTTTTGATCTTTTCTGATTTCGTGAACCTTGCCGAGTGTTTCTATAATTCCTGTGAACATTGTGGTTTTATTTTACTAAATTTGCACATCAAAATTAGTAATAAATAAACTGAGCTCATGAATAAAAAAGCAGAAAATATAATTGTTGGAATTTCAGTTGGAGATTTAAACGGTATTGGAAGCGAAGTTATACTGAAAACATTCGAAGATTCTCGTATGTTGGAATTGTGTACGCCGGTTATTTTTGCAAATGCTAAAATTCTATCTTTTGTTAGAAAAAGTTTTACATCGACAATTCAATTTCATGGAGTTGATAAATTAGATCAAATCATTCCGGGTAAAGTGAATGTTCTAAATCTTTGGAGAGAAGGAGTTGATATAAATTTTGGAGTAAATGATCCTAAAATAGGCGAGTATGCAATAAAATCTTTTGTGGCGGCAACAAAAGCTTTGAAAGATGGCGAAATAGATGTTCTGGTTACAGCTCCTATTAATAAATATAACATACAGTCTGAAGATTTTAAATTTCCAGGCCATACCGATTATTTGAATCAAGAATTAGAAGGCGATGCGCTTATGATGATGGTTCAAGATAATTTACGAGTAGGTTTAATTACAGATCATGTGCCGTTAAACGAAGTCGCTTCTCATTTAACGGAAGAATTAATTACTAAAAAAATTGAAACTATTAGAAAGTCTTTAGTTCAGGATTTTAGTATAGTGAAGCCAAAAATTGCAGTTTTAGGATTGAATCCGCATGCTGGTGATGGCGGCGTGATTGGAAAAGAAGACGATTTGGTTTTAAAACCAACATTGAAGAAAATATTTGATTCTGGGACAATGGCTTTTGGTCCATTTCCAGCAGATGGCTTCTTTGGTAGCGGTCATTATGAAAAATATGATGCTGTTGTAGCAATGTATCATGATCAAGGATTAATTCCGTTTAAAACCTTGTCTTTTGGAAAAGGAGTTAATTATACAGCAGGTTTAAATAAGGTTAGAACTTCTCCAGACCATGGCACAGCTTATGATATAGCAGGAAAAGATATGGCAGATTACAATTCATTTAAAGAAGCAGTCTATCTTGCAATTGATATTTTTCGCTCGCGTAATCAGTATGAGGAGATTAGCCAAAAACCTCTTAAAATAAAAGAAAAACAGTTATAAACAAAAAAAGGTGAATAAGATTATTAGTTTTATAATAATTTTATATCTTTGCACCCCAATTCGGATATCTAGTTTTAGAATCGGATTGATCAAATTGATGTTGAAATGAGCAAAACAAAAGAATTTTTAATTCCTTTCATAGGATTAAAACTAGGAAAACACCATTTTGAGTATCAAATAAATAACACGTTCTTTAAGAACTTTGAGTACGACGAGTTTCAAAGTTCAGATATTAAAGTCAATTTACTTTTCGATAAGAAAAGTAATATGTTAGAGTTAGAATTCAAACACAAAGGAACGGTAAACGTGCCTTGTGATCTGACAGGCGAAGATTTTGATTTACCTATAAAAGGGAAAATGAAATTAATTGTTCGCTTTGGAGAAGAATTTAATGATGATAATGAAGAGTTGTTGATTTTACCACATGGTGAACATGAAGTAGATATTGCACAATATATTTATGAAATGATCGCGCTTTCTGTTCCGCAGAAGAGAATTCATCCAGGTGTTAAAGATGGAAGTCTACAAACAGAAGCTTTGACAAAACTGAATGAATTAAGTGTAAAAGAACAAAAGGAAGAGAGTAACAAAGAAGAAGATATTGACCCGCGTTGGGAAAAATTAAAGAAACTATTAACGGATAAATAATATAGTAAAATGGCACATCCTAAGAGAAAGACCTCGAAAACAAGAAGAGATAAGAGAAGAACACATTACAAAGCTACTGTAGCTCAAATCGCTACATGTCCTATTACAGGTGAGGCGCATTTATACCACAGAGCTTACTGGCATGAAGGTAAAATGTACTACAGAGGGCAAGTTGTTATCGATAAATCTGAAGCGGTTGCTTAATACGTTTTTGTAAATTATACTAGAACTCTCACATAGTGAGAGTTTTTTTTGTTGGTTATAATTTTCGATTTTTAGGAAAATATAGACAAATTCGTGACGTTTTTTTTTGTAATTTTCAAGTCTTTTAAAAATTTTTCAAATTATCAATAATTTGAAAGGAAAATAATAGAATATAATGAATACAATCACAGCCGCAATTACCGCTGTTGGAGCTTATGTTCCTGACTTCGTTCTTTCGAACCAAGTATTAGAAACAATGGTTGATACCAATGATGAGTGGATTACCGCTCGAACAGGAATTAAAGAAAGAAGAATTCTTAAAGATGCTGATAAAGGTACATCGTACCTTGCGATACAAGCAGCAAAGGATTTGATTGCAAAAGCAAATATTGATCCGCTTGAGATTGATATGATTATAATGGCAACTGCAACGCCAGATATGATGGTGGCTTCTACGGGGGTTTATGTTGCTACAGAAATTGGAGCAACAAATGCATTTTCATACGATTTGCAGGCTGCGTGTTCAAGTTTCTTATACGGAATGTCAACGGCTGCAGCGTATGTTCAGTCAGGACGTTACAAAAAAGTACTTTTAATTGGTGCCGATAAAATGTCATCTATTGTAGATTATACTGATAGAGCAACTTGTATTATTTTTGGAGATGGAGCTGGTGCAGTTCTTTTCGAACCAAATTATGAAGGTTTAGGATTGCAGGATGAGTATTTGAGAAGTGATGGTGTAGGACGTGATTTTCTTAAAATTCCAGCAGGAGGTTCTTTGATTCCGCCTTCAGAAGAAACTATTAAAAACAGACAGCACAATATTATGCAAGACGGTAAAACTGTTTTCAAATATGCTGTAACTAATATGGCTGATGCCAGCGAATTGATTTTACAAAGAAATAATTTGACAAATCAAGATGTTGACTGGTTAGTGCCGCACCAAGCTAACAAACGTATTATCGATGCTACTGCAGGAAGACTGGAATTAGACGAGTCTAAAGTGCTGGTAAATATCGAAAGATACGGTAATACTACTTCTGGAACTTTGCCATTAGTATTAGCTGATTTTGAAGATAAGCTTAAAAAAGGAGATAATATTATCTTTGCCGCTTTTGGTGGTGGATTCACTTGGGGATCTATCTATTTAAAATGGGCTTACGATAAAAAATAAATTAAAACTAAAAACGAATCATTATGGATTTAAAAGAAATTCAAAACCTAATCAAATTTGTTGCAAATTCGGGCGTTGCAGAAGTGAAGTTAGAAATGGATGATGTAAAAATCACGATCAGAACAACTTTAGAAACAAATGTAACTGAAGCAACTTACGTACAGCAATTACCTGCTCAGGCAGCTTTACCTCAAGCGGCAGTTCCACAAGTTACAGCTCCAACAGTTGTAAGTGTAACTCCAGAAGCACCAGCTGCTAACGATTCTAAATATATTACTATAAAATCTCCAATCATTGGAACATTCTATAGAAAACCATCTCCAGACAAACCTGTTTTCACAGAAGTTGGAAGCACTGTATCTAAAGGTGATGTTCTTTGCGTAATTGAAGCAATGAAATTATTCAACGAAATCGAATCTGAAGTTTCTGGTAAAATTGTAAAAATTCTAGTTGACGATATGTCTCCAGTAGAATTTGATCAACCTTTATTCTTAGTAGATCCATCATAAATAAATTTAGATTTTAGATTTTAGATTTTAGAATGGTTCGAAAAAAGTTTTGTTAATCATCTAAAATTATCTAATTATCAAATTGTCTAATTATCTAATTAAAATAAGATGTTTAAAAAAATATTAATTGCGAATAGAGGAGAAATTGCACTACGTGTAATTCGTACATGTAAGGAAATGGGAATCAAAACTGTTGCAGTTTACTCTACAGCCGATGCAGAAAGTTTGCATGTTAAATTTGCCGACGAAGCGGTTTGTATAGGTCCTCCTCCGAGTAACTTATCGTATTTGAAAATGTCAAATATTATTGCAGCTGCAGAAATTACAAATGCAGATGCAATTCATCCAGGTTATGGATTTCTTTCTGAGAATGCTAAATTCTCTAAAATCTGTCAAGAGCATGGAATTAAATTTATCGGTGCTGCTCCAGAAATGATCGACCGTATGGGAGATAAAGCTTCTGCAAAAGCTACAATGAAAGCAGCAGGAGTGCCTTGTGTACCAGGTTCAGACGGATTATTAGAATCTTACGAACATGCGCAAAAAGTAGCTAAAGAAATTGGTTATCCAGTTATGATGAAAGCTACTGCTGGTGGTGGTGGAAAAGGAATGCGTGCTATCTGGAAAGAAGAAGAGCTTCAAAAAGCTTGGGAAAGTGCGCGTCAAGAAGCTGCTGCAGCATTTGGAAACGACGGAATGTACATGGAGAAACTTATTGAAGAGCCACGTCATATCGAAATTCAGGTTGTTGGAGATTCTTACGGAAAAGCATGTCACCTTTCTGAAAGAGACTGTTCGGTACAGCGTCGTCACCAAAAATTGACGGAAGAAACACCTTCACCTTTCATGACAGACGAACTTCGTGCAAAAATGGGAGAGGCTGCTGTAAAGGCTGCTGAATTCATTAAATACGAAGGAGCTGGAACTGTAGAGTTTTTGGTTGATAAACACAGAAATTTCTATTTCATGGAAATGAATACTCGTATTCAAGTAGAGCACCCAATTACAGAACAAGTTATTGATTATGATTTGATCCGTGAGCAGATTATGGTTGCTGCTGGAATTCCAATTTCAGGAAAAAACTACTTGCCACAATTACATGCTATTGAAGTTCGTATTAATGCTGAAGATCCTTATAACGATTTTCGCCCTTCACCAGGAAAAATTACTACGCTTCATATGCCAGGAGGACACGGAGTTCGTTTAGATACTCACGTTTACTCAGGATATAGTATTCCGCCAAACTACGATTCGATGATTGCTAAGTTAATTACAACTGCACAATCTCGTGAAGAAGCTATCAGCAAAATGCGCAGAGCTTTGGATGAATTCGTAATCGAAGGTGTGAAAACTACAATCCCTTTCCACAGACAATTAATGGATGATCCAAAATATATTGCAGGAGATTATACAACTGCATTTATGGATACATTTAAAATGAATAGTCCAGAATAATTAAAAGGCTTCCAAATTTGGAAGCCTTTTTCTTTTATAAATCTTTATTAATTACAATATTTAAATTCCAATATTGGAAACCTAAACTTTAAAGTAGGAGCTTAAAACTTCACTGTAAGCTTTGTGATTTGGAATTTGATTTATTGAAATTTTTCTAAAGGTTACACTTTAAGTGTTTACTTATTACACACTTATTTTCTCTTTTACACACCTTTCACAGTATTTTTTTTTTTGGTATATTTGATGTAAAGTCTTTAAAAACAGTATTTTATGGTCTTTGGCATAGCTCTTTTCTTTTACGGCATAATAATTTCATTACTTAAAGCGTAAACAACTATTAATTAAAATATATACGTTATGAAAAATTTATTTTTATCAGCCGCAATTGTTTTAGGAAGTTTAACTTCATTCGCTTCAACTACACAAGTAACAAATACTATTGTAAAAACGATTTCTATCGAAGACGAATACACTGAAATCAAATTAGAAGAATTACCTGCTGCTATTACAGAATCTTTGAAAAAAGCATATCCAGAAGCAGTGATTACTAAAGCATATAAAAACGAAAAAGCACAATATAAACTTGATGTAACGGTTGGCGACAAAGTTGGAAATCTTTTCGCAAATGCAGACGGAACTTGGATCAAACAATAATCTAAATCTTAGATTTTGTGAAAATCCGGATCAAGAATACGAAGATCAAATTAACTATATTAAAAAAGAACTATCATGAAAAATTTATTTTTATCAGCCGCAATCGTTTTGGGAGGTTTAACATCATTTGCTTCAACTTCTCCAATTTCAAATACAATCGTAAAAACAATCTCTATCCAAGATGATTATACAGAAATTAAATTGGAAGAACTTCCAACAGCTGTCACAGACGCTTTGAAAAAAGCATATCCAGATGCTGTGCTTTCTAAAGCATTTAAAAACACAAAATCTGAATACAAGCTTGAAGTAACTGTTGGAGATAAAACAGGTAATCTTTTTGCTAACGCAGACGGAACTTGGATTAAAAAATAATTAAGTCTAACCCTTAAACTATAACTATGAAAAAGTTAATCTTATCGGCAGCAATTGTCTTAGGCAGTTTGTCGATGCATGCAGAAACCACTGCTGTAACTAACCCAATGGTACAGACAGTTAATGATCAGGATGGATATAAAGAAGTAGACGGAGTTCCCGCAGCTGTGAAGAAAGGCTTAGATGAAGCTTATCCTGGTGTAGTGCTTGAAAAAGCATGGGTAAATGATAAAAAGGAGTACAAAATTGAGATAACCGTTCGAGGCGAAAAATCGATCGTTTATACAGATGCTTCTGGTAACATTCTTAAAAAATAATTTAAAACCACAATATTATGAAAAAGTTAGTTTTATCAGCAGCGATTGTTTTAGGAAGCCTTTCAGTAAATGCTGCAGTTCTTCCAGCAATCTCAATTACTCAATCAGCAATTTTTCAAGATGCATTTACTGAAGTAGCAGCAGACCAAATTCCGGCAGCTGTGAAGTCTACAGTTGAAAAATCGTTTCCAAATACTAAGCTAGAAAAAGCTTATAAAAACGACAAAAACGAGTATAAACTTGAAATTTCAAGTGGAGAAAAGAAGTATACCATTTTTACAGATGCTTCTGGTAACATCATCAAGAAATAATTAAAAATCAGCATTATGAAAAAGTTAATCTTATCGGCAGTAGTTGCTTTAGGAACCATGTCAATTCATGCAAATGTATTGCCTGTTTCTCAAAATACTAATGCAACTGTGGCTATTCAATCAGAATACACAGAAGTTACTGCAGATGCTGTACCTGCAGCTGTGAAAACAGCCTTGCAGACTGCTTATCCGGGAGCAAAACTGGATAAAGCATTTGTAAATGAAAAAAAAGAGTATAAACTCGAAATATCAGTTGGAGACCAAAAGGCTACTGTATACTCAGATGTCAATGGTAACTGGTTGAAAATATAATTAGGTGAATTTAGATTTATGTTTTTGGTGAAAAAGAGATTGCGTCGTGCAATCTCTTTTTTTTTACATATTTTACATAATTTTATGAAATAACAAGTTTAATAATATTATTTTAGCAAAAAGTCCCTAAGAGCAGATGCCGAAGATATTAGTAATAGAAGATGATATTGCGTTTTGTAAATTATTAGAAAAATTTCTGATCAAAAAAGCGTACGATGTAACGATAGCTTTCTCTGCAGCAGAAGCACGTGAAGCAGTTAAAAACGAATCTTTTGATTTGATTTTGACAGATCTTCGCCTACCTGATTCTGATGGTATCGGACTTATGTCTGAATTTAAAAATTCTCACCCGCATATTCCGGTTATTTTAATGACTGGATACTCTGATGTAAATACTGCTGTTAAAGCCATTAAAAATGGAGCGGCAGATTATATCTCTAAACCCTTCAATCCAGACGAGGTTCTTTTGGTTATCACCAATGCGCTGCAAGCTCCAAAAGCCGAAGTCGAAGAACAATCGGAAACTCCAGAAAAAAAGAAAAAAACGGTTAAAAAGACCACAACAGCTGAGAACGAATTTGTAAAAGGAATTTCTGTTGCTTCAAAAAAACTTTTAGATCATATTCAATTGGTAAGTCCAACCGATATGTCTGTTTTAATTATTGGTGAAAGTGGTACAGGAAAAGAAATTATAGCCAAAAGCATTCATCAGCAGAGTAGAAGAAAAGACAACAATTTTATTGCAGTAGATTGCGGGGCAATTCCGAAAGAATTGGCGGCGAGTGAATTTTTTGGTCACTTAAAAGGATCTTTTACTGGAGCAATAAACGATAAAAAAGGATATTTTGAAGCGGCTAATGGCGGAACTTTATTTTTGGACGAAATTGGAAATCTTTCGTACGAAAACCAAATTCAATTATTGAGAGCGCTTCAAGAAAGAAAAATCAAACCTGTTGGAAGCAATAAAGAAATAAACGTCGATATACGTATTATTACGGCAACGAATGAAGATTTACGCGAGGCAGTAAAAAACGGCGATTTTAGAGAAGATTTATACCATAGAATCAATGAGTTTTCGATTCAGTCTCCTTCTTTAAAAGATCGCGGTGAAGATTTAATGGTTTTTGCCGATTATTTCCTAGAAAAAGCGAATCAGCAATTAGATAAAGATGTTATAGGATTTTCTCCAGAAGTAGTTTCTATTTTTCAAAATTACAGCTGGCCAGGGAATTTGCGTGAATTGCAAAATTGCGTAAAACGTGCTACTCTTTTAACTCGTGGTGATTTTATAGAAAGTGATGTGCTGCCGGCAGAATTTTTCCAAATTCAAAAACAGCCTGCTTCAAACGAAGTTTTTTCATTGTCTGAAAATGAAAAAGAAACCATTATTCATGCGTTATCAAAAACACAGAATAATAAATCTGAAGCGGCAAAACTTCTTAAAATTACCAGAAAAACACTTTACAATAAATTGAAGCAGTATAATATTGAATAAAAAAGTACTTTTCTAAAAAGTAGCATTTTAAATCTCTTGCTTCAATTCCGTAAAAAGAATTTTTATTTTTCCTTCTAAATCTGAAAATGTAGCTTTTAGATCAATTGTGTTTAAATCTTCTTTTTCCAGATCCTTTAAAAGTTCACCAATTTCGTTCGACTGAATTTGTTTGAACATTGGTGCAATTCGGTGCGCAATAGATTTTATTTCATCATGATTTTGCTCTTGAACCGCAGTTTTTAAAAGCTCGATATTTTCTATAGTAGTATCTATAAAAGATTTTAAAACTTCTTTTAAGGCCGACTCATCTTGTCCCAAAAAGTCTTTCAATGTTTCTAAAGAATAGATTTGAGAAGTGTTTTTATTTGTGTTTTCCGAATTTTCAGCCACAGGAACTTCTTCATGATCTAAAATATGCTGAATGGTTTCCAGTAAAATTTTAGGAGAATAAGGTTTCTTTATAACCGTAGTAAAACCAGCATTTTTATATACAGAAAGATCCAAATCTGTTCTTCCAGTAAGTGCAATTACAGGCTGATTTTTAAAGACAGTTTCTGGAAGTTCACGGAGTTTCTCTAAAAATTGAAACCCGTCAATTTCCGGCATCTGAATATCAGTAATAATAAAATCAATTGGCGTTCTCTGAATCGTTTCTAAAGCTTTTGCTGGATTAGTAAACGAAAATACCTGATGCTGTTCTTGTTTTAAAACTCCGCTCGTTAAATTCAACAGATTGATGTCGTCATCAACAACAATAAAAGTTTGTTTTTTGGTATTTTTTGACGGTTTATTTCTGATTTCATTTAAAGCAATATTCTCTTGGCTGCTATCAAATAATAACGGCAGCTGAATAATAAAGGTGCTTCCTTTTCCAAAAATACTTTCCAAACTTAAACTTCCACCCAAAATAGAAATAATCTTTTGACAGATTGATAATCCCAAGCCGGTTCCGCCATATTTCTTCTCAATGCCTTCATTTGCCTGTGCGAATTCTTCAAAAACCAATTTCTGATTGGCTTTTTCAATCCCAATTCCAGTATCTTGAATCGAAATTGTAAAAAATTGATCGTCATTCGCGTAAGCGGCAATTCGAATATGACCTTCTTCGGTAAATTTATAAGCGTTTCCAATAATGTTAGTTAAGATTTGCTTTAAGCGAAAAGGATCTCCAACAATTCGTTTCTGAAACTGATCGTCTACATTTATAATAAGATCAATGTCCTTTTGTTTGTAAACGGTTTGAATATTTCGGGCAACATCTTCAATAATTTCAGGCAGTGAAAATGGAACTTTTTCTATAGAAATTTTTCCAGCTTCGATCTGCGAAAAATCTAATAAATCCTGAACGAGCTGCGTAATATATTCAGACGAATTTTTAATGTTTTTAACGAAATAAGATTGTTTGGTATTGACATCTGAATTGCCTAAAAGTTCAGAATAACCAACAATAGTGCTCAAAGGCGTTTTTAAATCGTGACTTACGGTTGAAATTAATTGTTCGCGGCTTTTGAGCAGATTTTTGGTTTTGAAGTTCGCGATTTCCAGCTGTTTCTTATACAATTGAGATTTTGAATAATCGCTGACAATTAGAATAGAGAAAAACACAGTCAATAATAAACCAATAACAGCCGAAGCCGTTACAATTTCGTTGACTCTTTTTAATGATTTTTCTTTTAATGAATTGTTTTTTATCGAATTGATAATGATCTCTCGCTCAATAATGCGAAGTATTTTTCTAAGCTGATCCGAAATTGCGATTTCATTTTGAAGCAATTTGTTTTCTTCAAAATTCAAAGATTCTTTTTTCTTTTCGGCTTTTAGTTTTACAGAACTCAAAAGCTTTTTAGAATTGGCTAAAATAGAATCTGAAGCTTTTTTGCTCAGCGTATTGGTGCTGTCATCTGGAATGTTCGAATTTAAATAATCGACATAACGCTGTAAAACACTTCGCTGATAACTTCCTAATTGATTTGGGTTCTTGGTAAAATCCTGAAGTTCCAATTTTCTAAGGTTAAACTCCATTTTTGTGATTTCATCAATCGCACTATTTACAGAAGTTTCGTCGTCTGCTTTGTTCTTTATTTCTCTTAATTGCTTAATGTTTTCGGTCTTTTCGGCCAAGAAATAAGTAACACTATCCAAAAGTGTTTTTTGATACTCTGTGGTAACAATTTGTTTTAAAGTATCGATACGTTTGCGAAGTGAATCGGTTTCGATTAAATAGTTCTTGAAATCTTTTTCCGAATTATTCTGAATCGTCTGTCTGGCTAAACTTTCAGTTTTATATACATTCGAATATAATTTACTAACTCTAAGAATTTTGGTTTTTTCTAAAGCAATCTTATCTTCCAGTTTGTTGTAAACAACATTTTCAGAATAGAGAAACCATCCCACCGTTACAACCAAAGCCAATAATGCAACATAGCTGAATAAAACTTTGATTGCGGTGTAACTTTTTTTGGTCTCCATATGTTTGCTGAAAGATTTGGGAAATTCGGAATTATTAAAACATTGCAATTTATCTAAAAAAATCTGTTTTAAGAAAAGTAAATCTACTCAATATGTTACATAATTGTAAGGTGTGGAAACAAAAACAGCCGTAGATTATATAAATCTACGGCTGTAAAATATTGTTTTTATAGGTTACAAAGTTTCGTCTAACCATTTGAAAAATTCACCTTGCCAAACCTGAGCATTTTGTGGTTTTAAAACCCAGTGATTTTCGTCTGGGAAATACACAAATCTACTTTTGATTCCTCTTAATTGAGCTGCTTGGAAAGCTTCTTGTCCTTGTCCGATTGGCACACGGAAATCTTTTCCTCCTTGGAAAATCAAAATTGGCTTATTCCAGTTCTGAACCAAAGTTGCAGGGTTGAAAGTAGTATATGCTTTTTGCGCTACCGCATTATCTTTTTCCCAGTAAGGTCCGCCAAAATCCCAGTTGTTAAAGAACACCTCTTCAGTAGTTCCTAACATAGAAACGGTATTGAAAACTCCATCATGAGCGATAAAAGTTTTGAAACGGTTTTTGTGAATTCCAGCTAAATAAAATACAGAATATCCACCGTAACTAGCACCAACGCAACCTAAACGGCTTTTGTCAACATAACTTTCTTTTGCAACATCATCAATTGCAGAAAGGTAATCGTCCATAACTTGTCCGCCCCAATCTTTACTGATTTGCTCATTCCACTCAACTCCATGTCCTGGCATTCCGCGACGGTTTGGAGCCACAACTACATAACCTTTTGCAGCCATCAAAGAGAAATTCCAACGGAAAGAATATGATTGCGTCAATGCACTTTGAGGTCCACCTTGGCAGAATAATAAAGTTGGATATTTTTTAGAAGCATCAAAATTTGGAGGAAGAATTACCCAAACCAACATTTTTTTACCGTCAGTTGTTGTAACGTAACGTTTTTCAGTTTTACTTAAAGCTAAAGTTTTATAAGTATCTGTATTTACATTTGATAATTGTTTCCAAGTATTTTTCTTCAAATTGAAAGAATAAATTTCACCAGCATGATTCATGTCTGTTCTTGTAACAATAATATCATCTCCAGAGAAACCAATTAAATCATTTACATCAAAATCTCCATTTGTCAATTGACGAACATTGATGGCGATTTTAGTTAAACCAGGAAAATTAACAGAGAAAAGTTGTTTTGTTCCGTCAATTGGAGCCACAAAAAATACAGTCCTTCCGTCTTTACTCCAGATAAAATTATCTACAGTTCCGTCCCAGTTTGCCGTTAAGTTTTGTTTCATTCCTTTAAACTCAACAATAATATCATTTTTGTCCGACTCGTAACCGTCACGTTTCATTTGTAGCCAAGTTAAATTTCCTGTCGGAGAAAATTGTGGCGCTGTATCGTAACCTAAATTACCTTCGGTTTTATTAGTAGTTTTTTGAGTTTCTAAATTGTACTCATAAATATCTGTGTTGGTAGAAATTGCATAAGCAGTTCCTGCTTTTTTCTTGCAAACGTAAAAAATGCTTTTGCTGTCTGGCGACCAGATATAATCTTCGTCACCTCCAAAAGGTTTTTGTGGAGAATCGAAAGTTTCTCCTTTCAATATGTCGATTCCTTTTGCTCCGTCTTTGTTTTCTTTATAAAAAACGTGATTAAATTTTCCTTCGTTCCAAGTGTCCCAATGACGGTAATCTAATCCATCATAAATTTGAGCATCAGATTTTGTTAGGCTTGGGTAAAAATCTTTACCTAAAACACTTTCCAGTTTTACTTCGTCATTGTAAACGATAAATTTTCCGTCAGGCGAAATGTTTTTATCAGCCAAAATGTCTTTTGTATCTTTAATTTCGGTTGCAGTTCCTCCAGTTACAGGAATCGTGTAGATTTTAGAAGTCGACTTGTTATCGGCCACAGAAGGCGTTGAAACTTTAAAAACGACATTTTTCGCATCTTTAGAAATGCCAAGAGGTGTCACTCTTCCTAATTTCCATAACAATTCCGGAGACATAACATTCTGTCCGATAGCATTTAAACTCATCATTATTAAGGTTGTTAATACTAGTTTTTTCATAATCAAATTATTCTATTTTTTGTGGTGCTAAAAATACAACATTTAAATTCCAAGTTGTTAAATTCCAAATCCCAAATTTTGTTAAAGTTTAGGTTAAAAAGGCTCCGACTCCGCTCAACTTGATAAAGATTTTAAATGAACTTTAATTACTTATATGGTTCAAAAAAATCATTATTTTTATAAAAACTCTAAAAGATGGAACTAAGCTATTGGGAACTTAAAAACTGGTTTACGAATGTAGATTATACCATTGTGGGCAGCGGAATTGTTGGCCTGCATACTGCATTACGCTTACGCGAAAGATTTCCTGATGCAAAAATTCTGGTTCTCGAGCGTGGAATGCTTCCGCAAGGAGCCAGTACAAAAAATGCTGGTTTTGCCTGTTTCGGGAGTCTGTCTGAAATTATGGATGACTTAAAAACACATTCAGAAGAAGATGTTGTGTCACTTATCGAAAAACGTTGGAAAGGATTGCAATTACTTCGAAAAAGATTAGGGGATACGGCAATTGATTTTAAACCGCATGGCGGATATGAATTGTTTTTAAAAGAAGATGAATTTGGATTTAATGAATGTATTTCTAAAATGCCGTTTATCAATGAAGTTTTGAAACCGCTTTTCAAAGCCGATGTTTTTTCTAAAGAAGTAGACCGATTTGGATTTCAAAATATTCAGGATTATTTAATTTTTAATCCGTTTGAAGCACAGATTGATACTGGAAATATGATGCAGGAATTGTTGAAACAAGCAATTTTGGCAGATATTTTAATCTTAAATCAGCAAACTGTAACGTCATATCTAGATGCTGGAAATCATGTTGAAGTAGTTTTAAGCGATTTTAGTTTTAAAACCCAAAAATTACTTTTCGCGACTAATGGCTTTGCGGGTTCTTTGACAAATGGGGCAGTGAAACCTGCTAGAGCTCAGGTTTTAATTACAGAACCAATTCACAATTTAGATATTAAAGGAACGTTTCATTTAGACCGCGGTTACTATTATTTCAGAAACATTGGCGATCGAATTTTATTAGGGGGAGGGAGAAATCTTGATTTTGAAGGAGAAACAACAACCGAATTTGGGCAGACGAAAATTATTCAAAATAGATTGGAAGATTTACTGAAAAATGTAATTTTACCAAATCAGGATTTTCAAATTGCGCACCGATGGAGCGGCATTATGGGAATCGGAAATAGTAAGAATCCTGTCGTAACTCAGCTTTCTGAAAATGTGTTCTGTGGAGTGCGTTTAGGCGGAATGGGAGTGGCGATAGGCAGTTTAATAGGAACAGAATTAGCAGATTTAATATAATGGCAACTACCAAAAAAACAGCACCAAAATCAACTACAAACAAACCAAAACCGAAGACTTCGTCTTCAAAAAAATCGAATCGTTCTTTTGGAGAAAAAATAAAATGGTTTTTTATTAAAGCCGCTTTGTGGTTTTTCGGAATTTCTATCGGGTCGGTTATCTTTTTTAAATATGTTCCTGTGCCATTTACACCTTTAATGCTTATTCGCGCCATCGAAAATAAAATGGCAGGAAAAGAAGTTTATTTTGATCACGATTGGGAACCGATTGATAAAATTTCAATGAATTTACAAAAAGCCGTTATTGCAAGCGAAGACGGAACTTTCCTGACGCATAATGGTTTCGATTTTAAAGCACTTCAGAAAGCATATAAAAGTAACGAACGCGGACGTAGAATTCGTGGCGGAAGTACAATCTCGCAGCAAACAGCCAAAAATGTCTTTTTGTGGCAGGGAAAAAGCTATTTCCGTAAAGGACTTGAAGCGTATTTTACCGTTTTAATTGAAATTATCTGGGGGAAAGAACGTATCATGGAAGTTTACTTAAACAGTATCGAAATGGGAGATGGAGTTTACGGTGCTTATGCCGCAACCGAACATTGGTATCGTCGAGATGCTTCAAGTTTAACTCCAATGCAAGCGGCGGGAATTGCGGCAATATTACCAAATCCGAGAAAATTTAAAGCGACAGGCTCTTCAAGTTATATTAATAGAAGAAAAGAACGAATTGTACGCGAAATGCGTTACGTTGGAAAAATCAATTATGATGGAAAAGAAGAAAAGAAAAAGTAAAAAACTGCTTTTTGCTTTTCTGATTTTGACTGTAACGTTAACTTTTGGACAAGGAAAAACAACAGAAATTGGTTTTATATCTGATAACGATTTATACACATCGTCTAAATATGATATGTATTACACCAATGGTTTGGAACTTTTTTACAGGTTTTTATCAAAAAACGATAATCCAAAAATCAATAAAAAAATTACAGAGTTTCGTATTGGGCAATATATTTACAATCCTCGATTTTTAAACAAAGAAGCAGTTACAGTAAATGACCGTCCTTTTACAGCTTATCTTTTTGCAGAAGCGGGAAAAAGTTTTTTTTATCAAAGCGAATCGGTTTTAAAAACTGATTTTCAATTGGGTTTTATGGGGCCAAATGCTTTGGGAGAAGAAACTCAGGTTGGTTTTCATGAAATTATAGGCTATAAGAAAGTTTACGGTTGGGAAAACCAGTTGCATAATGCTTTCGGTGTTCAGGCGCATGCTATCTACTCTAAAAAAATGTTTCCTTCAAAACATAATGATTTTGTAGATCTTTATTGGCAGTCAGAAGGAAATCTTGGAACTATTTTTTCTGGAGTTTCAACAGGATTTATGGCAAGATTTGGATTTAAAAAACTCCTTCCAATTTACGATTCTAATATGTTTAATGCTTCTGTAAGTGCACAAGCTCAACCAGACATTAGAGAATTTTATTTCTACGCGGCTCCAAGTGTCAACTATCAGTTTTACGATGCCACAATTGAAGGAAGCATGTTTAACGATACAAGTCCGATTACTTTCGATTTGGAACCACTTCGTTTCAACGCAGAAGCGGGTTTAAAATACCGACATAACAACTTCAACATATCTTATTCTTTCCTTTACCGCGGAAGAGAATTGAAAGATCCAGGAATTGATACTAATTCTGGATATTTTTATGGGTCGATAAGAATGGGGTTTTTGTTGAGATAGGCTAGCTATATATCCTATAGTGCCTCTAATCCTCTAGTGCTGTATAATGCGTTGCACTATCTTGATGCTTATAGGCTTTCAGCCTATACTAAAAAAAGCTCTGAAAGAGCGCAACCACTAGCATAGCGCAACGCGCTATGCTATGAATATGAATATGAATATAAATGTGAATGTGAATGAACGCAGTTAACCCAGCCCTGAAAGGGCGAAAGCCTAATCCCAAAGATAACGTTCGTCATATTCAACATTATATTTGTTTAGAAAAGCTAAAAGTTCTTTTTTGAATGTCTTTTTTCTATGATGTTCTTCTTGGTTTTTAATGTACTTTATAACGATATCCAATTGAGAAGGATTAACAGAAAAAATGCCATACCCGTCCTGCCAGTAAAAATTTGCATAACGCGAATCTACTGTTTTTACCCATTTTGATGATTGTTTTTTTACTTCTTCAACCAATTTCATTTGTGTAATTTTTTTAGATAATAAGCATAGAATATGAACATGGTCATTATATCCTCCTACTTGAATGGGATTGCATTCTAGCCCTTTGCAAATTCCTCCGAGGTAAGCCCATAATTTTTCTTTTATATCGTCGTCAATAAACGGATAACGTTTTTTTGTGCTAAACACTAGATGCACATATACTTTGTATAATGATTGAGGCATATTTTTCTCTTTTGTAGTTGTGTTTGATGAATTTTTAGTCCGACGAGTTATACTAGATCATAATGATTTCAAATGCAAATATTGAATGCATAAACACAGAATTCGCACCCCAAAAGTTTTATTTATGGCATAATAAGGCATAATATAAATAAACAAAAAAGCCACTTCTGTTTTCCAGAAATGGCTTTTTCGTTATAATAAATTGAAAGACTTATTTCTCTTTCATTAATTTCTCCAAATATTCAACTTTGTCTTTTTCAGCCTGAACTAAACGCTCATAAAGTTCAACTACTTTATCAAGAGGATTGAAATTGCAAATTGCCCCACTAGCAAAATTTCCAAAGTTTCCATGACTATCTGTAAATGTATTAAAATAATTAAACACATTTTCTTCCGAAAAACTCTTTATAGCTTCTGGAGTTACACCGAGAGCTTTTGCTATTTCGGCAAGTTTTGCGTCATCGATTGTTTCACTATTTTCTATAGCAGAAATAGCTTGTTGGTTTGTTCCTAAAGCTTGTGCCAAAGCTTCTTGCTTCATATCACGAAGTTCACGAATGCGGCTTATTTTTCGCCCTATATGATTTGGTTTTGTTGCTGTGCTCATAACATCAAAGGTATTTAAAAATCATTTACAAAATTGTTTTTGAGTAAAAAACAGATTCGTTTCTGTAAAATACGTTAAGGTAAAAGGATTAAATAATAGTTTAGATCCGACAATTATCCCGAATGATCAACATACAAATACCAAACGCCATTTATCTTTCGCATTATTCCCGAAAAGTTGCCAGAACTATTTTTGCCATTTGGAGCTTCTACGCTAAATTTTGCGCTCACAAAAGCATCTTTTTTCGAAAGTGGTTCAACAACAAAATCGGTCATAATCAATTTTCCCATTCTTTCTTTTGGCCAATATTTTTTAAAGAAATCTGCAATATTGTTTTTTCCATATACCACACCACCGCTGTAAATCATACGAACCGAATCTACGGGAGCATAAAAATCAAGGTAACCTTCAAGATCGCCATTGTTCCAACTAGTTTGCTGTGCCTTTAAACGTTCGAGCACTTGTTGTGAAATTTTGTCTTGACAAATGCCTTTAAAAGAAAGCATAAGTAAGAATGCAAGAAGAAGAAATTTGAAGTGACGCATATAGGTAGTTTTTAAGTGAGTATAAAATTAGTTGTTTTTTATTCCAGTGATATTTCCAGTCTTTTTATCGAAAGTAATGGTTTTGTTTGGTCCGCCATAAAAAAGAGTCAAAGTCAGTGTACTATCGGTTTCATTTCTAAAAAATATATCTTTTGCTGTGCTGATTTTGATATTCAGATTGTCGTCCATTATTTGATAGTCGGTACATTTAAAAATCCTTTTTTCTAATATTCCTTTCTTTTCAATTATTTCCAGCCATGGATGCCCCATCGCACTGTAACCCACAATTTGTGCTCTGTAATTTTTATTCAAATCTTTATTTAGGTACAAACCTAAAGATGTACTTGAAAGCAATAAGGCGAAAAAAGGCATCATCATGGCCATAATGCTAATTGCAAATGTTATTGTTATTGCTGCCAAAAGAAGTTTTGCCAAGAGTTTTTTCCAAAAAACAATAATTATTACAAAATTGCTTATCAGCCAGAGCCAAGATAAAACTACATCGCTATAATAACCACGAAGACTAATTTCTTTAAAGTAATATAAAAGGCAGTCCAGCACAAAAAGTGCACAGATAATGAAATAGATAAGTAAAAGTATTTTTTTGTTCGGACTCATAGTTTTCTTAAGATAAAGTTTAAAGCAACTATTGTAACGATAGATAAAATCAAAATAGGAAAAAACGAAAATGTAATTGTATACATTATTTCTTCTTTAAAAAGATATGTACTCCATGCAGATTCGCGATCTACAAAAATGATATAATTACAGAAAAACCATATTAAGATTAACAATAGTAATTGAAATATAACTTTTAGATAGCTGTTTTTAATTAAAGAAAAAGGCAAAAAAACGATTGATAAGAAAACGGTAGAAAACAAAGTCATTAAATAAGCATCGTCAAAAAAAGAACAATCTAAACAGGCACTTGATGGTTTGTTAGAAAAACTGCCCATTGCCCAATAGATCTCAACTAAAGTAAAGACGAAAAGTATAATTGCAATTATAAGAGGTTTCTTTATGAACGAGAATATTTTATGTTTTACGGTTTGATTCATTTTGAAAGACTTGCAATTATTATCAGTATTCTTTTTAGAATATTTTAAGGTCTACAAAAATAAGAAACAATTTTAAAGAAATATCTTTCAAAAGATTTAGTTGTGTCAGAATAAGATTTATTAAAAAATAAAACACTTAACTGTTTGATAACATGAAAGATATTTTTAATTATTTACTTTTAATTAAAATTTTAATTATGGATATCAATTGGAACATAATAGCAGTTGTAGTAATATTGGTAATTATTCTTGTTGTACTAACAATCAGAAAAAATCAGCGAGAAAAAAAGAAATTGGAAAAATTGCTAAACAACGATTTTAAAAAAGCTGAGAAAGCAGATGTTGACGCAGATGATGCGGCAAATGAGAAATAAGTAAAAATTGAAAGTAGGAGTATATAAATAAGATAATTGTCTAATCGATATAATAGATAAATAGTATATTAGTGCTCTAAATAATCGATCAATATGACGAAAAAACTACTTAAATTACTACTAGCTTTTACCATTTTATTTCAATTTACGGTGATTAGCTGTTCTTCTGATGAACCGCCTGTAGAACCTGAAGTTGTAATTCCTGTAGATCCAAAACCTGTAGATCCTGTAAAACCTAAACCGGTTCTTCCTAAGTCAGAAATGATGAAACCTGCTATTGTAAATATTAGTTCATCTAAAACTTCAAAAAGCAGTGAAACAAGAAAACGACTAGTCAGATCTACTAAGTTTGCTCAAAATTATATGGGCAAAATTTATCAATATAATCTTGACAGAGATGCTGCAACATATAAAGATTTGCCTTCAGAAAATTTATATGACACTGTAGAAACGGCTTTAAACAAAAAGACAGAAAGAGATTATGAACTTGTCTATAAGTACAATAATTTAGGACAGCTTACTAGAATTGAAGCAGATAAAGTATATACAAATAATGGACTTACTAATACACCTGAAATTTTTAGTTTTACCTATAATGAGAATGGTTCGTTAAATGAAATGATCTCGTCTTACGCATTCGGAAGTAGTTACACTTATAATGATAGAGGCTTGATTGAGAAACGAATTGAAAAAGACGGTTTTGTAAGTTATAAGTATTTCTATGATGAAAAAGATAGGATTAGTGATGTCTTTTTTTACATTCATGATGTTTTACAAATGAATTATAAATATACTTATCCGAACGATACAAGTTATATTAAAAGCTGGTATAGTGTTAATGCGGATCAAATTGGGACTTTGACAAGTTATGTAGTCTATACCTTTGATAATACTAAAGCAGGAGTTTATAATAAAGAGCCATATTATAGATTGGATAATCAATATCTGCATGTAACAAAAATCTCTTCAAATGTTTTATCTAATGGAGTATGGCAGGTGCAATTTGAAGCAGTTCCGAAATATTTTTATGATGAAGAAGGTTATTTAATAAAGTACGATGCTGCTGGATTTAATTACACAACCGATATTACTGTTTTTGAATATGAGTAGGAGTAGTTGTTAATCATATAAGAAATATAAAACCCTTGTAAAACTAGATTTACAAGGGTTTTATGTTTATGGTGGAGAATACCGGATTCGAACCGGTCGCCTCTACGCTGCCAGCGTAGCGCTCTAGCCAAATGAGCTAATCCCCCAAATGCGTTAACAAATAAAGTCAATTAATTCTCAAAAAACAAATTTCCAGAAGTTTCGTATCAATTATTTTCAAAAGCGTAACTTTACCTTTAAATGTAATTTTTATGAGTTCAGAAAGTATAAAAGGCAGTTTAGAAACTTCTTTTCAGGATACAATTGCAACTATTGAGTTTGGGCATCCAGCTAGTAATTCTTTCCCGCGTCAGTTATTAGATCGTCTCACGGCAGAAATTAATTTGCTAAGCAGAGATGAAAATGTTTCAGTTATTATTCTGAAAAGTGAAGGGGTGAGAGCTTTTTGTTCTGGCGCTTCTTTTGATGAACTTTTGCAAGTTGAAAATGAAGAACAGGGTACAGAGTTCTTTTCGGGATTTGCTCATTTGCTTAACGCGATGCGTAATTGTAATAAATTAATTATTGGACGTGTCCAGGGAAAAGCAGTTGGTGGTGGCGTTGGTATTATTGCGGCTTGTGATTATGTTTTTGCTACGCCTGAAAGTGATGTGAAATTATCAGAATTAGCAATTGGAATAGGACCTTTTGTTATCGAACCAGCTGTTTCCAGAAAAGTAGGTAAAACTGCGATGACAGAAATGACATTGGCAGCAAATGAATGGAAATCGGCAGAATGGGCAAGTCAAAAAGGACTTTTCTCTGTGGTTTGCGAATCTTTTAGTCTGGATCTTAAAATTGATGATTTTGCAAAAAGATTAAGTTCGTATAACCCAGAAGCATTATTGCAAATGAAAAAAATTATTTGGGAAGGAACAGAACAATGGGAATCACTTTTATTTGAACGTGCTGCCATTACGGGTAAATTGGTTTTGTCTGATTTTACTAAAAATGCTTTGCTGCAGTTTAAAAAATAGGTATGATATAAGTCATTGATTTTAGAAAAATAGGAGCATAGCTTTGAAAAATATTTTAAAATCAAATTTCCACTATATAAATTATTGAACATGACTATTATTTCGTTAATGCAAAAAGTTGACATTGCAGAGAAAATTAAAGATGCTCCAGACAGCGGTTATCAAATTGGCGTTGTCATTGGATCTTTCATTCCGTTTCTAGTTTTGGGCGGAATTGCTTTGTGGATGTATACTCGTGCTAAAAAAAGAGCTAAAAACGGCAATTAATTCGTAAATTTGCAAGCTTAAAATTAAAAATCGATGAGTAATATCAGAATTACAAAACAATTTAGTTTCGAAACCGGTCACGCTTTGTACGGTTACGACGGAAAATGCAAGAACGTTCACGGACACAGTTATAAATTATCGGTAACGGTTATTGGTTCGCCAATTACAGACCGATCGAATGTAAAGTTCGGAATGGTGATTGACTTTTCTGATCTAAAGAAAATTGTAAAAGAAGAAATCGTCGATCAGTTTGATCATGCAACTGTTTTCAATCAGACTACACCGCATATCGAATTGGCCAATGAATTGAAAAACCGTGGACATCATGTGATTTTGGTAGATTATCAGCCAACAAGCGAAAATATGGTGGTTGATTTTGCAGAGAGAATCGTTGCAAGGCTTCCAGAAGGAATTTCTCTTTTCTCATTAAAACTTCAGGAAACAGAATCGTCTTTTGCAGAATGGTACGCATCGGATAATATCTAAAAGTCCAATTTTTTTTAAATTCCAAACTCTTCGACTTCGTTCAGAGGGACAAAAGTCTAAAATTCTAAGAAGTCTAGTAATCTACAACTCTAAATGAAAAAAATATATTTTGCTTCAGATCAGCATTTTGGTGCGCCAACTCCAGAATTGAGTTTACCGCGTGAAAAGAAATTCGTGGCTTGGCTTGATGAGGTTAAGGAAGATGCAGAAGCAATTTTTTTATTGGGAGATTTATTTGATTTTTGGTTTGAATATAAAACGGTGGTTCCGAAAGGTTTTGTTCGAATTTTAGGCAAACTGGCTGAAATTCGCGACAGCGGAATTCCAATCTACTTTTTTGTTGGAAATCATGATTTGTGGATGAATGATTATTTTGAAACCGAATTGAATATTCCGGTTTATCACGATAACAAAGAGTTTACATTTAACGGAAAAACGTTCCTGATTGGTCACGGAGACGGAAAAGGTCCTGGTGATAAAGGCTACAAACGAATGAAAAAGGTATTTACAAATCCGTTTTCAAAATGGCTTTTCCGCTGGCTTCATCCAGATGTTGGCGTAAGTTTGGCTCAATATTTATCAGTAAAAAACAAACTGATTTCGGGCGACGAAGATGTAAAGTTTTTGGGTGAAGAAAACGAATGGCTGGTTTTATATGCCAAACGAAAACTAGAAACCAAACATTATAATTATTTCATCTTCGGGCACCGCCATTTACCAATGATTATTCCGGTTGGAGAAAACTCCGAATATGTCAATCTTGGCGATTGGATCGGCTATTTTACTTACGGTGTTTTTGACGGTGAAAAATTCGAGCTTAAAAAATTCGAAAAGTAGTTTAGTCGAAAGTTAAAAGTCAAAAGTTGAAAAGGACAAATCTTATTGTTGAACTTAATTCAAAGTCCTTTGTCAAAAAAAATAAAACAAAATTTTTATTTTGCGCTTGTTGGGTAAATGCCAATTTTATGCGTTCGCAAAATATATTCTGAAAGCTGTTTACTGTTTGAAAGCTGAAACTTAATTGCTCCAGATGCTTTTTTCGGCATGTGGCATTCTACACAATTGCTCGCCAATAACTTCTCTGGCATTGTTTTTAAAGTGGTTTCTTTGTGCTTTAAACCTTGATGGCAACTCATACAGATTTTAGAATATGAAGCCATGTTTTTGGAAGCATTTTCATGCGGATTGTGGCAGGTGATACAATCCATTTTGTCGCTTTTGATAAAACATTTGCTTTGTGCCATTAATCTATACTGATTGCCATGAACATCAAAATTTGTTGTATCATTAATACTTTTAGTCTCACGAAAGAATTCTGATAAATTATCTCCAGGTTTAAATTCAAAACGCGATTTTAGTTTCATTCCATCATTTCCTGCGTGACATAATGCACACGCATCTAGCTTTTGCTGTCTGTTTAAGGTTTTGAAACTTGTAATGTTATTGGCAACTTTTACGTTTGGATTTTTTAGATGAAATTCAACATGCTTTTTCGCAGGACCGTGGCAGCGTTCACAGTCAATTCCGTAAACAATTGTTTCTTTTTTAATGATATCTTCAACATCCATAGACATCATATTTCTTTGTTCAGAATTTTGATTTACGCTTCGGCTGCTGGCATTTGAGGCGTGGCACGAATAGCAATCTTTAACTACCATTCGATCAAAATAAGGCTTGTCGGCAGGAAAACCTGGACTTGTTGCCCAATTGTTTATAGAGTGATAAAAAGAAACTGGCAATTCGTATGTATTGTTGTCTTTCCAGTAAACTGAAGTTTGAGCGTGTTTGGTTCCAAAAACAATTTCAAATTTGTATTTGGCTGTTTCTTTACCGTTTTTATAAACAACTTGATACAAACTGTCTCCACGTTTTTCCATGACCAGTTTGGTGTCTTTATCATAAATGAAAGTATGATTTTTAGAATCGAAATCGCCTGAAACATTTCCTAAAATTGCTGGAGAGGTCGCTTTAAAATGCGAACTTTTGAATGCCATGTCTGATTGTACTTTATGGCATTGTATACAACTTTCTGAACCTGCGTAATCAGTTCCACGCGGATCAATGTATTCCTCTGATTTATTATTGCAGCTGGCAAAAAGAAGTGCCAGAACGGTTATGGTAAGTAGAAATGCAGCTTTTTTCATTGCTGTAAATATACTTTTTTTTGAATTGAATCAAAATATATTTCAATAATGAAAAAATGCTGTTAAAATATTTAGAATGCTTCTTAATTCATGCCAACTCCATAAACATATTCATCCAGTTCAATTTTAAATAAAGAACCTTCAACCAAATCTTTAATAGATTTTAATTCGGTCATGTTTACAGCCAGATCTATAGAATTGCAAGGTGTTTTCAATAAAAACTTATGGCAGGAGTATTTCATTTCGCAAGCTTCGCAACAAGCATTTTCTATCATGCTGTCTTCAATTAAATCACAAAATTGATTTAATTCCTGAACCGTAAAATAAAAGCCAGTTTCTTTAAAAACCAATTGCACTTTGTCGGAAATCGTAGTATTGTGATCTTTCCAGTAAAAAGCTATTCCAAAGTTGTTATGATATATCTGCTCAATTTCTCTCATCGTAAATCCTTTTATTTCAACAAATATAAATATTATTTATATTAATTCTAAATAAAAAAATCATAAAAGTTTGAAAAAAATATTTTTTGAGCAAGCATTAGTTCATACCCGAACCATAGATATATTCATTGAGATTAAGTCGGAATAATGAACCATCAACCAAGTCTTTTATAGAATCTAATTCCATTGGTGATATTTCTAAATCTATAGCAACGTATGGTGTTTTCAATAAAAATTTATCGAAGGCGCGTTTTACGCCACGTGTATCGTAGTTATTATGATCTGTTACACAGTCTTCAATTAAATCGTGAAATTCATTTAATTCCTCAACTGAAAAGTAAAATCCCATTTGTTTAAAAAGCAACTGGATTTTATCTGATATAATTTCGTTGCCTTCTTTCCAATAAAATGAAATTCCAAAATCGTTTCGGTATATTTGCTCGATGTCTTTCATGGCAATTTTTTTAGGCCACAAAGATACGCACTCTTTATATTAATACTTGACTAAGAAAAGCATAAAAAAAAGCTAAAAACTAATATTACTGTTTGATTTTTAGTTATTTATAAAGTGTTTGTGATTTTGCTTTTTTATGAAATTCTATCTCATAACAAGATTATTTGAGCCAATTTTTTAGCTTAGAAAGAAATGTTGCTTGTTGGTCGACAAATAAATAATGAGAGCAATTGTCAAGAAAAGCGAAATGTTTTTCTCCAGTTATTGCCTTTAGAGAATTGATTTGATCTGATGAAAAAATTCCATCATCTTTTCCGTAAATTCCATAAATAGGAACTCCAGCGGTTTTGATTTTCTTTAAAAAAGGCCTACTATCAATGTTGTTTTGTTTTTCGTTTTGATAGAAGAGAAGCGGAGCATTTTTATTTCGAATATTAGTTTTATAAAATTCACCAGCTTCATAATCGGCATATAATTTTTTAGATGCTGCTGTTGGATTTGGCATTTTAAAAAAGCCGTTTTCACTAGCCAGCTCATAACATCCTTTTCTGTATTCAGCTGAATTTTTATTTAGATTCTCAACAATGCTGATTTTTTTTAATTGTTCAGAATCGTTGCTGTACTTTTTCTTCAGCGTATTTAAAATGTGATCGTAAGTTTCCTGTTGAGAAAATAAAGCGCCAGCCAAAACCAATGCACTTACATTTTGCGGATATTTATGGGTATAAAGTGTCGCCACTAAACCGCCAAAACTATGACCTAAAATAACAGCTTTCTTTAAGTGATATTTTGCATAAATTGAATTCAGATCCTGAAAAGCTTCTTCATAAGTAAATTTTGCATTAGGATCTGCCGATCTTCCTTCGCCTCTTCGGTCGTAAGCGATAACATAAAAGCCTTGATCGGCTAGTTTTTGAGCTGTTGTTCCTTCAAATAATGTTGAATTGCCACTTGGTCCTCCGTGAATGAAAATTATGGGCTTGTTCTTTTCATTTCCGTAAGTTTTGATATAGAGATTTTGCCCTTTTGCAAAAAAGGAAAATATTAGAAATAAAGAAAGAAAAAATGACTTCATCTATTCTAATTTATGATGATCGTCCATATCTTTTTTCAAATCTAAATTTCTAAAAGTTGGCGATTTCAATGCAGTGAAAACTACAGTTAAGAGCGTAACACTTCCTCCAAAAACAACAGAAGTCACTGCCCCCATCAATTTGGCAGTGGCACCGCTTTCAAAAGCACCTAATTCATTAGAAGATCCAACAAAAATTGAATTTACAGCACCAACTCGTCCACGCATATGATCAGGAGTTTTAAGCTGTAAAATTGTCTGGCGGATAACTACTGAAATTCCATCAGCTAAACCGCTTAAGAATAAAGCGAAAACAGAAAGCCAGAAATAAGTAGAAAGTCCAAATAAGATAATCGATAATCCGAAAACAAAGATGGCGATTAAAAGTTTTTTTCCTGCATTTTTATATAGAGGCACATAAGCCGAAACAATCATTGTAATAAAAGCGCCTACAGCAGGAGCGGCTCTTAAAATTCCGAAACCTTCAGAACCTACTTTCAAGATGTCTTGAGCAAAAACGGGTAATAATGCAACCGCACCTCCAAAAAGTACTGCAATCATATCAAGTGATAAAGCACCTAAAACAATTTTGTTTTTAAATACAAAAGTTAAACCTTCTGTGAGACTATCTTTTATTGATTCTCCAATCTTCGGATTGATGATTGGTTTTGCACTGATTTGTGATAATGCGATTAAAGAAAGGATTGAGAATCCGAAAACCAAACACATTGACCAGTGAACTCCAATCCAATTGATTGAAAATCCTGCTAATGCTGGTCCCATAACGGCTCCAATCTGCCAAACCGAACTACTCCAAGTTGCGGCATTTGGGTATACTTTTTTAGGAATAATTAAGGATAAAAGCGAGAAAATAGTTGGTCCCATAAAAGCACGAACCAATCCTCCGAAAAATACTAAAGCGTAAATTGAATACAAGATTACATTTGAAGACCAACCGCCAACAACTTTTGGCCAAGTCAACAAAAATAATCCAAAACTGATTACTGAAAATCCTAAAATACATTTTACCAATAATCCTTTCTTTTCTCTTTGATCTACAATATGTCCAGCAAATAAAGCCATTCCGACAGCTGGGATAACTTCCATTAAACCAATAATTCCTAACGAAAGCGGATTTTTAGTTAAACTATAAACTTCCCATTCGATAACAATAAACTGCATTGACCAGGCAAAAACCATCGCAAAACGCAATAATAAAAATACGTTGAATTCTCTATAACGAAGCGCCTGATACGGATCAGGTTTATTGGATTTAATCTCTTCCATCTGTTCTAATGTCTTTCAGCATAAGCTGAGTTGAAATTGTACCGTTCCATTCATTTTCGGCAATTGTATAAGCCAGCTGAAACGGATTTTGATTTTTTGCTATGTTTAATTTTTTTCCGAGTCCAAAGCCAATTGCTGCAATTCCGTCGGAGTTATATTGTTTGACAAAAAGTCTTAAATGCTCTTCTTCTGCACCAAGAGTTTTGGCATAACCAGTGTCTTTTAAATCTCTGGTCATAAAAACAGGTGTCATATTTTGTGGGCCAAAAGGTTCAAATTGTTTTAAGATTCGAATTAGTTTTGGTGTAATGTCTGAGAAATTAATTTCGGCATCAACTTCGATTTCTGGAGTTCGCATTTCTGGAAGAATGGTCGTTTCGACTTGTTTTTCGAAAGCATCTTTAAAAAGCTGATAATTTTCGGCTTTTAAAGTCATTCCCGCTGCATACATGTGTCCACCAAATTGTTCCAAATGTTCTGAACATGCATCGAGTGCATTGTAAACATCAAAACCTTTTACAGATCGGGCAGAAGCGGCATATTTATCGCCACTTTTTGTGAAAACCAAAGTTGGACGATAATAGGTTTCTATTAATCTCGAAGCGACGATTCCGATTACGCCTTTGTGCCAGTCTTCTTGAAAAACGACGGTAGAAAAACGCTCTTCTTCGTTGTTTTGTAAAATTTGCTGAAAAGCTTCTTTGGTAATTTTTTTGTCTAAATCTTTTCGGTCGGCGTTATATTGTTCAATTTCTGAAGCGAATTGCTGTGCTTGTTCAAAATTAAACTCAGTCAATAATTCTACGGCATGATTTCCGTGTTTGATTCTTCCGGCGGCATTAATTCGAGGAGAAATAATAAATACAACATCGGTAATATCTAAAACTTTCTTTTTTACCTGATGAACCAATGCTTTAATTCCTGGTCGTGGTTCGCTGTTAATGACTTTCAGACCAAAGTAAGCCAATACACGATTTTCGCCTGTTATCGGAACAATATCTGCGGCAATTGCTGTAGCGACCAAATCTAGATACGGAACTAAATCTTCAATAGTTTCATTTCGATTCTGACCTAAAGCCTGAATCAATTTAAAACCAACTCCGCAGCCACACAGTTCATCGTAAGGATAAGAGCAGTCTTCTCTTTTTGGATCTAAAACAGCAACAGCATCTGGAAGAAATTCTCCAGGACGGTGGTGATCACAAACAATAAAGTCGATGTTTCTCGCTTTCGCGTAAGCGATATGATCAATCGATTTGATACCGCAGTCGAGAGCAATAATTAACGAAATTCCGTTATCGTCTGCATAATCGATTCCTTTATATGAAATTCCGTAACCTTCGTCGTAACGATCTGGAATATAAGTGGCAATATGTGGATAATGTGATTTTAAATAAGAAGAAACTAAAGAAACCGCCGTTGTCCCGTCTACGTCATAATCGCCGAAAACCAAAATGTTTTCTTGATTTTCAATAGCCAATTCAATTCTAGTAACGGCCTTGTCCATATCTTTCATCAAATACGGATCGTGCAAATGTTCTAAAGATGGGCGAAAGAAATTCTTGGCATCTTCAAAAGTTTCAATACCACGCTGAATCAAAAGCGTTGCAACAAAATCTTCTACATTTAAGGCTTGCGCCAAATGTTTGACTTTTTCTTCAGAAGGTTTTGGTTTTAAGGTCCAACGCATGGGTTGATTTTAGATTTTAGATTTTAGACTTCAGATTTGTGAAATCGTTTAATCTGATTGTAATTTTTTTTGCCACAGATTAAAAGGATTATAATGATTTTTTAATCTGTGTTAATCATTTTAATCTGTGGCAAAATATCTTGTATTTAGAAGGGCTTCGACTTCGCTCAGCCTGACAATGCTATTTTGCTTCTAAAGCATTACCTTCAAACTGAATTCCGTCCCAACCTAAGTTGATGAAATTTCTAATGTTTTGGTGATTTGTTCCGTTTGGATCTCCTAAAACTTCTTCAAAATAAAAAGCGCCAAAACAAGCTAAAGTTTCTTCTTTGCTTAAATTTTGCAGTTTTGCGAAAGAAAACAATTTACAAGAACCTGAATTTTCGCCTGCAGCGTTATGTTGTGTTCCGTTTTGAAAAGCAGTTGGAGTAAAGTTGTAATTTTCTTCAATTACTGCAATAGTTTCTGGAAATGTGATTTGTGTTGGAGTTTGTTTTACTTTTTCTAAAAAGGCTTGAATGCTCATGATTATGATTTGATTTTTTTTGCCACAGATTAAAAGGATTAAAAAGGATTTTTAAAATAATCTGTGAGAATCATTTTAATCTGTGGCTGAAATAATTATTTATTCTTCATCATCCTTAGAAAACTTACTTTTCTTAGGTTCTTTGGTTATTGTTTTTCCAGCAACGACAACTACGATTTCGCCACGCGGTGCTGTTTTTTCGAAATGTGCTAAAATTTCTTTTGCCGTTCCGCGTACATTTTCTTCATGTAATTTTGATAATTCTCTCGAAACGCAAACTTGTCTATCCTCTCCAAAATATTGCACGAATTCTGCTAAAGTCTTAACGAGTTTATGCGGAGAAACGTATAAAATCATTGTTCGGGTTTCTTCGGCTAAAGCCAAAAATCGAGTTTGACGTCCTTTTTTATCAGGCAAGAAACCTTCAAAAACAAATTTGTCATTTGGAAGTCCGCTGTTTACCAATGCCGGAACAAAAGCAGTTGCACCTGGAAGACATTCTACTTCGATTTTATTTTCTACACAAGCGCGAGTTAATAAAAATCCTGGATCTGAAATTGCGGGAGTTCCGGCATCTGAAATCAAAGCGATAGTTTCGCCGGCTTTCAAACGTGCAATTAAATTTTCGGTGGTTTTGTGCTCGTTATGCATATGATGGCTGTGCATGTGCGTGCCAATCTCAAAATGCTTTAGGAGTTTTCCGCTTGTGCGTGTGTCTTCCGCCAAAATCAAATCGACTTCTTTCAAAACCCGAATGGCTCTAAAAGTCATGTCTTCAAGATTGCCAATTGGCGTTGGAACGATATATAATTTTGACATAATTGTTTATTCGTGAAATGTAAAATGTGAGATATGAAAAGTCTTTAAGAGAATTTTTTCTCGATAATTCCCATAAAGCGTTCCGCGTAATCGTCTTTTCCTTCCCAATTATTATAGTCTGGTTTTACCATGTCTTCGATAAAATCTTTTGCCTCGCTATAAGAATCAAAAGTCATTAATTGGTTTAAAACACGGCTGTAATCTTCTGTGCTGTTTCCGAAAAGATTTTTAGTGAAAGCAATTCTATCGTTTAAATCGATATGAAAACCTCTTGCCAGTTTTTCATTTAAACTTACAGCCTTTGGCTGAACAGGAGTATCAAGAATAGCTGTTTCTACTTTTTTCTCTTCCTTTTTTTCTTCTTTGAAATCGTTAATAGAAGGAGCTTTAACTGGAGGAACAGCTTCAAAACTTTCTACTTTTACAAATTGTGCATCGGCATAATTTATTCCAAAATCTTCAAATAAAATTGTTGGTTGTGTAGAACTCGCAGCTTTTGGCTCTTCTTTAATTTCTTCCTTGATTTCTTCTTTTATTGGTTCTGTTTCTAATTCGAAAGCAGGTTTGAAATCTGGAATTGGTTTTGATTCATTAACAGTTGTAAAAGAAAGTTCTTCAACAGGGTTTTGAACTTGTTCTTCCTTCTCAGATTCAATTATTTTCTCAGCAATTGGTTCTACAGTTTCTTCAATAATTGGTTCTTCAACTTCAGCAATGATTGGTTCAACAGTTTCTTCGATTACTGTTTCTTCAGATTCAGTAATTGGTTCAGCAGTTTCAACAACTTCTGCTGGTTTTTCTTCTTCAATTTCAGGTTCGTAAGACTCTTCAAGTGCAATAACTTTTTCTTCAGCTGGAGCTTCAAGTTCAATTATAGCTGGAATTGCCTCTTCTTTTTCAAAAATTGTTTCCAATTCAGAAACAATATCATTTTGCCCAATTGTTGGTTTTACTGCGTCGAAATTCTCTTCGACAAATTTTAATACCGCTAATTTCTCATATAATTTCTGAGTTTCAAGATACAATTGATTGATATCGGATTTGTTTTTAAGTTTTAAAATTCGATGTGCAATGCTGATTAAATCAGCTTCCAATTTTTTTTTCATAACTGTTGAAATTATAGTGAATAAGGTATTTTTGTGTATTTAATGTCTGAATGTCTCTATTCTCAAGGAAATTCAAAAGATAATTTTTAATTTCTGTTAATACGCTTTCGCGAATCTAAGGTTTGGTAAAAATTTTCTACTTTTGAAAAAATGTAAAACAGTACATTTTTACATTAATTTATTGCCAGTACAAAGTAATAAAAACTATTCATTTTTAAAGGTAGAAAAATACAAAATGTTTCTCGAAAATACAGTAAATCACAAAGAACAATTTGGTTGGATTGAAGTTATTTGTGGATCAATGTTTTCGGGTAAAACCGAAGAGTTAATCCGAAGATTAAAACGCGCCCAATTTGCCAAACAAAGAGTCGAAATCTTTAAACCCGCTATTGATACTCGTTATCATGACGAAATGGTCGTGTCTCACGATGCCAACGAAATACGCTCAACTCCAGTGCCTGCAGCTGCCAATATTTTGATTTTGGCGCAAGGCTGTGATGTGATTGGTATTGATGAAGCTCAGTTTTTTGATGACGAAATTATTACCGTTTGTAACGATTTGGCGAATCAAGGAATTCGTGTCATTGTGGCAGGATTAGATATGGATTTTAAAGGAAATCCGTTTGGGCCAATGCCAGGTTTGATGGCAACGGCAGAATATGTTACTAAAGTTCATGCAGTTTGCACCAGAACTGGAAACTTAGCAAATTATAGTTTTAGAAAAACCGATAACGATAAATTGGTGATGCTTGGGGAAACAGAAGAATACGAACCACTTAGCCGTGCAGCGTATTTTAATGCAATGAAGAAAAACGAGGAAAAATAATCTTATTTTTATTTCAATTTTAAAAGCGATGCAAGAAAAACAAAAAACGAAAAAAGAGAACATTTTATTATTAGTTATTATTGGAATTGCTTTGGCTGTTGCGGCATATTTTCAGTTCTTCCTTTCGGAAAAAGCTGATGAGGTTAGTACTGAAATAACAGAATTGGTTGAAAAATATAATAAAAGCTGTCCGTTAAATATTCAGGAAGGAATTCGTTTAGACAGTGTCACATTGCCGCAAGAAAGAACCGTTCAGTATAATTTAACCTTGATGAAAGTGGCTAAAGAAACTGCGGAGATTAATGTAATTCAGGAAGAAATTAGAAAAAGTCTTTTAAGCACTGCAAAGGCAAATCCTGGACTGCAGGTCTTTAGAGAAAACGATTATACACTGAATTATAGTTATAGTGATAAAAAGAAAGTGTATTTATTTACGATAAAAATACTGCCTGATCAGTATAAATAATTAAACTTATATGTTGGTAAACCCGACAGGTTTTTGGAGCCTGTCGGGTTTGTTTTTTATAAGAATTGAAGAAAGAGTTGTTTGAGTATTTTATTCAACAGTTGTTGTTGAATTGTTTTTTAGTAATTTTTCTTCTTCATTTTTATCATAAATCAAATTGAATTTTTTGGATAATGTTCCCGATGCTGTATAAATAATCCAATAGATAATTGGAAGAGGTGTGCATCCTAATAAATAACCGGGCGTAATTTCAATTCTTTTTGTATTTGATGAATATAGGTCAAAAATAATAGTAATGCATAAACAAACGGCAAAGTACATGAACAAGTAGAGTAAATGTAATAGATATGAATTGACTTTTTTTGAAATTTTCATTTTCTGTTTTTTAATTGCAATATAATAAAAATCAGTTTGTTGTTTTTGAAGTAAGTACGAGGATAATCAAAGTTGAAAATTATTTATGTTAATCAGATTACGATTTCGCTGAATCATAAAAAAGATTAGTATCTTAAATTATTAAAATTTTTATAAAACAAAACCCGACAGGTTTTAAAACCTGTCGGGTTTACTATTTAAATGAACTTATATTTTTTCTTATAAGAATTAAAAGAAATCTTAAATCTTCTTTCTCATTCTTGCAACCGGAATATCTAGTTGTTCGCGATATTTTGCAATAGTTCTTCTTGCGATCGGATATCCTTTTTCTTTTAAGATTTCTGCCAATTGATCGTCTGGAAGTGGTTTTCTCTTATCTTCTTCTTCAATCGTATTTTGAAGAATCTTTTTAATTTCTAAAGTCGAAACGTCTTCTCCTTGATCATTTTTCATGGCTTCAGAGAAGAATTCTTTAATCAATTTAGTTCCGTATGGTGTTTCTACGTATTTACTGTTCGCTACACGTGAAATCGTCGAAATATCCAAACCAACCATATCAGCAATATCTTTTAAGATCATTGGTTTTAGTTTGGTTTCGTCGCCATCTAAAAAATACTCTTCCTGATAATGCATAATCGCATTCATTGTTACAAAAAGCGTTTCCTGACGTTGTCTAATCGCATCAATAAACCATTTAGCAGAATCTAGTTTTTGTTTGATGAACTGAACGGCATCTTTCTGCGCACTCGATTTATCACGAGATTCTTTGTACGTCTGCATCATTTCTTGATAATCCTTAGAAACGTGTAGGGAAGGAGCATTTCTTCCGTTTAAAGTTAGCTCCAGTTCACCGTCAACAATTCTGATGGCAAAATCGGGAACAATGTTTTCTGTAACTTTATTGTTTCCTGCAAAAGAACCACCCGGTTTTGGGTTTAATCTTTCAATTTCATGAATTGCTTTTTTAAGCTGTTCATTAGAAACGCTGTATTTCTGTAAAAGCTTATCGTAATGTTTCTTTGTAAAAGCATCAAACTGATTTTCTATAATGTCAATGGCTAAATCAACATATTCAGTTGGTGTTTTATGTTTTAGTTGAAGCAGTAAACATTCTTGTAAATCACGTGCGCCGACTCCCGAAGGTTCCAATTCATGAATTACCGTCAACATTTTTTCAACCATTGCTTCGTCAGTATAAATTCCCTGAGTAAAAGCCATATCGTCTACAATGTCCGGTATACTTCTTCGGATATAACCCATATCATCGATACTTCCAACAAGAAATTCAGCGATTTCGCGCTCTTCATCGTTCAAAATAAAAGTATTCAGCTGATTGATTAAGTCCTGATGGAAACTTATTGGAGCCGCAAAAGGAGTTTCGCGTTCTTCGTCGTCGCTGTAATTGTTTACCTGAGTTTTGTAATCAGGTGTATCATCGTCGCTTAGATATTCGTCAATATTAATGTCGTCTGCTTCGATTCTGTCAGATTCTGCATCATCATAATCGTCGTAGTCTTCATTAGCGTATTCATCAGCTTCGTAATCGTCTTCTTTTCCAGCTTCAAGAGCTGGATTTTCGTTCATTTCTTCTAATAAACGCTGTTCAAAAGCTTGCGTAGGCAATTGAATTAACTTCATCAGCTGAATTTGCTGTGGAGATAATTTTTGGGATAATTTTAAATTTAAAAATTGCTTTAGCATTTGATTTTGTTAAAAGTTTAAAGTTTCAAGTTTCAGGTTGAGAACGTGCTGCAACTTGAAACCTGAAACCTGAAACAAATTTTATTATTTTAATTCATGTTCCAATAACTTGAAACCTGAAACCTGAAACTTTTTTAAACTAAATCGATTAAAACTCAGCGCTTCCAGGAGTCCTTGGGAAAGGAATTACGTCTCTAATGTTTGTCATTCCTGTAACAAACAATACTAAACGCTCAAATCCTAAACCGAAACCTGCGTGAGTTGCCGATCCAAATCTTCTAGTGTCTAAGTACCAGTATAATTCTTCTTTATCAATTCCTAGTTTTTCCATTTTCTCAACTAGAACGTCGTAACGCTCTTCTCTTTCAGAACCACCAACAATTTCTCCAATTCCAGGGAAAAGGATATCCATTGCACGAACAGTTTCTCTTCCTGGCTCTGTGTTATCGTTCAAACGCATGTAAAACGCTTTAATGTTTGCTGGGTAATCGTATAAAATTACTGGACATTTAAAGTGTTTTTCAACCAAGAAACGCTCGTGTTCTGATTGTAAATCAGCTCCCCATTCGTTGATTAAATATTGGAATTTCTTCTTTTTATTTGGAGTTGAATCTCTTAAAATATCAATTGCTTCTGTATAAGAAACACGTTTGAAGTTGTTCTCCAATACGAAGTTCAATTTCTCTAACAAAGCCATTTCGCTTCTTTCAGCCTGTGGTTTTGATTTTTCTTCTTCTAAAAGTCTTCCTTCTAAGAATGCTAAATCGTCTTTACAGTTTTCTAAAGCATATTTGATTACATACTGAATAAAATCTTCAGCTAAATCCATGTTATCATCCAAGTCGTTGAAAGCAACTTCAGGTTCGATCATCCAGAATTCTGCCAAGTGACGAGAAGTGTTTGAGTTTTCTGCTCTAAACGTTGGTCCAAAAGTATAAATTTGACCCAAGGCCATAGCGAAAGTTTCACCTTCTAATTGTCCAGAAACCGTCAAGTTTGTATGTTTTCCAAAGAAATCTTTTTTGAAATCAATGTTTCCTTCTTCATTTTTTGGAAGATTATCCAATGGCAAAGAAGTAACTTGGAACATTTCTCCAGCACCTTCAGCGTCAGCTCCAGTAATAATTGGCGTGTTTACATATACGAAACCTTTTTGCTGAAAATAGCTGTGAACCGCATAAGATAAAACCGAACGCACACGCATAATCGCGCCAAAAGCATTTGTACGTACACGCAAGTGAGCGTTTTCACGTAAAAATTCTAAAGAGTGTTTTTTAGGCTGCATTGGGAATTTCTCCGCATCAGAATCTCCAAGGATTTCAAGTTTGTTTACTTGAATTTCATATTTCTGACCTGCACCTTTACTTTCAACCAAAGTTCCAATTACAGAAACTGCTGCTCCAGTAGTGATTCTTTTTAAAGTCTCTTCTGGTGTATTTTCAAAGTCAACAACACATTGAATATTATTAATTGTAGAACCGTCATTTAGCGCGATGAACTGATTATTTCTAAAAGTTCTCACCCATCCTTTTGCATTCACTTCCTGTAGCGTCGTCGTACTGTTTAATAAGTCTTTAACCTTTGTGTGTCTCATTTTTATATAATTGATATTAAATAATATTCATTTTGAACAACTGCAAATATAATCGATAATAATTAATTTTTGAAGCTGTTTCCCGCTCTTCGCTATATCTTTCTATTTTTAAAGGAAAAATAGAAAGGATGCCGCTACGATCGGGGCTAGGGCATTTGGTTTTATGTGAACCTATTTATCTTTTTTGTCATTCCGAGGAACGAGGAATTGCACTAGAAATTATTTTATCGTATTAAGTTTTGCTTTTTCTCGTTTTTTTGAAATTTAGTGATCAGATAGAGAAAAATAACGGAACCTAAAATCGATAAAATTGCAGTAAAATAATTATACGGCTCGCTAGTTTGTTTTGAATTTTCAGGATCATTAATTTTTATAGATTCAAAAAAATGCTCTTTTTTTATTTTACTATAATCGCCAACTTTTGAATAAATAAAAATATAAGTTGTTCCATTTAAAAATAAAATTCGGCTTTCTCCTATTTCGTCGTCAGAATTATTTCCTTTGAAATTTAATTTGTAAGCAAAAAAACTATTAATTTTTATTTCGGACGAATCTTTGAGAAATAAACCTTTTTTTGCCATGCTTTTAATTTGCTTGGCTATTTTAATCTTGTAATTTCTTTTTAATTCATTTAGATCTTTAGGGCTTTCTTCACTTAGTGTATCATTAGGAATTACATTTAATCTCATTACGAAAAAAGAATCTTCTTTAGAATTTACATAATAGACTTTTCCTTTAACGCTTTGTTCGTTTATTTCAAAGATTTCCGGTTTGCTTGGAAAGGTTATTAAAATGTTTTCATCAATTTTAGTCTGACCAAAAAAGGTGAAAGAATTTAGTAATATGAAATAAAAAAAAATGTTCTTCATAAAATGTTTCGCAATGCTCTAATCAAATAATTTAATTCGTGCCACTTCGTGAAATTTGTGGCAAATAAAAAATTATTTCTCCAAATTCTCCAATTCCTCTTTCTTAGTTTTCTTTTTCTCGAAAGTTAAAACTAGCGATGGTAAAACAACCAAATTAGCAAACATTGCAAAAACCAAAGTACAAGAAATTAATCCTCCTAAAGCGATTGTTCCGCTGAAGCTTGATAATGTGAAAGTTGCAAAACCTAAGATCAAAACGATAGAAGTGTAGAATGTACTTACTCCAGTTTCTCTTAAAGCGCTGAAAACAGATTTTTTTACTTTTCCTTTATTTTGAGTCAATTCATCTTTGTATTTCGCCATAAACTGAATGGCATTATCAACCGAGATTCCGAAAGCGATACTGAATACCAAAATCGTCGAAGGTTTTAACGGAATTCCGAAATAACCCATTAATCCCGAAGTGATGCAAAGCGGTAAAATATTTGTAATCAAAGAAGCTGCTACCATTTTGAACGAACGGAATAAATACAGCATCAAGATTGCAATAGTTAAAATCGCAAACAATAATGATTCAATTAAGTTATGCGCCAAATAAGTTGTTCCTTTCTGGAAAACCAATGCTTTTCCTGTAATCGTAACTTCATAACGGTCTTTCGGGAAAATTTCGTCAATTTTTTTGCGAAGTTTTCCTTCTACTTTTGCCATTTCATCTGTTCCAATATCTTTCATGAAAGTAGTGATTCTGGCATATTGTCCAGTCGAATCAACATACGCTTTCATTAAGTTTTCTTTACTGTTTTTGGTTGCATTTTTAGCATAACCCAAAATAAAAGTCTGTTCCTGAGAAGTTGGCAATTGGTAATATTCAGGGTTTCCGTTGTAGAAAGCCTGTTTTGCATATTTAACCAAGTTTACAACCGAAACAGGTTTTGCCAATTCTGGAATTTCAGAAATGGTATTTTGCAATTCGTCCATTTTACGAATTGTCGATGGCTTCATAACACCTTTTTTCTTTTTGGTGTCAATCATAATTTCAAGAGGCATTACACCGTTGAACTCTTTTTCGTAAAATAAAATATCCTTAAAGAAAGAAGCGCTTTTTGGCATTTCGCCAATCAAACTTCCAGAAACTTTCATTTGTCTAACTCCATTCAAACTCACAAGAAACAGAACAGCGTAAATGCAATAAACAATTGTCTTTTTGCCTTTAACGATATTTGTAACTGTATTTAAAAGTGTTGAAATGTAAGTTTTGTCTAAGTGATATAAATGTTTCTCTTTTGGCAATGGCATAAAACTGTAAATAATTGGCACGATAAAAAGTGTCAAAGTATAAACAGAAATCACGTTGATAGAAGTTACTAATCCAAACTCAAAAAGCAGTTCGTTTCCTGTAATCATTAAGGTTGCAAAACCAATTGCAGCCGTTAAGTTGGTCATAAAAGTCGAATGCCCAATTTTTGAAATAACACGCTGTAAAGCTTTTGCCTGATTGTTGTGTATTTTGATTTCCTGCTGATATTTGTTGATCAGGAAAATACAGTTTGTAATTCCGATTACGATAATTAGAGGCGGAATAATTGCTGTTAAAATCGTGATTTTATAACCAAATAATCCAAGTGTTCCAAACGACCAAGTTACTCCGACAATTAAAATACAGATTGAAATAAACGTAGCTCTGAACGAACGGAAGAAGAAAAAGAAAATCAAAGAAACGGTCAATAAAGACGCTCCAATGAAAAGTCCGATTTCGCCTTTCATGTTGTCCGCGTTAATCGTTCTGATGTATGGCATTCCAGAAACTTTAAGATCGATTCCGGTTGTTTTTTCAAATTTATCGATTTTAGGAACTAAATCATTTAAGATAAAAGTCTTTCTTTCTGCCGTATTTACCAACGCTTTGTTCATGTAAATCGCAGATCGAACGCTTCCGCTTTCTTTGTTAAACAGCAATCCTTCGTAAAAAGGAAGGTTGTGAAATAAATCGTATTGGACGCTTTTTAAATAATTGGCGTCAAGCACCTTGCTTTCATCAATAAATGGTGCTAGAACAAACTTTTGGTTTACCGTATCTTTTTCAAGTTTCTTTAAATCATTCAAAGAAATTACCAAATCAACTTCTTTGGCTTTTTTCAAACCATTCATCAATTCGGTCCAGGCCGCATAATTTTTTGGTGTAAAGAATTTAGGATCTTTAAAACCAATAACAATTAAGTTTCCTTCTTCGCCAAATTTGTCTAAGAATTTTTGATAATCTTTATTTGCAACATGATCTTTCGGAAGCAGGTTTGCCTCGGTGTAAGTCATAGAAAGATTCTTCCACTGATAACCAAAGAAAATAGTTAAAGCAGAAAGTATAACCAGAATCGTAATTCGGTTTTTAAGTATGATTCGGGCAAGTTTTTCCCAAAATCCAACTTGGACAGTGTTTTTCATAAAATCTTTAAAAATGGATGCAAATGTAGTGAAAATGCCTCAAAATCATAAACAATCGATTGTATTTTATATAATGTTAACACAAATTTGCACGTTTTTTAATTGTGACGATTTTCTGTTTTTTACTGTTTAATCGTTAGCTTTTCTCATATTTGCAAGTAATTTAAACAAGGAAAGAATAAATCAACTATTCGTAAAATGTAACAACAAGTTTTTTTGTGAATAGTCAACCTGTCATTTTTGGGTTTAATTAATTTTGATTCAAACTTGTTGCTGATTACTAATTTAAGTTTCATATGGAAATAAAATGTTCAAATGCGTATGAGAGTACCCTAGAAGCGAACAGCGCTTTCTGGAAAATAACATCAAGAAAGAGGATAATAGTTCTTGCTATTTTGCTTGTATTCAGTGTTTTTTTATCCGTTTATGGTGCTTTGCATTCTAAAGAATTTTCTAAAGGAGAGTCTGTTCATTCTGAGTCAAATGTTCAGATACTTACATTTAATAGCTATTCAAATCGGCATATTGCTGAATCTATAGGTGTCGTAATGTTTGTAGTTGTACTTTTTTTATTCCGACTTCATTTTATAACAAAGAGAAATTCTTTTAGAAAGTCTGCGGAAATTGCTAAAAGATTTTTAGAAACAGGAAATGATTACGCAATTCAGTTTGATAAAGATTGTGTTGAATATAAAAGCTATGATCTTTACATGAGAATAAATTGGATAAAATTTTCAAATTATAAAGTTAGTAAGGATTTTGTTTTTATTGGTGACGAAGCATTTGCTCGAGCAATATTAGTAGTTGATAAAAGGTTAATAACCGAAATCGAGTTAGATACTTTGTATGGATTATTCAAATCAAATGATGTTAGGGAAATCAAATCATTTTTTTAATTTTTAACAATGCAGCAAAACAATACAACAACTTTTATTTTTCTGGCAATTCTATTGCTTTTGATCGTCATTATTTGTTTTATGGTCTATCAATTGATGCAGGCCAAAAAAGCAAAAGAAGATGCCGAAAAAAGCTTTTATGCGTTGGAAGTAAAAGTGAACGATTTACAATTGGAAAATTTAGAATCGAAACTGAATCCGCATTTGTTTAAGAATATCCTGAATTCGATTCAGTCGCACGCGTATCAGACTTATTTCGCTCTGGATAAACTGGCTAATGTTTTGGATTATATTTTGTACGAAAGCAAAAAGAAGTTTGTAACGGCCAAAGAGGAAATTGATTTTGCGTTGAATTTAATCGAAATCAACAAAATTAAAATCAGTCCGCTTTTTGAACTTAAGGTTAAAACCAACATTAATGAGGAAGATAAATTGTATGATCAACCTTTGTTGGCGCCTTTAATTTCGATTGATTTAATTGAAAATGCTTTTAAACATGCTGATCTTCAAAGTGCAGATGCTTTTATTTCGGTAGTTTTTGAATTTAAAAACAATGCTTTTTTTATGACGGTTTCTAATAAAATCTCCGATAAAAAAGTACTGAAAAAAGAACGAAGCGGTTTTGGCCATGCGACTCTTGAACACCGCCTTCGTATTATTTATAAGAATAATTTCAAACTCGATAAGTTTGTAGAAAATGATGTCTACATTGCTCATCTAAAAATAGATTTACTTGAATACAAAACTGAAATGCTTGCTTCTGGACGATGAGATTCCAGGATTGACTTATTTGAAAATGCTTTGCGAGCAAATTCCAGAATTGGAAATTGTAAAAACATTTAATAATCCGCAAAAACTATTATCTGATATTCCAGAACTGGATTTTGATCTTTTGATTTCGGATATCGAAATGCCAGGAATGGACGGTCTTCATTTGGCAGAACTGCTAGATCATAAATTGGTCATTTTTTGTACCGCGTATAAAGAATATGCAGCTGATGCTTTTAATATTGATGCTGTAGATTATATCACCAAACCTGTAAGATTAGAACGGCTTCAAAAAGCAGTTTCAAAAGCGCTGGAACGTTTCGATAAATCAGATAATTCAAAAAAGTTTATTCAGCTCAATACCGACAAAGGAAAAACGCTGCTGTATTTTAATAAAATTCAATATATAAAAACAGCTTTGAGCGATAGCCGAGACAAAACGGTTCTGCTTGCTGATGGAAGTTTTCTGAATTTGAAAAATGTAAAATTCGATACGCTTTTAAATGAATTGCCAGATGCCGATTTCTGTCGAATCAATAAAAAAGAAATTGTAGCTGTAAAAGCCATCAAATTCTTCAATCATAATGAGATTGTGCTTCATCATTTGGAAGAAAACAATAAAAATACAGCCTTAATTTTAAGTGAAACCTATCGTTCTGATTTTTTGAAAAAAGTAAAATTATAACTTATTACAAAGTTTTTCCGACTTGTTACATACATTGAAAATTAGCAGGAAATTTGCTTTTTCACTTAAAACTCAGTTCTGATATTTGCTGCAATAAATTTAAAGAACGAGTTATGAATAAGATTAAGAACTCTCTATTCTACGTAACAATTATTGGTGGTTTTACCGCCCTGATATATTGGGTAATTTCAAAAGGCGTCTCATTAGAAGCAGGACGTCATATTGTAAAGAAAAGCGTCGAAAGTAATCATTGGAAAGATTTTCTGCATTCGATGGTCGATAATTTACAGCATCCTTTGGCCATTTTATTGGCGCAGATTATTACTATAATTTTAGTGGCACGTTTGTTTGGCTGGTTTTTTAGAAAAATCGGACAACCTTCTGTAATTGGCGAAATGATTGCCGGAATTGTTTTAGGACCATCTTTGGTCGGAATGTATTTTCCGGAGTTTTCGGCCGCTTTATTTCCAAAAGAGTCTTTAGGAAATTTACAGTTTTTAAGCCAAATCGGTTTAATTCTTTTCATGTTTGTTATCGGAATGGAATTGGATCTGAAAGTCTTGAAAAATAAAGCACACGATGCGGTTGTTATCAGTCACGCTAGTATTGTCATTCCGTTTGCTTTAGGGTTGTCATTGGCTTATTTTATATATGAAACTTTTGCGCCTCAGGGAGTCGAATTTTCATCTTTCGGATTGTTTATGGGTATCGCGATGAGTATTACAGCTTTTCCTGTTTTGGCTAGAATTGTCCAAGAACGAGGCATGCAGAAAACCAAATTAGGAACCATTGCAATCACTTGTGCCGCTGCAGACGATATTACAGCTTGGTGTATTTTGGCAGTTGTTATTGCAATTGTAAAAGCAGGTTCGCTTTCAAGTTCATTATATGTAATCGGAATGGCGATTTTATATGTGATCATCATGTTAAAAATTGTTCGTCCGTTCTTAAAAAGAGTAGGGGATTTAAATGCAACGCGTGAAAGTTTAAATAAACCAGTTGTTGCTATTTTCTTTATTACGCTTTTAATTTCTGCTTATGCTTCAGAATTAATCGGAATCCATGCTTTGTTTGGTGCTTTCTTGGCTGGAGCAATTATGCCAGAAAACAATAAATTCAGAAACATATTTATTGAGAAAGTAGAAGATGTTTCAATCATTGTTTTATTGCCTTTGTTTTTTGTGTTTACAGGTTTGCGTACACAAATTGGATTATTGAACGATCCTGAATTATGGAAAATTACAGGTTTGATTATTTTGGTTGCTGTAGTTGGTAAATTCTTCGGAAGTGCTTTGGCGGCAAAATTTATGGGACAAAACTGGAAAGACAGTTTAGCAATTGGTGCCTTGATGAATACAAGAGGTTTAATGGAACTGGTAGTTTTAAATATCGGTTACGACCTTGGCGTGTTGTCTGCAGAAATTTTTACCATGATGGTAATTATGGCGTTGCTGACTACTTTTATGACTGGTCCAGCATTAGATCTTATCGAATTTATTTTTAAAGATAAAGTTACTGCTGTTCCAGAAGAAATTGGAACTAAGAGTAAATACAAAATCCTGCTTTCATTTGCTACTCCAGAAAGAGGTAAAAAACTACTTCAGATTGCTAATAGTTTGGTTAAAAAACAAGGAGATAATTCTGTTGTAGCAGCGATGCATGTGTCTTTAAGTACCGAAGTGCATTCTTTTGATGTTAAAGAACACGAACGCAAAATGCTGGTTCCGATTATCGAAGAATCAAATCGTCTAAATCAGAATGTGGTGAGTTTGTTTAAAGTTTCTAATGATATTGATTCAGATATTATTGATACGGCTAATCAAGGTGAATACGATTTATTGCTGGTTGGTTTAGGACAGTCTATTTTTGACGGAACTTTACTTGGGAAGATCCTTGGTTTTACGACCCGAATTGTAAATCCAGATCGTTTGATTGATAAGTTTACAGGAAAAGAAGGATTGTTTGAGAATTCTCCTTTTGATGAAAGAACACGTCATATTATTGCAAAGTCTAAAATGCCGGTCGGAATTTTTATTGATAAAGACCTGGAAGAAGTGAATCAGGTTCTGATGCCTGTTTTTAATAAAGAAGATGCCTTTTTGATTGAATATGCTAAAAAATTAATCAATAATAACGGTTCCCAAATTACAGTTTTAGATGCTGGTGGAGAAGTGAAAAATACAAGAGAAATTCAAGAAACCATTCGTTCCATTGAACAGATTGCCCCAAATCACATCATGATTATGAATGACAGAACCTTGAAAAAAGAGTTTTTAGAAAGCCAAGATTTGATGATTATCAGTCTGGAAAGCTGGAAAAAACTAATAGAATCTCAAAGTATTTGGTTAAATAATTCTCCATCAGTTTTGATCCTGAAGCCGTAAACTTTTGAATTTTCAAAATTTTAAAATCCCAAATTCCAATTTTACTTATTGGGCTTTGGGATTTTTTTTAGCCACGAATTCACGAATTTTAATGAATTTCTTTACGACATACTTGTCGATAAATTGCACAAACTTGAGCAGATTACTAGCGGAAATTTGTGAAATTCATCGGTAAAATTTTCGCAAAGTTTACGTACATAAATTTGTGAATTCGTGGCGAAAAAAAGAATTTAAAAATTAAAGCCCAAGATCAAGAACATAAGAAATCTTAACCGCAATATTATCTTCAAATCTCAATAATTGGTTTGGACCGTATCTATAAAATCCGCCTAAACCAAAACCTTTAAAGATTTTGTTCAATTCGATTCCTGATTCAAAATAACCTTTATCCAAAGTTTTGTAAGCTGGACCAACATGCTGTTCTGGTTTTTCCATACTTCCCCAAGCCATTCTCGTAACTAAAACTAGAGATGGTCTTACTTTTCTTAAAATTGTAAGTCGGTCAAAACCATGTTTAATTTGAAACATCAGATATTGGCTTGAAAAGAATTCATTAAAATACATGGTTTCAAAAGCATTTCGTCCTGCAAAAGTGATACGCTGAACAACCGTTTCTTTTGTTAAGTTATTCGGAGCAGTGTTGTACAAATGCGTTATAGGAACATCTCCCATTGCCAAACCAGCTTGTAAAAGCAAACCTGTTTTCTGGCGGTTTAAGTATTGTTTTTCGTATTCGGCTTTAAAATCTATTTTGCTAAAAGTAAAATCATTTTCAAAAACATTTGGCAAAGATTGAGTATATTGAAAAGTAAACCTCGGAAATTTTTTATCGCTTTCGTTTCTTCCCGTCGGAGTTTGCATATAATTACTAAAAGGTGCCCAGACAATAGAAAGCATTGCTGTGGTCATAATATAATTAGAATACAGTTTTCCGTTTAGATTATAGAGATAGTCAAATTTTGGTTCGATATAATTTCGCGAAAGTTCTAAAACAGCCTCTGTTTTCGGAATAAATTTGGTTTGAACATTTGCACGCCATCCCACATATTCGTAAAAAGTACTAATGTTGATTGGACGCGGATCGTAAATTTTAAAAACGCGTTTATCAACGCTAAAAACGGTACTTGCTATCTCTCGAACATCGTCGGCATAATAACCATTAAGCCAAGTGTTGGTGTGTTTGTCTAACAAAACGCCACCACCGACGCTATATTTAAAAACACCATCTTTTGTTCCGTAAGCACCATAGCCTTCAACACGGAAATATTTAGACAAACGGTCATTTGTAATCCCGCCTATACCAAGACGAAAACCTTCATAATTGTTGTAGCTTATAATCTTTTTTAAATCTAAATCGACTGGGGCAATTGGGTAAAAACCGTTAATGATTTTTCGTCCAATCCCTAAACGTTTTTCAATCCTATTTCGAACAGAAAGACTGTCTAGTAATAAATAGGTTTTCTGGCTTTTTAAGTCAAGATTTTCCTTTCGGTAAGCTTCCCAGAAACTTTCGGGCTTTTTGGCCGCATCGTCTTTTATTTCGATGTAAAGCGAAGGGTTTTTTATCGGAGCGTCGGTATTCACGCGAATGTCAAAACTATTGCTCTCTGAAAGCAGATAAGTAAAATCGGAAGCCACTTTTTTTCTGCGCTCTAAGTTCTCTTCAACATCTCCGTCAAATTGAATAGTACCTCCTAAAATTCGAATATCGTCATCATTTTTTCCTTTTACGATTTTAAAAGTGGTATTGCTCTGAAACCAGATTTTCTCTTTCGGAATATATTCAAATTCATGAATACCGCTAATGTCTAAAACGCCTTTAACGCGCATTACCGCTTTCGCGACAGCGTAATTTTCTTTATCAATATATAAAACCCCTTCTAATCCTGAAGCTCTGTGTTTTGATTTGTTTTTGAAATAAATCATGTACGTATCGCGGCCTCGTATACTAACAGTGTCTAAGAGTTTGTAAGTGTAGCTTGAAGGAGCATTTTTCGAAATCGGATTTTCATATTTAGTTTCAAATAATTCGTACTTCGAATCGTAAATTGAAATAGATTGAAGGTTGAAAGCCAGAACTTCATAAATAGGCTGTTTGAAACCAGCTATTTTTGTTCCTAAAACAGTTTCCTTCAATTTGTTATTTCCGAATTGATATTGCGAAACTTTCTCCGTCTGAAACAAATGCTGCTTGCTTACAATTTCTTTAAATTTATAATCGGAAGAATCGATATTGATGATTTTTTTATTTAAATCTTTGTACGCCGCCGAAGTATCAATACGGCCGTCAATCGAATCTGGATTTGCGGTTACAATAAGTTTGTTATAGGTTTTATATTCAAAATTATTGAGCTTTTTCTGAGGATCATTTGTAGCTTTATTGGCAATAACTTTTTTTATTATCGTTAGAGCCGGGTTTTCATTAGAAACAACAACTTCTTTTAAATCATCGGTTTGTTGCAAAAGTGAGATTGAATAAAAAGTTTTGCTGTTGATTAAAGCAATGGTTTTTGACTTAAAACCTATATAAGAAACAGTAAGCGATGTGGCTGAGTTGCTAATTTTGAAAATAAACTTACCGTCAACATCTGTAATTGTGTTATTGTTTTCTGAAGTGGTAATGGTGGCAAACGGAAGTGGTTTGTTGTTTGAATCGGTTACGATTCCGTTTATTTGAATTTGCGCCTGAAGGGTAAGCGTAAAAAACAAAGTCAAAAAACAAAATAGCTTCATACAGAATGATATAGTTTCAAAAACGAAAAGAAATTAATTTTCGTATGCAAAAATAGCAATAAAAAAATCCGTCTGGTACAATAAACCAAACGGATTTTTATTTTATAACCAAATCTTACTTATACTTTCATGATTTCGGCTTCTTTTGCAGCCAATAACTCATCAATTTTTTTAATATAAGCGTTTGTTAAGTTCTGAACTTCTTCTTCTGCCGATTTACAGATGTCTTCTGAAGTTCCTTCTTTTTCTAATTTTTTGATATCAGTATTAGCATCTTTACGAGAGTTACGAATACCAATTTTAGCATCTTCAGCTTCAGATTTTGCTTGTTTAGCCAAATCACGACGACGCTCTTCTGTTAATGGCGGTACGCTAATGATTACCATATCTCCATTATTCATTGGGTTGAAACCAATGTTAGCGATTAAGATTGCTTTTTCAATTGCTTGCAGCATATTTTTTTCAAATGGCTGTAATGTAATTGTTCTAGCATCTGGAACACTAATTTTAGATACTTGAGAAAGCGGTGTTGCAGATCCGTAATAATCTACAAAAACACCTCCAAGCATAGCTGGAGAAGCTTTTCCTGCACGAATATTAAGAAATTCTTTCTCTAAGTGTGCAATAGTACCATTCATTGATTCCTCAGTACTTTCTAAAATAAAGTCTATTTCTTCAGTCATTTTTTCTTTAGTTTTCAGTTTTCATTCTCAGTTTTCAGTTAAAGTCTTGCGCGACTGTAAAACTGTTACTGATGACTATATATTTACTACAGTTCCGATATTTTCGCCTTCGCAGATTTTCAAAAGGTTTCCGATTTTATTCATATCAAAAACAACGATTGGCAATTTGTTTTCTTGGCTTAAGGTAAATGCAGTAGTGTCCATTACATTTAATCCTTTTTTGAGTACGTCGTCAAATGAGATAAAATCAAATTTTACAGCAGAAGCATTTTTTTCTGGATCAGAGTCATAAACACCATCAACGCGAGTTCCTTTTAAGATAACATCCGCATTAATTTCAATACCTCTTAAAACAGCAGCTGTATCAGTTGTAAAATATGGATTTCCGGTTCCAGCTCCAAAAATTACAATTCTGCCTTTTTCAAGGTGACGGTCAGCTCTTCTCTTAATGTATGGTTCTGCAATAGATTCCATTTTCAAAGCCGTCTGCAGACGCGTTTTCATTCCTTTATCTTCAAGAGCGCCCTGCAAAGCCATTCCGTTAATAACAGTTGCAAGCATTCCCATATAATCTCCTTGCACTCTGTCCATTCCTGAGCTTGCTCCGGCAACGCCTCTAAAAATATTTCCTCCTCCAATAACAATAGCAATTTCTACTCCTTTGTCGTGAATCTGCTTGATTTCATCTGCATATTCGCCTAATCTTTTCGGGTCAATACCGTATTGTAAATCACCCATTAAGGCTTCGCCGCTAAGTTTAAGAAGAATTCTTTTATATTTCATGTGTGTGTTGCGTTAATTTGTGCAAATATAGACATATTCTGATTTTTAAAAATAATGTTTGCAAAAAATTAATTCGCGCTGCAATTTTAAGTATACAAAGGCTTCACAGTTATTTAATTTGAAATGTGACAAATGTCATTTTCTCCGTCTTCCTAAAATTTGTATTTTTATTGTATCCTAAAAATGAAACAAATATGAAAAGCGTCGTAGCCAAAGCATTATTCAATAGTCATTCTTATGCTGAATACAGAAAAATAGTAACCGATTTATTGATTGAAGGAAAATCAACGGGAAACGAACAATCTGAAAGTTTGACCAATTACACCAAATTGAACGAGGCCAGAATGAATAGGCTGGAAAAAACGATAACAGTTTCTGATGCTATTGCTGAAAAACTTCAAAACTTAGACAATCACTATATCTGGCTAGTGCTTTCTGAAGGCTGGTGCGGAGATGCAGCTCAAATTCTTCCAATTTTAAATAAAATGGCTTTGGTTTCTCATAAAAAGATCGATCTGAGAATTGCATTTCGTGATGAAAACGATGATTTGATGAGTCACTATCTTACCAATGGCGGAAGAGCAATTCCAAAAGTGATTATTATTTGCAAAGAAGCCGGAATTGTACGCGCCGATTGGGGACCAAGACCAAAAGGAGCAACTGAATTAATGGCGAAGCATAAAAGAGAAGTTGGTGCTATTGACGAAAAAATAAAAACGGATCTGCAATTATGGTATTTGGCAGACAAAGGAATCTCAACACAAGAAGAATTAGTCGAAATTATGGAGAATATTAAATATAACCGTTTGTAGATTTTGTTTAATATGTTGATAAACAGGTTAGTTGGTTGATAAAATTATCTTAAAGTCTTTTTATCCTGTTTTAAATTTCGTAACTTAGTAAAACTAATCCCACATCTATTATAGCTTTCAGATTTACTCTTTTTATTGGTGTTTTATTTAATGTTCAACAATTAAAAAGTACACTATTATGAAAAAGTTATTCGAAAGATTTTATGATTTCTTTTCTAAATTTTTATTTGGAGGGAAGAATGTGCCTCACTATTAACTAATATAAGTATGGAATAAAATTACTTATTTTTAGGAGCTTGGCACATTACTTTCAGATAAGTAATGTGCTTTTTTTTATATCAAATATTTAGTCTGCTTCTGATGATGAGTAATAAAAGAAATCCTGAAGAGTTATTCCAAAAGAAATCATACCAATGCTTTTTTGATTATGAAGCGGAAAATCGTAATCACAGATTTCTGCAAAAAGAATAAAATCGTCTGAGCCAATTCCGAGTTTTAATTTTTTGTATTCTCCATTTAAATTGCCACGTCCTATGGCAAACCCTTTTCCGTAACCAACCTGTAGCATAATTCGCGTTTCTGGTCCCACTTTTGGACTTAAACCAAGATTTAAAAACACAGGAACAGCAACAAGTTTATCATCCCATTTCCAGTCAATACCACTGTGAATACCAAATGTTAGCCATTTTTTATAATGAACTCCATAGCCAAGTTTTGAACCTAAACCATTTGGGACAAGAAAAGCATTTGAGGATGTTGATTCTGAGTCGTAATAATCGTTTGTGTTATTAGGGTTTCCAGTTATAGAAACAGCAAAGTCAAATTGTGCGTATGTGAATTTAGTTGCCTGACTATGTATAAATGGATTAAAAAAGGTAATAAACGCAATAGTCAGTAAAATTCTCTTCATACAAGGTTTTTATTTTTTTAGGAGTTCTTCTTCAAACAAAGTAATATCAATCGCATTTTTCACATCGTAATCACCAATTTTAGTTCGGCGTAAAACAGTTAAATGCGAGCCAGAATTCATGGCTTTCCCAAAATCGTAAGCCAAAGAACGAATGTACGTTCCTTTGGAACAAACTACTCTAAAATCGACTTCTGGTAATGCAATTCTAGTGATTTCAAATTCGTGAATAGTAGTTTTTCTGCTTGCAATTTCAATAGATTCTCCTGCGCGAGCATGTTCATATAAACGAACACCATCTTTTTTAATAGCAGAAAAAATTGGCGGTTTTTGGTCGATTTCGCCCAAAAATTGTTTTACCGTTTCATAAATCAAAGCTTCGTTAATATGTTCTGTTGGAAAATTCTGATCGATTTCGGTTTCTAAATCGTACGATGGAGTAGTGGCTCCAATATAAAAAGTTCCTGTATATTCTTTTGCCTGACCTTGAAGTTCTGAAATTCTTTTGGTGAATTTCCCTGTACAGATCAATAAAAGACCAGTCGCTAAAGGATCTAACGTTCCTGCATGACCAATTTTGAATTTCTTTGGAAGTCCAACTTTATTGATTAAAAGGTATTTTAATTTATTGACAGCTTGAAATGAACTCCATTTTAAAGGTTTATCAATCAATAAAACTTGTCCTTCTAAATATTCTTCGACCGTTTTCAATTCTATTTATTTAAAGAAAAATAAGCTAATAAAAGGATTCCAACTATAATGCGATAATAGCCCCAAGGTTTAAAACCAAATTTTTTGATAATTCCGATGAAGAATTTTATAGCTATGATAGCAACTATAAATGCTACAACGTTTCCAATTAAGAACATTTTAAGGTTATCATTTGATTGTGTTAATAATTCGTATCCTTTTAATTGTGAAACTTCATATGTTTTTAGAAATAAGGAATAAGTTGTAACGGCAAGCATAGTTGGAACCGCTAAGAAAAAAGAGAATTCAGCTGCAGTTTGTCTTGTAAGGCCTTGTTGCATACCTCCAATTATAGAAGCTGCCGAACGGCTTGTTCCAGGCATCATTGCAAGACATTGCCAAAAACCGATAGTAACTGCTTTTTTTATTGTAATTTCTTCTTCATTGACAATTGTTGGATTTTTAAAATAATTATCAATAAATAGTAAAATTACACCGCCAAGGATTAACACAATAGCAATTGGGATCGGATTTCCTAAAATTGCATCAATCTTATCATCAAATAATTTTCCTAAAATCAATGCAGGAATAACTGCGCAAGCTAATTTAAGGTAGAAATTGATTTTAGTGAAATCAAAAAACTTTTTCCAGTATAAAACAACAACAGCTAAAATGGCTCCAAATTGAATTGAAACTTGAAATAGTTTAACAAAATCATCTTCCTGAATTCCAAAAAAAGAACTTGTAAATATCATGTGAGCAGTAGAAGAAACAGGTAAGTATTCTGTTAAGCCTTCTACAATTGCAATAAGAATTGCTTGTAAGTAATTCATTTAATTTGATTTTTATATCAATTAGGATTCTTAGATTTTTAAAAAGATTATTCTACAATCTAATATGTTTTAAGAAGTTTTCTATTTAGATTTTTTGAATATAGAATAAATCGTGATTCCAAAACCGATTAAAACAGTTGTCGGTGCTAAACGAATACGTCTAAAATTAAAAATTTCTTCGTTAAAAACATTTGGATCTTTACTTCCTCCACCAGACATTAAAATAAATCCGAGTGCAATTACAGCAATACCAATCAATAAAATCTTATAATTGATGCTGTCAAAAAGGAATTCCTGTTTTCGAACTTGTTGTTCTTCTTTATTATTGTTTTTCATATTTGTCTTTTGTTAAACCAGCAAAGCTGAGTTTGTTTATTTGTAGCCTGAGCAAAAGCGAAGGCATTGTAATCTAAAATTTAAAGTCTGCAATCTAAAATCAAAAATTAATAAAGATCGTCAGTTCTTAAATTCAAGAAACGCTGTGTTGCAAAATGTGTGCTTACCCAGGTAATTAGAACTCCTAATCCGAAAACAGCAACTAAAACTAAACCAGTTAAAGCTTTGTCTTCTAGAATTCCTAAACCAGGGAAATTAGTGTCTACATATAATAAAAGCGCGATTAAAGCAATAATGGCTAAACCAGCTCCAAGCATTCCAAGTTTTACGCTTCGCATTACAAACGGCTTACGGATAAATGCTTTTGTAGCTCCAACCATCTGCATAGTTTTGATAATAAAACGATTTGAATGTATAGACAAACGCAATGAACTATTGATTAATAAAACTGCAATTACTGTCAAGAAACCACTAATAATCAAAATCCACATACTTACTTTTCTGATGTTGTCATTTACAAGATTTACCAATTGTTTGTCGTAAACAATATCTGAAATCATAGCATTTTTGCGAAAGTTACTTTCAATCTTAACGATACTGTCTCTTTCTACATAATCTGCTTTTAAGTGAATGTCGTATGAATTCAATAACGGATTTTCTCCTAAAAAGGTTAAAAAGTCTTCTCCGATAATATCAGTGTGTTCTTTTGCTGCTTTTTCTTTCGATACATAAACAAAAGATTTAGCAAAAGGCGCTCTTTTAAGTTCAGTGTTGAATGCTTTGATAATACTGTCATTAGCTTCATTTTTGAAGAAAACGGTCATGGCGATTTTTTCTTTAAAATCGTCTGCCAACTGTTTCGAATTAATAATGAATAATCCTAGTACACCCAAAAGGAATAATACCAAGAATACACTTAAAACTACCGAAAAATAAGAGGAAATTAACCTGCGTTTTTGAAATTTATCAAAGTTAGAACTCATAGTTTGCTTAAATTATGTGGTAAAAATAATAAAGAATTTCTTTATTTAAAGTTAATAACAAACTTTTATACTTAAAAGTACGATTTAAATCTTGAATCAAAGTTTTTATTTAACCGCAAAGTACGCAAAGCTTTTCGCAAGGTTCACAAATAAAAAGTATAGCCACAGATTAGAAGGATTAAAATGATTTTTTTTAAATCTGTATAAATCCTTTTAATCTGTGGCAAAAAAACGCAAAGCTTTTCGCAAGGTTCGCAAATAAAAAGTATAGCCACAGATTAAAAAGATTAAAAGGATTTTTTAAAATCTGTGTAAATCTTTTTAATCTGTGGCAAAAAACTTAGAATCTTAGCATCTTAGTACCTCAGAACCTTTACTTAACCTTATAAACTTCAATGCTTTTTAGCCAATAAACATGTCGAGGTCCAGTTCGAACATCATTTTTGCAAATTGCAATCATCTCTCCATTTTTAATTGGTTTTCCATTTTCTTCAAAAAGAATATAGGCATTATCTCCCGTAGGATTGTTGAAAAGTTCTGCCCATGAGTAAGTTGCTCTGTAATTATCTGAAGCTCTTTCTACAATGTAAAAGTTACGGTCTTTATGATCTTCCTGTTTGATTTTGGCCTTTTCTAAAATGTCTCTCAGTAAAACGCCTTTGCAGGTTTTTACTTCTCGTTTTACTTCTCCATTTTTACCTAAAATTTTGAAATTATTAATTGTTGCAACTTTCATTTTCTTTAAAGAATCAACAGTTAATTGTAGAGGAAACTCAACATCGCCTTTTACTTCAATGGTATGATTGGCTAGCTTTAAACTGTCTTCCGAAGAAAGAGTTGCGTGTTCGTGTTCTTTGGTTTCAGAAGTTTTTTCAGTTGAATTTTTTTCTTCTTTTTTTGAAGAATTGCACATAGAGCATGAAAATGCAATTAAAAGAACGAGAATGTAATTTTTAGTTTTCATAGAATTTATAGTTTAAATTTTACTGGTTTCCCAAATTAATGACAAATAATACAATCCGCCAATTGATGGTCCACCGAGAATTGAAGTATAAGGTTTATTGAGAATATTTGTTCCTCCTAATTTTGCCGAAATGCCTTTTTTGAAAGCATAATTTACTTGCGCATCCATTGACCAATATGCAGGAACAGTTCCGCTGACCAAGAAAGAAACATAATCAAAGTTGTTTTGATAACGTGCCGTAACACTCGCACCTAGGCTTTTCCAAATATTTTGAGCAATTAGAGTTCCATTCACATTAAATTCTGGAGTATTGAAACCATCTTCCAAACCATCTTTATCATCAGTTCTATCCAATTTGGTATAAGTTAAATTTGTCAGAGCACTAAAAGTATTATCAAAGCGATATTTCAAACCTAAACTTCCTCCATAATTGTAAATTTTACTTTTAGAATTGGTCCAAAGCCTGTAGCGATTTTGAGTGTTTTTAGAATATAAAGCAGTCGGAATCATATTTGGATCTGTCGTGTTGGGGATACTCGCTTCAACTTGCGCGATGAAGTTTTTATATGAGTTGTAATAGAAATCGGCATCAATAAAAAGATTTCTGTTTAGTGCAATTCCTCTAAAGCCAACTTCAAACGATTTTACAAATTCAGGTTCTAAATACGTGTACGGATTTTTCTGAATCGTATTTTTATTTTTTTCGATGGCTTGCGCTTGAGTCAAGCCATTTGTATTCACATCGGTATTTACTTGCGCTTGAAATTTATCAATTGAAGCTTTGGTATAAGAGTTTTCGAAAATTCCGTCAGACATAATTCGTAATCCGCCAACACGTTTTACACCGCCTGAATTTACATTAGAAAATCCTTCGAAAATACTCGGAAAACGATAACCGTTTTGGTAAGAAGCTCTAAAATTGATGGTTTCTTTTGGAGAATAAACAGCTGTGAACTGAGGCGTAAATTTCGCATCAAAATAATCTGCTTTATCCATTCTGACAGTTGCACCCAATCTTAATTTATCTGAGAAAAAATCTTTTGTCACTTGTGTGAAAGCGCCAGTTTTTTGATACGTCAGATTTTCGTCAGCATGAACTGGATTGATGAAATAATTTCCATCGGGAACAATAATATAATTTCTGTAATCGACACCGCTTAAAAGTTTCGCATCAATTTTTTCGAAAAAAGAAACAAAAGCTTTGTCCCAATTAATCAATCCTTCGCCATGAACCAAAGTTGATTTTACTCTCAGAGCAGCGCCAATATCCCAATTATTAATATCGATCAATTCGTTTTTCTTTTGTTCGTAAGCTTCAGTTCCAGGCAGAAATCTTCCTGAATCAGATTGTGTTCTGGCAATTCTGTGCGCGTCGGCAACGCTTGCTCCGCCAGTGACAGCATTTTTATAAGCTGTACTATAATCTGCAAACCATTTATCATCCGATTTAAAAGCGCGATCCATATTTTCTGCCAGAGAACGCATGTTGTATGAATCGCCAGTATTTTCGGTTGTTGCATAAGCTTTTACCTGAAAAATAAGAGTATGATAATCGGCAGAAAATTGATTTAAAGTATAATTATCTAAACGAAATCTATTTGAACGCTGGTAAATAGTATTGATTAAGGCTGTTTTGTAAGTCACAGAAAGTTCGTGATTTTTCTTTGGTCGAAAATACAATCCAAAATCGGCTTTGTAATTTTTGATTTCGTAGTCAGAAATGTCAGTTTCTCGATAACCCGTTCTGGCAACAACATAATTTTTGCCATTTAAATTTAATGTTTTTCGATTTGCCGATTCGTTGCCGTAACCGTTTACTTCGTCATAAGCTGGATTATCTGCGCCAAACAAACCGGTTGAAGCATTGGCATTTGGAGCCAAATCAGTTCTGTCATCGGCAACCCAGTCTGTTCCGCCTGTAGTTGATGCATTGATTTTAAACGCCCATTTTTCATTGAAAGCTTTGGCAATTCTTAAATTAAACTGAGAATATACTTTCGGTGAAAACCGATCAATATTCCCGACATGATTTACTCCTGTTAATTGTTGAATGGCGATTCCTTGATATTCAAAAGGATTTTTGGTCTGAATATTGGCTAAACCGTTAATCGCATTCATTCCGTACAAAGCGGCGGCTGTTCCCGGAATAATTTCGATTTTATCAATATCGAGATCATTTGCGCCCAAAGCGTTTGCAATTGGAGCGCCCAAATGTGGCGCCTGATTATCGATTCCGTCTACCAATTGCGCAAATCGTACATTGGTAGAGTTGGCAAAACCTCTCGTATTTATAACTTTAAAACCCAAACTTGGCGTAATAATCTGAACGCCTTTTACATTTTCTAGTGCTTCATAAATACTCGGCGATCCCATAACTTTGGCTTCCGCCGATTTTAACTGTTCAATACTTATAGGAGAATGCATTAATTTTTCGGAACGGCGAGAAGCTGTAATGACAATCTCATTTAGTTCTTCTTTTTTTATGCTATCTCGGGTTTTCGAATTTTGTATTTGAGAAAAACTTTTCAGGCTTATAAAAACAAAGAATAAATACAGTTTTTGGTTCATGGTTTTTGGCTGTTAAATTCAGTATGTTTTAAAATGAATACTGATGGTTAAAAAAAAGGTTTTGGTTTAAATGTTTATTTTTTTAAACACATAGGAACATAGATTTTCACTCTAAAAAGGATTATGAAAAAGAAACTAGTTTCTAAAACATAGATTTGCTATGTGTATTTAAATTAAGTGAAACGCCTTTTTACGATTGCTAAAGCTATGTTTCTATGTGTTTAAATATATTTTTAAAACTTCAAATTTTGAGTTTCTTTTTGAGCAAACTCTTTAATACGTTTTTCAACTTCATAAAAAACAGTGATAGCTCTTTCTCCTGCTTCGGTTAATCGTGCTCCGCCGCCACCTTTTCCTCCAAGAAGTTTTTCAACTAACGGACTTTCAGCACGCTGATTCATTTCTTCAACTAGTTGCCAAGCCTGACGATACGCCATTTTCATTTCTTTTGCGGCATTGGTAATCGAACCTGTTTTTTGGATGTTTTCCAATAACCAGATTTTTCCTATTCCAAGAAAAGCGCCTTCAGCTTCTTCAATCCAAACACGAACTTCGACGCTATATTTTTTACTGTCAGCCATTTTGATTTTTTAAATGCTATTCAAAAATAATTCTTTTCTGATAAAAGTATTCTGTCTCCGCAATATATTTTCTAAGTATTAAAATGCAAACATAAGTATTTTTACGTAATTAAAAATAAGTATTTTGTTATTTTATTTGTTTGTCAGTGAAATAGCTTTGCTACAATCCGCAATAAATGTAAATTTGCGGCTTAATTAATTTAGTGAAAAGCTTAGAACCTTAGTAACTTAGAATCTTAGTCACTTAGAAATGAAGTACAATCCAAACGAAATTGAAGCCAAATGGCAAAAATATTGGGCAGAAAATCAAACTTTTGCAGCAAAGAATAACTCTGAAAAGCCGAAACATTATGTTCTCGATATGTTTCCTTATCCATCTGGAGCAGGACTGCATGTTGGGCACCCGCTGGGTTATATAGCTTCAGATGTGTATTCTCGTTTCAAGAGACATCAAGGTTTCAATGTTTTGCATCCAATGGGATACGATAGTTTCGGATTGCCAGCAGAACAATATGCGATTCAGACAGGACAACGTCCTGAAGATACAACGCGCGTAAATATTGATGGTGGAGTAGACAAAGAAGGAAAACAAATTGCGGGTTACAGAAAACAATTAGACAAAATCGGATTCTCATTTGATTGGGCTCGTGAAGTGCGTACATCAAATCCTGATTATTACAAGCATACACAATGGATTTTTATCCAATTGTTCAATTCTTGGTATTGCAGAAAACAAGGAAAAGCATTTGATATTTCGGAGCTTGTAATTGTTTTTGAAGAAAGTGGAAATGCATTGGTTGAAGCAGTTTGCGACGATAATGTTGCGATTTTTACTGCTGATGAATGGAACTCTTATTCTGAAGAACAAAAAGAGAAAATCTTGTTGCAATACAGAATGACGTATTTGGCAGAAACCGAAGTAAACTGGTGTCCAGGCTTAGGAACTGTTTTGGCAAATGACGAAATTGTAAACGGAGTTTCAGAACGTGGAGGCTTTCCTGTTATAAGAAAAAAAATGACACAATGGAGTATGCGAATTTCTGCTTATGCCGAACGCTTGCTTCAGGGTCTAAATGATATCGATTGGAGTGAGTCAATCAAAGAGTCTCAAAGAAACTGGATCGGGAAATCGGTTGGAGCTTTGGTAACTTTTAATGTGAAAAATCATGATGAGGTAATCGAAGTTTTTACTACGCGTCCTGATACAATTTTCGGAGTTACTTTTATGACTTTGGCACCAGAACATGATTTGGTTGCTAAAATTACAACTCCAGAACAAAAAGAAGCAGTTGAAGCGTATATCGAAAAAACAGCAAAACGTTCGGAGCGTGAGCGTATGGCCGATGTAAAAACCATTTCAGGAGTTTTCACTGGAGCTTATGCTGAACATCCTTTTACAAAAGAAGCTATTCCAGTTTGGATTGGTGATTATGTTTTGGCAGGTTACGGAACTGGTGCTGTAATGGCGGTTCCTTGCGGAGACGAAAGAGATTATGCTTTTGCTAATTTCTTTAAAGGTCAGAACGGAATGCAGGAAATCAAAAATATCTTCGCAAATGTTGATATTTCTGAAGCAGCTTACGGATCAAAAGACAATGTTGAAATCACAGCTTCTGATTTCTTAAACGGATTAAATTATAAAGACGCGACAGCAAAAGCAATTTATAAGTTAGAAGAAATTGGACAAGGAAAAGGTAAAACCAATTATCGTTTGCGTGATGCTGTTTTCTCTCGTCAGCGTTATTGGGGAGAGCCGTTCCCTGTTTATTATGTGAACGGATTGCCTAAAATGATCGATACACAGCATTTGCCAATTATTTTGCCAGAAGTAGAGAAATATTTACCAACAGAAGACGGTTTGCCTCCATTAGGAAACGCTGCAGTTTGGGCTTGGGATACAAAACAAAATAAAGTTGTTGCAACTGATTTAGTTGATAATGTTTCGATTTTTCCTTTGGAATTGAATACAATGCCGGGTTGGGCGGGAAGTTCATGGTATTGGATGCGTTATATGGATGCGCACAATGAAAATGAATTTGCAAGCAAGGAAGCTTTGGCTTACTGGGAGAATGTAGATTTATACATTGGAGGAAGTGAGCACGCTACAGGTCACTTGTTGTATTCTCGTTTTTGGAATAAATTCTTAAAAGACAAAGGTTTTGCTCCAACCGAAGAACCATTCAAAAAACTGATCAATCAGGGAATGATTTTGGGTACGACGGCTTATGTTTACAGATTAGAAGGAACAAATACTTTTGTATCTAAAAATAAAATCGAAGGTCAAAATGTACAGCCAATTCGTGTTGACGTTCATTTTGTAAATTCTTCGGATGAATTAAATATCGAAAAGTTCAAAGCTTGGAGAGAAGATTTCAATACAGCAGAATTTATTTTTGATGAAAACGGAAAATACATTGTAGGACGCGAGGTTGAAAAAATGTCGAAATCCTACTATAATGTTGTAACTCCAGATGATATCTGCGCAGAATACGGTGCTGATACATTACGTTTATACGAAATGTTCTTAGGCCCGTTAGAGCAGGCAAAACCTTGGAATACTGCCGGGATTTCTGGTGTATTTGGTTTCTTGAAAAAATTATGGAGATTGTATTTTGATGATAATGGTTTAATTGTAAACAACGACGAACCAACAAAAGACAACTTAAAATCATTGCATAAAACAATCAAAAAAGTAGCAGAAGATATCGAGAATTTCTCTTTCAACACTTCAGTTTCTCAGTTTATGATTTGTGTAAACGAATTGTCTTCTCAAAACTGTCATTCTAGAGCGATTTTAGAACCGTTAGCAATTTTGGTTTCTCCGTATGCTCCTCACATTGCAGAAGAATTATGGGCACAGTTAGGACATACAACTTCAATTTCAGAAGTGGCTTTCCCAGCTTTTGAGGCAAAACATTTAGTAGAGACTAACAAAGAATATCCAGTTTCTTTCAACGGAAAAATGCGTTTCACAATCGAATTGCCTTTGGATTTAACCGCTGCACAAATCGAAGAAATCGTAATGAAAGACGAAAGAACACAAAAACACTTAGACGGAAGAACACCAAATAAAGTGATTATCGTTCCTGGAAAAATCATCAACCTTGTAGGTTAATTATTTTAAAATTTCAATATAAAAATTCCAAATTCCAATTTTACGATTGGGGTTTGGGATTTTTTTTATGTCTTGTTTTGTCTGTCTGAGCGAAGTCGAAGACCACATAAGTAACTCTACAAAGATTGGTGATTTAGATTGCGGAGCTTCTCGCGCGGTCTTCGACTTCGCTCAGACTGACAATGCGTACAGTTTGTCATTTCGACGAAGGAGAAATCTCCACAAGTAACTCTACAAAGATTGATGATTTTGATTGCGGAGCTTCTCGCGAAGATTTCTCCTTCGTCGAAATGACAAGATTGGGAAAAAAAACTTCGCGACTTCGCGTCTTTGCGAGCAAAAAAACTCGCGTTCTTTGCGTAAACCTTTGCGCCCTTTGCGGTTAAAAACTCCACAAACATTAGAATTAGTAATTTTTTCATAAAAAAATAATCTGAGTTGTAACATTTTAATAGTTGTCGTATCAAAAGCATGGATCCGATTTAATTAACAACTTAAAACTATTAAAAATGAAAAAGTATATCATCTTAATTATCGCATTCTTATTCTCAGCATTATGTCTAAATGTTTTCGGACAAACAAAACAATTTCCGTTTGAGGTTTTAAAAACTGGAAATGGAGATCAATCTATTATATTTATTCCAGGTTTTGCATCTTCTGGAGATGTTTGGAATGAAACCAAAGCCGCATTCGAAAATAATTTTACCTGTTATACACTTACAATGGCAGGTTTTGCAGGGAGAAAAGCACAGCCAAATGCTTCGTTTGAAAATTGGAAAAACGGAATTGCCAATTATATCAAAGAAAATAATATTGAAAAACCAATCTTAATTGGCCATAGTATGGGAGGCGGACTTGCGCTTGCTATTGCGGCAGATTATCCAGATTTGATTAGTAAAATTGTGGTGGTAGATGCGCTTCCTTGTTTAGCTGCTTTAAATGATTCTGCTTTTAAATCAAAAATAAATAATGACTGCTCTTCAACAGTAAATCAAATGACGGGCATGAGCAATGATCAGTTTTATGATATGCAAAAAAAGACCATGCCAAGACTTTTAGCAGATGCATCTAAGCTGGATATGGTGGTAGATTGGAGTGTAAAATCAGACAGAACAACTTTTGGACAAATGTATTGTGATTTTTTCAATATCGATTTAAGAGAAAAAATCGCACAAATTAAATGCCCGGCTTTAATTCTATTAGAATCTTATTTTATAAATTTAAAACCAGCAATTGAAGATCAGTATAAAAATTTAAAAACGGCAAATTTTCAGTATGCCACAAATGGTCTGCATTTTATTATGTACGATGATACCGCTTGGTACATGGAGCAGTTAAATAATTTTATTAAAGTTTAAAATGAAATTCGAAGAAATCTACAAAACATATTGGGACAGAATTTTTAGGCTTTGCATGGGATTTGTAAATGATTATGACGCCGCTCAAGATTTAACACAAGAAACTTTTATAATTGTCTGGCAGAAGTTGGAAACTTTTAGAAATGAATCTTCTATTGGAACTTGGATTTTTAGAATTGCTTCCAATAATTGTCTGAGACAGATCGAAAAGCAAAAACGTTTTCCAAAATCAGAACTGCCGATTCATCTTTCAGAAGAAAAACAAACATCATTAGAACCTCAGATTCAATTCTT